>VHBP01000056.1 GCA_016871915.1 Gemmatimonadota bacterium
CCTTCACACGGCCACCGCGGATGAGCACGATCGAGTGCTCCTGCAGGTTGTGGCCCTCGCCCGGGATGTAGGCGGTGACTTCGAAGCCGTTCACGAGACGGACACGCGCGACCTTGCGCAGCGCCGAGTTCGGCTTCTTGGGGGTGGTGGTGTACACGCGGGTGCACACACCCCGCTTGAACGGGTTCTCCTTCAGAGCCGGCGCCTTGTCCTTCTTAACGACCTCGCGGCGGCTCTGCCGGACGAGCTGGTTGATCGTCGGCATCGTACCTAGGGTTGTTCGACCTTCTGCCTCTACGTGGATCGCCCGGACGGGCGGCACGGAACAGAGCCTCGGAACTTACAGGGAGAGGCCGGGCGCGGTCAACTGGGGGGCAGGGGTCAGGTGAGAGGGGTCAAGGGACAGGTACGGCGCGTTCGCCCCCCTGATCCCTGACCCCTCTCACCTGACCGCTGCCCTCTACCCTCTCAGGCGCCGAAGCCCGACGGCGCCTTCTCCTCCTGCGGGGTGGAGAGGATCCGCTTATAGCACCAGAAGGTGCCCACCCAGACCAGCAGGAGGGAGGCGGTCATGAAGATCCAACCGAGTGTGGTCATGGGAGCGCCTCAGTCCGCAGGGTGGTTGTCGTCGATGTCGAGACCGGCCGCGCGAAGGCGCCGCTCCCCGACCCAGGTCACCACGACGAGATAGACGAGGATCGCCAAGATGGTGAGGATCCCCGCCCGCGCGCCGATCGTCGCCCACGACTTCGTGATCTCCTCGGCGAGGCTCTGGATGGTGAAGCCGACGAAGACGATGATCAGATACGCCGGGGCGATGTACTTCATCACGATCTTGAAGATCGCGGGGACCTGGATCGAGGCGCCCTGATGGAGCTCACGCCACCCGCGATCGATCCCGAAGACCCAGCCGAAGTAGATGATCTGGACCATCGCGAGGAGGAAGATCAGGTAGGTCCCGACCCAGAAGTCGACGGTGGACCAGAAGGCACCGCCCTCGGTGAACCAGAGGGTGAGGATCGCCCCGATGGTGCCGATCATGGCGATGGTGGCGGTGGACTTCATGTGCGTCCACCCTGTCGCCTCCTTGAGATGCGCGACCGCCGGCGCATACATGGACAGCGAGCTCGTGATCGCCGCGAGCCAGAGCATGAAGAACCAGACCGCACCGATGATGTTCTCGAACGCGCCCATCTGGGCGAAGACGACCGGCAGGGTATTGAAGCCGAGGCCGAACGACCCCGTCGCCACCGCGCCAGCGGTCCCACTCACCCCCAAGAAGACGAAGGCGGCGGTAAGGGTGATCATCCCACCGAAGCCTACCTCGAAGAGCTCGTTGGTCGCGCTCGCGGTGAGACCGGAGAGCGCCACGTCATCTTCCTTCTTCATATAGCTGGCGTAGTTGATGATCACGCCGAAGCCGACGGAGAGGGAGAAGAAGATCTGCCCTGCCGCGGCGAGCCAGGTCTTGAAGTTGCTGAGCGCGGCGAAGTCCGGATTCCACATGTACCCGAGCCCATTGATCACGTTCTGCTCGGGGATCTCCGGATTCGGCGTGCCGAGGGTGAGGACGCGCGCCAAGACGATCAGGGCGCAGACCGCCATCACCGGCATCGCGAAGGAGACGAACTTCTCGATCCCCTTCGAGAGCCCGCGGAATACGAAGAAGATGTTGATCGCGAAGACCACGACCCAGCTGAGCACGGTGTAGCGCGAATCGCCGGTGAAGAGCGAGCCATCAGCCCCCGCCCCGGTGATCGAGGTATAGAACTGCCCCGCCGCCGCCGTCTGCTCGGTGATCGGGGTCCCCTGCACGATCCCGATCCCGCCGGTCAGGTACTTGAGGAAGTAGGCGAAGGTCCAGGTCTCGATGAACACATAGTACGTCGAGACGCCGAGCGGGATGAGCACGCCGAGCACGCCGAGATAGCGCGCGAGGCTCCCCTTCCCGACCGCGCCCATCACCATCGGCGCGCCATGAAGCCCCTTCTTGCCGCCGTAGCGACCCATCGTCCACTCGGCCCACCCGATCGGGATCCCGAGCAGGAAGAGGGCACAGAAGTAGGGGATCAGGAAGGCACCACCACCGTTCGCGGCCGCCTGGCCCGGGAAGCGGAGGAAGTTGCCTAGGCCGACCGCAGAGCCCGCGACAGCGAGGATGACGCCGAGTCGTGAGCCCCACTCTTCCTTGTGTTCAGCCATGAAGGGATCCGGGGGTTGGGGAATGGAAGGAACGAACGTCGGAATGTGCCACTCACGCTGAGGGGGCGCCAGCCGTTGGCTGACACCCCCTCTCGTCCATCCGATCCGCCTTACTCCTCGTCGGGGAGCGGGGCGAACCCGCCCTCCAACTCGGCCGGCGGCGCGAGGAAGCTGTCCGGCAGCCCGTCGAAGGCCCCGAAGGTCGGAGCCGGCGGCGGCGCGGGCGGCGCCTCGATGTCCATCTCCACGTCGGAGTACCGGTACATGCCGGTACCCGCGGGGATGAGGTGCCCGATGATGATGTTCTCCTTGAGGCCGAGGAGGTCGTCCTTGGCGCCACGGATCGCGGCATCGGTGAGCACGCGGGTCGTCTCCTGGAAGGAGGCGGCCGAGATGAACGACTGCGTGGTGAGCGAGGCCTTGGTGATGCCGAGGAGGAGGGGCTCCGAGACCGCCGGACGCTCCTTCTTCTTCTTGGCCTTGTCGTTCACGTCGCGGAAGACCGCCTTGTCGACGTTCTCCCCCTCGAGGAACTCCGTCTCGCCCGACTCGACGACCCGAACCTTCTGGAGCATCTGGCGCACGATCACGCCGATGTGCTTGTCGTTGATCTTCACGCCCTGCAGGCGGTAGACCTCCTGCACCTCGTTGAGGAGGTACTCCTGCACCGCGCGCGGGCCCTTGATCCGCAGGATGTCATGCGGATTCACCGGGCCTTCGCTGAGGCGGTCACCGGCGCGCACGCGATCTCCCTCGTGCACACGGAGATGCTTGCCCGAGGCGACCTCGTACAGCTGCGGCTGCTGCGTCTCGTCGATCGAGCCGCTGCCGTCGATGGGCTGCACGAAGATCTCGCGCTTGCCGCGCTTGATGTCCCCGAAGCGGACCACGCCGTCGATCTCGGAGATCGTGGAGGGATCTTTCGGCTTGCGCGCCTCGAAGAGCTCGGCGACGCGCGGGAGCCCGCCGGTGATGTCGCGCGTCTTGTACGCCTCACGCGAGATCTTGGCGATGGTCTGGCCCGCCGCGACCTCGGCGCCATCCTCGACGATGAGCTGCGCGCCCACCGGGATGACGAAGTCACGGACCTTCTTCTCCTTCCCGCCCTTGGTGCTCCAGATCTCGATGTGCGGGTGGAGCTTCTTCTCACGATCCTCGACGACGACGCGCTGACGGAGGCCGGTGAGCTCGTCGAGCTCCTCGGAGACCGTCTCCTCGTCGACGAGGTCGACGAAGCGCAGCTGACCGCCGACATCGGCGATGATCGGGTTGGTATACGGATCCCAGGTGAAGATCACCTGCTCCTTCGCGACCATCTCCCCATCCTTGACCATCAACACGGCGCCGAGCGGCACCGCGAGACGCGCCATGATCGGGGCGTTCTTGTCCTTCGAGGCGCGCACATAGAGCTCGCCCTCGTAGGAGGTCACGACCTGCTGGCCCTCCGGATCGGTGACGCTGATCAGGCGGTCCGAGAACTCGACCACGCCGGCGACCTTCGACTTGCGGGCGGTCTGTTCGGCGATACGCGCCGCGGTGCCGCCGATGTGGAAGGTACGAAGGGTCAGCTGCGTGCCCGGCTCGCCGATCGACTGGGCGGCGATGATGCCAACCGCCTCGCCGATGTCGACCATCGCCATGGTGGCGAGGTTGCGGCCGTAGCACATGCGGCAGAGCCCACGCTTCGCCTCGCAGGTAAGCACCGAGCGGATCTTCACCGTCTCGATCCCCGCCTCCTCGATCGCATGCGCGGTCTCCTCGTCGATCATCTGCCCCGCCTCGACGAGCAGCATCGGGCGGCCCGCCTCATCGAGGAGCTGCGGATCGACGACATCCTCCGCCGCCACGATCCCGACGATGCGCTCGGCCAACGGCTCGATGATGTCCTCGCCTTCCTTCAGCGCGGCGATCTCCAGCCCCATCACCGTCCCGCAATCCTCCTCGGTGATCGTCACATCCTGCGCGACGTCGCAGAGGCGGCGGGTGAGGTAGCCGGCGTCGGCGGTCTTGAGCGCCGTGTCCGCGAGGCCCTTGCGGGCGCCGTGCGTGGACGAGAAGTACTCGAGGACCGAGAGCCCCTCACGGAAGTTCGACTTGATCGGGTTCTCGATGATCTCGCCGATGCCGCCGGTGAGCTTCTTCTGCGGCTTCGCCATCAGGCCGCGCATGCCGGCCAGCTGACGGATCTGGTCGCGCGAGCCACGGGAGCCCGAGTCGAACATCATGAAGACGGTGTTGAAGCCGTCCTTCGACTCGCGCATGCGCTTCACCATCGCGTCCGCGATGTCGTTGTTCGCGTGCGTCCAGGTATCGATGACCTTGTTGTAGCGCTCGCCGTTCGTGATGTTGCCGGTCTGGTAGGCGCGCTGGAAGCGCGCCACGCGCGTGGTCGCCTCCTCGAGGATCGTCTCCTTCTCCACCGGGATCTCGAGGTCCTCGATCCCGATCGAGACACCGCCACGGGTCGCGTTGCGGAAGCCGAACTCCTTCAGGCGATCGAGGAAGGCGACGGTGCCGGCGAGTCCCGCCTTGCGATAGGACTCGAAGACGAGCTCGCCAAGGACCTTCTTCTTCATCTCCCGGTTCTGGAACGGCAGCTCCGGCGGGACGATCCCGTCGAAGAGCACGCGACCGGCGGTCGTGGTGACCCAGGCGGTACCGCCCTCCATGGTGCGTGCGCGGTATCGCACCGCGGAGTGCACGCCGAGCTGGCCGAGCGCCATCGCCATCTCGATCTCGGCGGCCGACCCGAAGGTACGGAGCTTGGCCTGCGCCTTGGCATCCTTCACCAGGGCGTCGAAGCCTGCCGGCGCCTTGGTCGCAACATAGCAGCCGAGCACGATGTCCTGCGACGGCTCCGCGACGGGGCGGCCATCGGAAGGCTTGAGGATGTTGTTCGAGGAGAGCATGAGCACACGCGCCTCGAGCTGCGCCTCGTACGAGAGGGGCACGTGCACCGCCATCTGGTCGCCGTCGAAGTCGGCGTTGAACGCCGCGCAGACGAGCGGATGGATGCGGATCGCCTTCCCTTCGACGAGCACCGGCTCGAACGCCTGGATGCCCAGACGGTGGAGCGTCGGCGCGCGATTCAGGAGCACCGGATGGTCGCGGATGATCTCCTCGAGGATCTCGAAGACCTCCGACGACTCGCGCTCCACGATCTTCTTGGCGCGCTTCACCGTCTCGGCGATGCCATGCTCCACGAGCTTGTGGATGATGAACGGCTTGAACAGCTCAAGCGCCATCGCCTTCGGGAGCCCGCACTGGTGCAGCTTGAGCTCCGGGCCCACGACGATGACCGAGCGACCCGAGTAGTCGACGCGCTTGCCGAGGAGGTTCTGACGGAACCGCCCCTGCTTGCCCTTGAGCATGTCGGAGAGCGACTTGAGCGGCCGCTTCCCACGACCACGGATCGCCTTGGAGCGACGGCCGTTGTCGAAGAGCGCGTCCACCGACTCCTGCAGCATGCGCTTCTCGTTCCGGAGGATGACCTCCGGCGCGCGATGCGAGATGAGCTTGGTGAGGCGGTTGTTGCGGTTGATGACGCGCCGGTAGAGATCGTTCAGGTCCGAGGTCGCGAAACGCCCACCGTCGAGCGGCACGAGCGGCCGCAGGTCGGGCGGGATCACCGGGACGACGTCGAGGATCATCCACTCCGGCTTGTTGCGCAGCCCCTGCGCGTCGCCAGAATTCCGGAAGGCGTCGACGATCTTGAGGCGCTTGAGCATCGCCTTCTTCTTCGCCTGCGAGGTCTCCACGAGGACCCCCGCGCGCAGCTCTTCGGCGACCGCGTCGACGTCGAGCCGCTTGAGCAGCTCGCGCACCGCGGGCGCGCCGATGTCGGCCAGGAAGGCGCTGTCGCCCTCGGCCTTCGCCTTCTGCTTGAGCGTGAGGAACTGCTCCTCGTCGAGCAGGTCGTTCGCCCGGACCTCCTGCTCGCCCGGATCGATGACGACGTAGTTCGAGTAGTAGATCACCTTCTCGAGGTCACGGAGCGTGAGATCGAGGACGTTCCCCATCGGGCTCGGCAGCGTCTTGAAGAACCAGATGTGCGCCACCGGGACGGCGAGCTCGATGTGGCCCATGCGATCGCGCCGGACCTTGCTGAGCGTCACCTCGACGCCGCAGCGGTCGCAGATCACCCCGCGGTAGCGGATCCGCTTGTACTTCCCGCAATGACATTCCCAGTCCTTCACGGGGCCGAAGATCTTCTCGCAGAAGAGGCCATCCTTCTCCGGCTTGAACGACCGATAGTTGATCGTCTCCGGCTTGGTGACCTCGCCCCACGACCACCACGACCGGAGGCCGGCCATCTCCAGCCGCTCCCGCTCCTTGGGATCCCGGGGACCACGGATCTCCTCCGGGGCCGCGATGCGGACCCGGATGTAATCGAAGGCGGAGGCCGCCTTCTCGCGTGCGCTTCGGAAGTCGATCATCGTCTTACTCCTCGCCCTGGGCCGAGAACGCGCCGCCCTCGGCGTGCGAATCCATGGTCACGTGGATGCCAAGCGCCTGCAGTTCCTTCACGAGCACGTTGAACGACTCCGGCGTGCCCGGCTCCGGCAGGTTCTGCCCCTTCACGATCGCCTCGTACACGCGGCTGCGACCGTTCACGTCGTCCGACTTGACCGTGAGGATCTCTTGCAGCGTGTGCGCCGCGCCGTAGGCCTCGAGCGCCCAGACCTCCATCTCGCCGAAGCGCTGACCGCCGAACTGCGCCTTGCCGGCGAGTGGCTGCTGCGTGACGAGGCTGTACGGGCCGATGCTGCGCGCGTGGATCTTGTCGTCCACGAGGTGGCTGAGCTTCAGCATGTAGACCTGCCCGACGGTGACCGGATTGGCGAACGACTCGCCCGTCCGTCCGTCGCGCAGGCGGATCTTGCCGCCCGGCAGCAAGCCGCCGGCGGTGATGAGCTCGACCGCCGCCGCATCGACGTCGGCCTCGCTCTTCTTGCCGAGCATCCCGGCGAGCGCCGGATGCCCCATCGCCTCGAGGAGGCCAGCGGCATCGAGCGCCGCGCGCTTCTCGAGCTCCTTCATCGCCTTCTTGAGCTCGGCCTTCTGCGCCGCCGAGGTCTCATCCGAGGCGAGCTCCGCCTCGTGGTGCGTGATCGCATGGCGCATGGCGACCGCCTCGCGCTCGGCGAACTCCTTCGCTGCCGCCACGAGGTAGTCGTAGATGCGTCCCGCGACGTCCTTCGCCTCGGCGGTCATCCCACGGGCCGAGAGGTCGTTCAGGTTCGCATCGTGCAGGAGCTCCACCTTCTCGCCCTCCTCGGGCGAGGGACGGAGCGCCTCGAGGATGTTGCGCAGCTCGTCGGCCGACGGCGCCGGCGTGGCGGCGTCGAGACGCAGCGAGCCCTTGACCCACTCGAGCCCGGCGAGACGTAGGCAGAGCCCGATCTCGCGCTCGTTGGCGCCCTGGAAGACCGGGGTCTTCGCATAGAAGCCGAGGATCTTCGCGGCCCACCCGAGATGGGTCTCGAGGATCTGGCCGACGTTCATGCGGGACGGCACGCCGAGCGGGTTGAGGACGATGTCCACCGGCCGCCCATCGGGGAGGAACGGCATGTCCTCTTCCGGCACGATGCGCGCCACGATGCCCTTGTTGCCGTGACGGCCGGCCATCTTGTCGCCGACGGAGATCTTGCGCTTCTCCGCCAGATAGACCTTCACGAGCTGGATCACGCCCGGCGGGAGCTCATCGGGCTGGAGGATGCGGTCGATCCGCTCCTCCGCATGCTCCTCGATCCTCGCCTTGATGGCGTCGGCCGAGTCGATGATCTCACGGATCGCGGCGTTGACCTTCTTGTCTTCGACGCGGAAGGTCTTGAGGTCGAGGGTGATGAGGCGCAGGTCGCGCAGCATCGCCTCGGTGAGGACGATCCCCGCAGGGATCGCCTCCTCCACCGTCCCGTTCTGCAGCGCGAGCGCCACCTTCTGCCCGGCGAGGAGCGCCTTGATCTCCTCATCGCGCACGTCGTTCACGCGCACCTTCTCCTCGCCCTCGAGGCGACGGACCTCGCCGATGCGCTCGCCGCGGTCCTTCTCCACCATCTGGTCCTCGACACGCGAGAAGATCTTGACGTCGATGACGACGCCCTCGACCCCCGGGGAGACCTTGAGGGACGAATCCTTCACGTCCTTCGCCTTCTCGCCGAAGATGGCGGTGAGGAGCTTCTCTTCCGGCGAGAGCTCGGTCTCGCCCTTCGGGGT
>VHBP01000057.1 GCA_016871915.1 Gemmatimonadota bacterium
GCGGTAAGTCCGAGTCTGCCCCGGCCGAGGAGACGGCGGCCGCGCCCGCCGTCGAGACCGCGCCTGCGGCCGCGCCGGCCACCGTCACCGGCACCACGCACGAGATCAAGATGATCGGCGATGAGAAGGGCTATCGCTACGAGCCGGCCAACCTCACCGTCAAGACAGGCGACGCCGTGAAGTACGTCTTCGTCTCGGGTGGCCCGCACAACGTCGCCTTCGAGGGCGCGACCCTCTCGGCTGACGTCAAGAAGCAGCTCGATGCCAACTTCTCCGCGAAGATGGCCGAGCTCTCGTCGAACATGATGCTCAACGCCGGCGAGTCGGTCACCATCTCGTTCGCGGGCATCCCGGCGGGCAAGTATCCGTTCAACTGCACCCCGCACCTCGCGATGAACATGAAGGGTGTCATCACCGTCGAGTGAGTCCGTGCGAGCCTCGGCTCGCACCCCTCGCTGATGGGTGAACGAAGGGGCGGGACGCGAGAGCGTCCCGCCCCTTTGGCTTTCCCCTAGATTCCCGTCATGGATCTCAACGGCCAATGGGCCGACGCCCTCCTCGCGCGCGAGAGTCTCCACCTCGCCTGGCTCCTCGTCTGGGCGCTCCTCAGCATCGTCGTTGGCACCGCACTCATCGCCTACGTGCGCTGGCGCGACGTCACCTCCCCGCTCATCACGCACTTCGCGATCCAGACCATCGCCTGGGGTGCGATTGACGCACTCATCTCGCTCAGTGCGCGCTATGGCCTTCGTGAGCGCGATCTCGCCGGCGCCGTCGCCCTCGATCGCTTCGTCTGGCTCAACATCGGGCTCGATGTCGGTTATGTGGGGATCGGACTCACCCTCGCGATCTGTGGCTGGCAGCTCGGGCGCCGGATGGGGCTCGTCGGCGCCGGATGCGGTATCATGGTGCAGGGGCTCGCCCTCACCCTGCTCGATCTCGCCCTCAGTCGTCACATCCTCCGTTGACCTCGCCATCGTCCCCGTCAGCCGTGAGGCGCCACGCATGATCCCCGGCTACTCGGATCGCATCACCCACGCCTTCGCCTTCGCGGCCAAGCATCACGATCGCCGCGTGCGCCAAGGGACGCGGGCGCCGTATCTCACGCAGCCGGCCACCGTCGCGGTGATCCTCACCCGCTACGATCGCAGCGAGGATGAGGTCGTCGCGGGGATCCTTCACGACGTCGTGCAGGACGGTCGACTCGAGGCGTGGAGCGCCGAGCTCCTCGACGAGCGCATCGGCGCCAAGTTCGGGGCCGAGGTGTTGGTGTTGGCGCTCGAGGTTACGCAGCGCCGCTTCGACGCCGATGGAGGCGAGCTCACGCGCGACGAGATCCGCGCCGATCAACTCATGCGCATCCGCACCGCAAGCGCGAGCGCCAAGTGGGTCGCCGCCGCGGCGATGCTCCACCAGCTTGGCACGCTCCACGCCGATCTCACGCGCACGATCGATCCCGGGAGTGTCTGGGGTCGCATCGCCGGTGGACGCGAGGCGACCCTCGCCTGGTACAGCGAACTGCTCACGGCCATCGCCACCGGTTACTCGGCGCCGATCATCAGCGAGCTCGCGATGCTGCGCGATGAGGTGCAGGCGCTCTAGCGCCGCAGAGGCGCCGCCTCACACGGCGCGGGAGTCTTACTTCGCCGGATACGTCTTCGCGACGTACGCGTTCAGGATCTCCAGGAACTCCGGCACGATCTTGTCGCCCTTGAGCGTCACGCGCAGCGCGCCATCCACATAGACCGGCGCCTTTGGCTCCTCGAACGTCCCGGGGAGCGAGATCCCGATGTTCGCGTGCTTCGACTCACCGGGCCCGTTCACCACGCACCCCATCACCGCGACCTTCATCTCCTCCACCCCCGGATGCGACTGACGCCAGACCGGCATCTGCTCACGCAGATAGGTTTGGATGTCCTCCGCCATCTGCTGGAAGAAGGTCGACGTCGTGCGCCCGCACCCTGGGCACGCGGTGACCTGCGGCGTGAAGGAGCGAAGCCCGAGCGACTGCAGGATCTGCTGTGCGACCACCACCTCTTCGGTGCGATCGCCGCCAGGGCGCGGCGTGAGTGAGACACGGATCGTGTCGCCGATCCCTTCGGCGAGGATGAGCGAGAGCGCGGCTGTGGTCGCGACCACCCCCTTGGTGCCGAGCCCCGCTTCGGTGAGTCCGAGGTGCAGCGGGTAATCGCAGCGCGCGCCGAGTCGGCGGTAGACCGTCAGCAGATCCTGCACCACTGAGATCTTCGCTGAGATCAGGATCTGATCGTGCCGGAGTCCCGTCTCCTCGGCGAGTGCGGCTGAGCGGAGCGCCGAGGTCAGCATCGCCTCGAAGTAGACCTCTTTGGCGTCGAGCGGTTCCGCGAGCTTCGCGTTGTCGTCCATCATCTGCGTGAGCAGATCTTGATCGAGTGAGCCCCAGTTCACCCCGATGCGCACCGGCTTCTGGTAGTCGACCGCGACTTGGACGATGGTGCGGAAGTTGTCGTCGCGGTGGCGCGTGCCGACGTTGCCGGGATTGATGCGGTACTTGGCGAGGAGCTCCGCCGTCTTCGGGAATTTCCGCAGGAGGAGATGGCCGTTGTAGTGGAAGTCACCGACGATCGGGACGGTGACCCCCATATCGGTGAGGCGCTGCACCATCTCCGGGACCGCCGCGGCGGCCTCATCGTTGTTGACCGTGACGCGGACGATCTGTGAGCCCGCCGCCGCGAGCGCCGCGACCTGCTCAGCGGTCGAGGCGGCATCCGCGGTGTCGGTGTTCGTCATCGACTGCACCACGATCGGGTGCGCCGAACCGACGAGGACGCCGCCGACCTTGGCGGTGACGGTCTGGCGGCGGGGTTTGAACGGGGTGGTCACGATCGGCGATGGCTGGGGGTTGGGCGACCCGGGATGTCCGGGCGCCTCCCGATACGGGTACAATATGAGGGGTCGGGCGCTCCCAGCTCCAATGGTTCCGCGGTCACCGGCTGCGGTCACCGGCGCCTCTCCCTCCCCAACTCCCTTGCAAACGTTCCCCTCATGACCTCACCCGGTTTCGTCCGTCGCCACTGGATCGCCGTCACCCTCGCCGGGTTGGTGCTGATCCCGTCCGCCATCTTTGCGCTCTGGGCGACGATCACCCTCTCCTATACCTATTCGAGCGGGACCCGGACCGGGTATCTGCAGAAGCTCTCCCGGAAGGGGTGGCTTTGTAAGACCTGGGAGGGGGAGCTCGCGATGGCCACCGCGCCTGGGGTCTCCCCCCAGATCTTCACCTTCACCATCCGGGCCGACTCCCTCGCCTCGGCTCTCTCAGCCGACATGGGGCGGGGGCGGGTCGCGGTGGAGTATGAGGAGCACCGCGGGGTGCCGACCTCTTGTTTTGGAGATACGCCGTATTTCGTTGTGGGGTATAGGGTTGTGGAATAAGACGCTGGAGGCTTAAGGCTGAAAGCTTAAAGCGGTCGCGCGACAATCTGGTTTGCGCTTCTTGCTTCCAGCTTTGAGCCTCCAGCCTTCAGCCCCCTTGCGCCCCTTCCCGACCGCGCATAGCTTTTCAGGGTCCCCCAGACTGTCTGGGGGTCGGTCCAGCGCGGGGGATCCTATTTGTCCCGCGGTCTCGATTGTGCAGCAGGGCCGGTGCGTTCCGCTCCTGTCAGCAATCAACAAAATCAGGAGTAGGGAATGCGTACGACCGGCAAGGTGAAGTGGTTCAATGATGCGAAGGGCTTCGGGTTCATCACCCCGGACAACGGGACCAAGGATTGCTTCGTGCACTACAGCGCGATCTCGGGTTCCGGCTTCAAGTCGCTCGCTGAGGGCGACACCGTCGAGTTCGACATCGTGCAGGGCCAGAAGGGTCCGGCCGCCGAGAACGTCTCGAAGGTTTCGTAACCACCGCCGGCACAATCGGGGAGCGCCCGGAGCTCGTGAGAGCGCCGGGCGCTTTTCTTTTTACCCTCGGACGGTTGGCCGTCCCCGCTTGGCGCGCACCGTGGTCTCGATTGCCGCGGCGAGCCGCTGGTCGATCTGGTCTCTGAGTCCGTCGAGGTCGGCGCCGAGGGTGAGGTGCCCGAACTCATGATCCCGCCCGGAACAGAGCTCTGAGGCAATCCGATACCCATCGCGGAGCCCGACCCCAAGTCCGTCCACTAGCTCCAGTGTCAGGGCGAGTTCCGGTAGGATTTTGATCGGAATCCTCCGCTCGCGGCCCTGGCGGCCTTTTGAGCCGCTTTCCGAATTCGAGGCTACCTCACCTATCCTCAACAGCAGATTATCGAGCTGTTTCGGGGTGATTTGGAGGACCTGAGCAGCCGTTTGGGAGGTAATCGCCCGCATCGTTCTCCTGCAAAATTATTCTCAAGAATGAGGATAATTTAGCACGGGCTGGCGAATCAGGCCAATGCAACCGCGGCCCGACCAGCTTTTCTGCTCCCAAAAAAGTCTACGACTACCCGATCGACGCCCGCGCCGCCCTGAGCTGTGCCTTCACCGCCTCGAGCCCAGTCCCACCAGGTATCTCCCTATGGGACAATGACTTCTCCGGCTTCAACTCCTCGAGGATGTCGGCGCTGAACTCCGCATGCGCCGCCTGGAACCGCTCCAACGGGAGGTCCCACAACTCGACCCCCGCCTCCTCCGCCTCCCGCACCAATCGCCCCACCGACCCATGGGCGTCCCGGAAGGTCACCCGCTTCCGCACCAGATAATCGGCAAGATCGGTCGCCATAAGGCCGCCGGTGACCGCCGCGCGCATCCGCGCCCGGTCGAACCTCAGCGTCGCCACACTCCCAGCCACAGCTGGCAGCAAAAGACCCATCAGATCGACCGCCTGAAACAAGATCCGCTTGTCCTCCTGCAGATCCTTGTTGTACCCACTCGGCAACCCCTTCACCGTCGCCAACAACGCGACCAGATCGCCGATCGTGCGGCCCCCTGCCCCACGCGCCAACTCCAACGCATCCGGGTTCCGCTTCTGCGGCATCATGCTAGAACCGGTCGAATAGGCATCACCGAACCGCACGAAGCCGAACTCGCTCGACCCATACAAGATCAGATCCTCAGCTAACCGCGAGCAGTGGACGCCGAGCATCGTGATCGCGTAGAGCGTATCGGCGATGAAGTCACGATCGCCGACGGCATCGATCGAATTCGGTGAGATGCGCTCGAACCCCAACTCGGCGCGCAACATCTCGCGCGGCACGGCGAAGGCGGAACCAGCGATGGCGCCGGAGCCGAGGGGGAGCACCGAAGCGGTGCGGCGCGCGGCGGCGAGACGATCACGATCCCGCCCGAGCGCCCAGACGTGCGAGAGCAACCAGTGCGCCGCGGACACCGGCTGCGCGCGCTGGAGATGCGTGTACGCCGGCATGATCGCATCGATCTGCGACTCGGCCTGATCGATCAGCACCTGGAGCAGGGTCTTGAGCTCGGCGTCGAGCTTGGCGAGTGCGTCGAGGGTCCAGAGGCGCGCCCCGGTCGCGACCTGATCGTTGCGGCTGCGGCCGGTATGCAGCCGCCCAGCAGGCTCACCCGCCTCCTGATGAAGCAGACGGTCGACGAAGGTGTGCACGTCCTCGTCCGACTGAATCGGCTGCTCGCCATCGGCGATGCGCTGCCCGACCCGGTCCAACCCCTCACGAATCGCAGTGACCTCATCGGGGCGGAGCACCCCGGCGGCGCCGAGCCCGGAGGCCCAGGCCTTGGAGAGTTGGATATCGAAGGGCCAGAGGCGGAGGTCGACGGTGATCGACCGATTGACCGCCTCGAGCTCCGGGGCAGGGCCCCCGGCGAAGCGACCGCCCCAGAGCTTATGGGAACCAGGGGTCAGGTCGGAGGGGTCAGGGGTCAGGTCAGAACGCATGATTATGCGGAATATTCAGGGAGCGGTGGAGAAGGGAAGGCGCGGGGCGGAAACCGAGGCGCCGGAAGGGTGCGGCGGGGTGCTTTAGGGGCGCTTGGCGAGCTGCGTCAGGCGCCGAACGACGCGCTCGCGGGCCTGTTCGCTACGGCAGATCAGGAGGATGGTGTCATCGCCGGCGATCGTGCCGAGGATGTCCGGGGTGGGTTCGCGATCGAGTGCCAACGCGACGGGTTGAGCACCGCTGGTGACGGTCTTGAGGACGACGAGGACGCCGACTCCCTCGATGCTCGAGAAGAGCTGCGGGAGGATCGCTGCGAGACTCGCTCGCTGGGCATCTTCGCTTGCGGGCTCGCTCACCACATAGCGCACCCCGCTCGCGGTGGGGACGCGGGCGATGCGGAGGTCGCGGAGGTCGCGCGAGAGGGTGGATTGGGTGACATCCAACCCCTGGCGCAGGAGGAGCTGCCGGAGCTCCTCCTGACTCCCGATCGGTCGTTCGGCGATCGCCTCGAGGATCGCCTGCTGCCTGGCACGCTTCGGTCCCGTCACCCCATCCTCCTCACGTTCCCACGAGTCTACCCTACCGTCACACCGGGAGGCCACGAGGGAGGGCAGGGGAGTCCCACCCCAAACCCGACCTTGACCACCCACCAAAGCATAAATATGATTAATTCGTGCATAAAATTCCAGTCGGGGTCCTCGGGGCCTCGGGGTACGCCGGGCGCGAGCTCTGCGCCCTCATCGCCACGCATCCCCATCTCGACCTCGCCTTCGCGACCGCGAACGCCCAACAGGGCGAATCGCTCGCGTTGCCGTTCGGCCGCTCGATCACCTTCCAGGCCACCGAAGCGGCCAAGCTCGCCGACGCCACGCTGATCTTCACCGCCCTTCCGCACGGCGCCTCCGCTCGATGGGTCGCGCGCGCGCGCGATGCCGGCGCAAAGGTCGTCGACCTCTCGCACGATCTCCGCATCGGGAATGGCGCGAGCGAGGGCGTCCCGTACGGCCTCACCGAACTCCGCCGCGATCAGGTGAAGGGCGCACATACCGTCGCGAACCCGGGATGCTATCCCACCTCGGTCCTCCTGGCACTCGCGCCCCTGATCGAGCACGACCTCATCGCACCCGACGGCGCGGTGCAGATCGCATCTGCGAGTGGCGTCACCGGCGCCGGCCTCACCCCGCGACTCGATCTCCTCTTCGGTGAGGTGACCGAGAACTTTCGTGCGTACGGGGTAGGGAACACGCATCGCCATCTCAACGAGATGCTCGCCTGTGTGCAGGAGATGGGTGCACGCTGCGATCTGCTCTTCACGCCGCATCTCCTCCCCGTGGCGCGCGGGATCCTCTCGACGATCACCGTCCCGCTGCGCGCTCCACTCGACGATGCGCTGGCGCTCTATCGCACGCGCTACGCGAACGAGCCCTTTGTCGAGATCGCCGATGAGCTACCCGAGCTCCGGCAGGTGCAGCATCGCAATGTGGCGCGCATCACCGCGCGCCCCGTCGCGAATACGCGCACCCCGATGCTCCAGCTCTTCAGTGCGATCGATAACCTGGTGAAGGGGGCGGCCGGGCAGGCGCTCCAGAACGCGAATCTGATGCTGGGGCTCGAGGAAACGTTGGGGCTCCCGCGATGATCCGTGTCATCAAGCTCGGTGGCCGCGCACAGTCTGCCCCTGAACTCCCTCAGCTCCTCCGCGATGCCGCAGCGGCGCCACAGACGCAGCTCATCATCGTCCACGGCGGAGGCGATGAGGTCACCGCGCTCCAGCGCGCGATGGGGGTCGAACCCGTCTTCGTGCATGGGCGCCGCGTGACGCGCCCGGAGGATCTCGATGCGGTGCGCATGGTTCTCTCCGGCACCGTGAACAAGCGCCTCGTCGCGCAGGGGCTCACCGCGGGACTTCGTGCCGTCGGCATCAGCGGAGAAGACGCACAGCTCCTCACCGCCCGCATCACCGATCCCACCTATGGCCGCGTCGGCTGTGAGGTGCGTGCCGATGCCGCGCTGCTCCGGGATCTCCTCGCGGCGGGATGGACCCCCTTCATCTCCCCGCTTGCACGTGATCGCGATTCCGCAGAAGGCGCCGGCCTCAACGTCAACGGCGACGATGCCGCCGCGGCCATCGCCGAAGCACTCGGCGCCGACGAACTCTGCTTCGTCTCCGATGTCCCCGGGGTGATGGAAGAGGGCAACACGATTCCCGCACTCGACCGCGCCGCGATCGACGCCCTCATCGCACGCGGTATCGCCCAAGGTGGGATGCGCGCCAAGCTCGAAGCCGCCCTCGTCACGCTGCACGCTGGCGTGCGCCGCGTCCGCATCGCCCCGATCGCTGGGATCACCGATCCCGCGATAGGAACTACGATCGCACTGAGTGATGCCGCGCGCGTAGCCACCGCTTCTGCACCACTCGTTTCCGCTCGGAGCTCTGTATGACCGCGTCACTCACCGCCGTCACCGATGCCCTCGTGGGGCTCTACCGCCGCGCCCCGATGGAGTTCGTGCGCGGGGCAGAGGTCCATCTCTACGATACCGAGGGCACCGCGTACCTCGACTTCACC
>VHBP01000058.1 GCA_016871915.1 Gemmatimonadota bacterium
AGCGCTCGATCACCATCTCCACCACCTCGACGTGCCGCTTGGCGGGCTGGTCGAAGCTCGAGGCCACGACCTCACCGACGCCCCAGGAGATCGCCTCGCTCACTTCCTCAGGACGCTCGTCCACGAGGAGGATCAGGAGCTTGGCATTCGGGTGATTGGTCGCGATCCCCTCGGTGATCGCCTGCATGAGCATCGTCTTGCCGGCGCGGGCCGGCGCGACGATGAGCGCACGCTGGCCATAGCCGATCGGTGCGATGAGATCGATCGCGCGGCGGGTGAGTTCAGGGCCACCCTTCGCGGGGCTCCCTGTCTCGAGGCGGAGGTGTCGCTCGGGGTAAGACGCCGTCAGCGCCTGGAAATCGGCGCGACGTGTTCCTTCCTGTGGCTCGCTCCCATTGATGGAGACGATCTCCGCGACGACGATCCGTCCGCGGTGATCATGGCCGGTGCGCGCCACGATCGCATCGCCACGACGGAGCCCGAACTGCCGGACGAAGTAGGCCGGGACATACGCGTCGCCGGGCTCATTGAGATAGCTGAACTCGGGGCGGCGGATGAACCCCGCATCGCGCGCCTGGTCGAACCACCCTGTCGTCTCCCCATCGACCACGAGGGGCTGCGGCGGTGCATGCGGCGCGGACTCGCGGAACTCCCCGCCCTCCTGCGGCTGGCCATTACCGTGCCGTTCGAAGCGGTCGAACCCGCCCCCATTGCGTCCCCCGCGCCCACGGCCCCGCGGACGGCGGCCCCGGCGACCATTGTGATCCTTCCGGTCGAATCGGTTGCCGCGATCCCCACGGTCGCCCCGATCCCCGCGGTCCTGCCAGGGGCGGAAGGGGCGTCCCTCCTGCGGCGCGCCCTCGGGTCGATCCGCGCGGTGGCCGTTCCCCTCACGGGGGGGCTGCCCCTCGTACCGCGAGGTCTCGACCTCGCCTGAGGTCTGGGTAACGGGCTCGCTGGCCATCGCTCGGGGCGCCGGGGGCTCCGGCGCGGGGGCACTCGCGGTCGTCCCACCCTCCTCGGGGGGACGCACCTTCCGCGGGCGACCCCGCGGGCGCTTCACCGGCGGCGCCTCCCCCTCGGGGGGCTGCACCTTGCGGGGGCGTCCCCGTGGGCGCTTCACCGGCGCATCCGACGAAGCCGGTGCAGCGGGTGCCGCGGCGTCGCGGTAGGGATCGATGTCTTGCGGCGGAGCGTCCGAGGTGGACCCGGCGTTCGGGCGCGCACCACGCCCACGGCTGGGCGGACGACGACGTTCGGTCATGCAGAGTGGATAGGGACCCGGAGGGTCGTTGCGGTACGGCGGCCGCGATCCAGCGAACAAAAAAATGTGGAGCGAGCGTCCTGACGGATCCGGCCGGAACCCGGCATGGTCGCCGGGGGTCGCCGCGCGAGATGCGCGGGCGGGGGATTGTCTGGGAGCGCAACCGGTGGGGTGGGCAACGGCCTCACCGCATCGGGCGGTCTCTGGAAACTGCGGCAACCCCCGGTGGAGCGCAACCCTTTCCAGCGCCGGTGGGGTCCGGATCCCGCCGCGCCGCTAGCTTCCATCGTATGGTCGCCAGCACCCCGAAATCGACGGTCGCCGCCATCGTGCGCGACTACCACGTCGACGCCGACATCCCCAAGCTCCTCGCCCGTCTTGACGCCGTCTGCGCCGAGACGAGCGACACCGCCGCATTGATCGCCGCCGTCGAGCCCTATCGTGAGATGCACGAGGTCGCCGGTCCGGTGTACGAGCGCGTGGTGGAGCGCGAGCCGGAGAACGCCGCGGTGCTCGTCGCGCTCGCGAATGCCTACTGGCTGACCGGACGGGGCCCCGGCGTGGTGGGGGAGATCGCGGCGCGCGCGATGGCCGCCGACCCGACGAATCGCGGCGCCTGGCATCTCTGGGCGCTCACCGAGTCCGCCCCGCGTGGCCGCATGCAGCGGTGGCATCAGGTCACCACCCGCTTCCCGGACGACAAGCTCGCCCACGCCGCCTTGGCCGACAACGCGGCGAGCGTCGCGAGCGCCGAGAACGATCCGGTGGCGATGAAGCTCGCGATCGGGACCTACGAGATGCTCCTCGCGACCGCGACCTCCGACGAGGAGCGGAGCGCGCTCGGGAGCGCGCTCGGGACCCTCAAGCAGTGGAAGCTCTGACGCGATCCCGGTGACGATTTCCAGGGATGTGGGGTAAGAGGGATAGTGCAGCGTCGTGCGATGTCGGAGGGGCCCGACATCAGGCCTGTGCCTCACGAGTGGGTGGAGTGACGGCGATGTTGGAGATCATGGTCAAGTTGGAGGAGGAAGGGGTCGAAGCGGTGCCGATCGCGCGTGTGAACTCCGTCGCGTCGGAGGAATCGCTCGAGACCCCGAGCCGCGAGGTCGTGACGCTCTACGGTACCCCGACCGCAGAATCGCTCGCGCTCGCCGTGGCCGCCTCGCTCGAGGCGCAGAAGGTGCAGCGCCGCCCCGATGCGTTGCGCGACCTCACCATCTCGTCAGAGGCGGGCGCCGTGGGCGACACCGCGTGGCGCGACACCTCGACGGGGGAGATGATCCGCGCCGACCTCGCGATCCCGCTCACCTTACTCAAGGAGACGGCGGCGGAGTTGCTCGTCGAGGGGGGGCAGGCGATCCGTCGGGCGATCGCGGGGCTCTTGCAGGTCGAGTGGCCCGAAGGGGCGCGGCGCGCCCTGCGCATCGAGCTCCCCGTCGCGCGTCCGAGCCGTGGCTCCGACGCCCTCCTCGCGAGGCGCGAGGCCGACGGCGCCGACTGCGAGGAGTGAGTTCGGCTCAGACCTTGTGGTAGATGATGCGCGCGGCCTCGACCCGATCGGCCGCGACATAGATCTCGAAATCCGAGAAGAAGGCCGGCGCCTCCTGCTGCAGCACGCGAAGGGTCGCGATCGCCATGCGGCGGATCTCGAACTCCGCCGCCTCACTCGAGCGCAGCTCGAGCATCGTGCGCCAGGCCCGCGCGTTCCCCGTCACGACGATCTTCGTCTCCGTCGAGTTCGGCAGCACACCGCGGGCCGCCTCACGCGCCATCTTCCGGCGGTGGACCTTGTCGTCCACCCACTGATAGCGCGTCATCAGCTGCTCCACGAGCGCGACGTACGTCGTCTGCGCGCTCTCGATCTGCGTCTTCCAGGCCGAAATGAGCGCCTGATCCCCGATGATCGCTGGCGGCACCACGAACGCCGCATCCGACTCATCGACATAGCGCTGTGAGAGCTGCGAGTACGCGAACCCCGCGCGGTGCCGCACGAGCTCGTGCGTCAACGAGCGGCTGATCCCCTCGAGCAGGAGTGAGTAGTTCGCATGCTCGAGCACCGAGCCGTGCCCCTGCTTCTTGATGTTCTCGAGATAGTCACGCGTGGTGCGATTCGCCGGGTTCTTCTGGCTCATGTAGCAGAGCCGTCCCGCGAACTCCGCGAGCCGCTCGCCATCGGTCCCCTCGCCGATCCACTGCACGGGCAGGTGATCCGGCTCGGCGAACTGGGGGCGCGCGAGGACGGTGATCCGGGGCTCGGTATAGAAGTGCGGCATCGCGAGAGAGGCTGAGGTCGAGCGAGAAAGATAGCGGGGGAGGTCTAGACCGGCGGGGCGTCAGGTCGGAGGGCTGACCCGGTTACGGCGCCGTCGGGATAAGATCGAGCCGGTGCCGCGCCCACCCCCGCTCGCGCGTGATGGCATCGAGCGCCTCGCGGGCGGTCGCCGGCAGAGGGGCGAGGGCGGGATCGACCTTCATCGCCTCGAGCGGACGGGCGCCCGGCGCTGCCACCTTCACCCCGGGATTCAGGATCCCGTCGGGGTCGAAGGTCGACTTCACCGCGGCGAAGAGGGCGAGGGTCTCCGACGGCCAGAGCTGTGGGAGGAGCGGGGTGCGGAGTCGGCCGTCCCCATGTTCGCCGGCCACGGTCCCGCCGAGCTGCGCCACGAGCGCGGTGACCTCGGTCAGGACCTGCTCGCAGCGCGCGCGCCAGGTGGGGTCGGTGAGATCGGCGAGGAGGTTCACATGCGCGTGCGCGTCGCCCGCGTGTCCGAAGATCACCCCGCGACAGCGGGCGCGGGCGAGCGCCGCGCGTACGCCACGCACATAGGTCGCGAAGTGCGCCGGCGGCACACAGCCGTCCTCGATGAGCTGCAGACTCTCCCACCGTGGGGCGAGTCGCGCGAGGATCGGGCTCGCAGCGTGCCGCAGCTGCCAGAGCGCCTCGCGCGACGAGGCATCGGTGGAAAGGACGACCTGCGTGGCCCCGGCGGTGCGACACCACACAGCGAGTCGCTCGGCCTCGCCCTGTGCCGCGGCGGCATCCACGCCCTCGATCTCGATCAACAGCACCGCCTCGAGCGACGGCGTCACCGGGAGCGTCGCCCCGTCAGTCGCGGCGATCTCGAGGAAGGAGCGATCGAGGAGCTCGACCGCGCTCGCCCCGTGGTCGGCGAGCCCCACCGCTGCCTGCGCCGCGGTCTCGAGGGTGTCGAATCCCGCGAGGAGCACCGCGGTCGCACCGGGACGCGGGGTGAGTCGCACCTCGACGGCCGTGATGAAGGCGAGGGTGCCTTCGCTCCCGAGCAGGAGATCGATCGGATCACCGGAGGTGTGATATGGCGCGAGCGCGTAGCCCGACGATTCCTTGCGCACGCCCAGATGGCGAAGCGTGTCGATCGAGGTACCACGCACCGAGGGGAGGAGCGTCGATGCCGCGCGCTCGAGGATCGGGAGCGCCGGCGTGGGATTCCCACGACGCACCCAGGCCTGTGTGCCATCGGCGAAGACGCCGTGCACCCCCACGATCCAGTCGCGGAGCGGACCATAGCGCACGGTGCGGCTTCCGGCGGCATGCGTCGCGCACATCCCGCCGATCGTCGCGAAGGCGCCGCTCGAGGGATCGACTGGGAAGGTGAGCCCCGCCGCGTTCGCGACCGCCTCCAGGCGATCGCGGAGCACCGCCGCGCCGACGGTGAGGGTGCGGCGATGCGCATCGACCGCACCGACCTGATCGAAGCGTGCGAGATCGACGATCACCCCATCGCCGATCGCGCCACCGGCCATCGAGCTCCCCGATCCTCGCGGGATGAGCGGGTGTCCGGTCTGCGCCGCCCAATGCACCAGGGTGGCGAGATCGTCTTCATCTGCCGGCACGGCGACGGCGCGAGGCACGATGCGCGCCACCCCGGCCGCCTCGCTGTACACTGCGCAGGCGAGCACGTCGGCGCGGAAGATGCCGCGGAATCCCTCAGGGGCGTGGAGCGTCACGGATTCCCCTCCGTCACCCGACGGCGGGGACCAACGAGAAGGGGCGCGTCTGCACACGCGCCACGAGCCGCCGGAGTGCGGCGTTGCTGCCGATGGAGAGCAGCCCCGCTACCATGAGCGACTTCACCTCACGCCGCGAGATTTTCACCTGCCCGCCGCGCGTGAGCATCGCACGCGACCGGCGCAGGTCGCGCAGGGTGGCGTAGGCGAAGAGCAGGGGTAGCACGCAGAAGGCGCGCACGCGGAAGGCGCGCCGTGGGATCGTCAGCGTGTACTCGAGCGCCCGATCGAGATCGGTGCGAGCGAGTGTGATGTAGCGATCGACCACCACATGGTTCTGCTCGAGATGGGCGGGGGAGAGGATCGTCGCATGGCCGCTCCCGTGCGCCTCAAGTTCGGCCGCGGGGAGGTAGATCGCGTTCTCGTGCTCGGCGTCGTGCGCGATGTCCTTGAGGATGTTCACCGTCTGCAACGCCTCGCCGAAGCTCTGGCAGGTGGCCCAGAGCCGATCGAACTCGCGCCGCCCCACCGCTGGCACATGCTCGTGCCAAAGCTCGGTGAGCATGCACCCCACCGTCCCGGCGACGTAATAGCAGTACTCCCGATACTCGGCGAGCGTCTGGATCCGAATCCCTCGGGGATAGGTGCGCACGAACTTCGCCATCCCACGGCCCATCTCGCGCACCCAGTGGGCCACCCGGTCACGCGTGCGCGGCGGGAGGGCCCGGAAGGCGACGAGCACTAGGTCGGTGTGCGCGACGAGGCGCAGATGCGCGGGATCCCCCTGCAGCGAGGCCGCGAGCGCGGGGAAGCGCTCGGCGAGCGCGGCATCATCGAGCGCCGAGAGGAACTGCTCGAGCAGCGCGGCGCGGGCCTCCGGTGCCGTGCTGTTGTCGTCCTCGATGGTGTCGGCGATGCGGCAGAGGAGGTACGCGGTGCAGACGGCATCACCCAACGTCCCCGGCAGCGCCTTGATGCTGATGGCGAAGGTGCGCGAGACCTCGGGGAGGATCGCGCGGCCGAATCGCGCCGCCTCGCGCACGCGCGCGGATGTGTCGGGCCCGAGGACGGGGGAGACGGTGGTCCGAAGCGGAAGTGGCGGGGTCGTGCGATCGGGCATGATGGGAAAGCTATTCGCTGCGGTCGCGTGTCAGATCCCGCCGAAGGCGAGGTCGATCTGCCGTCGCATCGAGGCGAGCATCTCCTCCGGCATCGGGAAGGCCTCCGCCAAGGCGGCGAGCGCTCCGCTTGGCGGTACCGGGCGCCCCGCCTGCGTGAGATAGAAGCGCGCGTAGCGCTCCCCGAGCGCCGGATCGATACGCGAGACGAGGAGTGCGCCGCCGCGCACGAGTCCGATGGTGCTGAGTCGCGCGCCGGCGCCGGCACGTTGCTGTGCCGGTGTGAGGTGATCGTTCACCGCCACCTGGACCACCGTGCCCGCTGCCTCGTGGGCAAAGCCGAAGAGCAACTCCTCCGCGGAATCGGCCGACTGGGGCCAGAGGACGGCGTACGGACTCGCCTGCTTGCCCGCCGGCACCGCACGCCCCTCACCGCCAAGGACCATGGACGGGATGAGGTCGCCGTTCTGCTGTTGGGTCGCGTTCAGGAATGGCTGGAGTCGCGGCCGCCAGACCGTCTGCCAGAGCGAATCGCCTGCGGTGAGCCCAGCCGCCCGGCGCCGCGACTCGGCGAGCCACCAATCGTGGAAGAAGGTCGACCGTTCACTTTCCAGCGCGGCGACGAACCGTCGGGCCCAGTCGCGATCCTCCGCGCGCGGGAACTGCTGTGCGAGGAAGGCGACGATCCCTTGCACCTCGCGATTCATCGCCCGCGCGGGATCGCCCTCCGCCTTGAGGAAGTAGCCCATCGCCTGTTGGAGTTCGTCCCAACTCCCGAAGTAGAGCGCGAGGAACTGCGCCCCAGCGAGTCCCGGTCGGACGCGCAAGGTCGTGCGCAGGTGACGCGAGGCGGAGTCGAAACCGGTGTAGAGGTTGCGCGCGTTCTTCGCGACGATGATACGCTCGCCGTACCCACGATCGAAGAGCGGGACCTGTGCGGTGTCCTCGAGGAGGAGAGCAAAGCCATGCAACCAGAGATCCACATGCGGTCGCGTCTTCACCGGCCAGCGTAGGGTGCTCCCCGTCGGGCGGATGGGGGCGACGGATTGCTGTCCGCCGGCGCAGGCGCCCAGGGAGGCGGCGACCAGCAGACCGAGGGTGAGACCGAGGCGCCGCATCAGGTCGGATGCCCGCAAGTGATGCAGAAGATCCATGACGCTTCGATCGACTCGTGACACATGCGGCAGTGGGCGAGGAGATGCTGTCCACACCAAGGGCAGAAGCGCGCTGCCCGGCCTTCTGGGAGTGGATGGGTGCAATGGTGACAGGCCACCTCCTCGTCGGTCCGGACGATCGGGGTGCGTTGGACCGGCGACGAGGGTCGCCGCGGGACGGCCGCGCTCCGCGTGGCGATGACGGGGACGGTCCCGCCGAGGAACCACGAGAGCTTGCTCGGGCGCACGGCCGGGATGGGGCGCCCACGCACCGTGGGAGCGCTCGGGCGGGCGGGCGGGACCGATGGCGGTTCCAGCGGATGCGGCGCCGGGTCGGGGTCCATGACGTTCGGCACCGTGGGTCGCTTGGTGATCGCGGCCGTCACCAGGGTCACCAGCCGATCGCCGTGGGTCTCAAGCAGCGAGAGGTCGGGGTGACGCGAGGCAAGGGCGGCGCGGCAGGCCGCCCGCACCTCGGGGTCGGCCTCCACCAGATTCCGCTCGCCCGCGACGAGCCGCATCATGAGTTGGCGGTAATCATCGAGCAGCTCGGCGATGCGCGTCGGTCGCACCA
>VHBP01000059.1 GCA_016871915.1 Gemmatimonadota bacterium
GCCCAGGCGATGGCGGCGTGGCCGACGGCGGTGGGGGCGCGAATCGCCGCGGTGACGGAGCCGAGGATCCTGACCGAGGATGGGACCCTCGTCGTGGGGGTCCGAACGCATGCGTGGATGACCGAGCTCTCGCTGATGGAACCACAGCTCCTCGCGCGCCTCGCGGGGGCCGCCGTGACGCACCCGGTGCGCCGGCTCCGATGGGAGCTCCTGCGCTGACCCCGCGGGGGGTGTTTTCCCTCTGAAAATCGGGGGTCCGGTGCGTTGCTAGCGGGGGGGCGGTTCGGGTAACTTTCAGGGTCTCCCTCCCCTCTACTGCCATGGCCAAGACCAACGACGTCTCCGAGTCCTCGTACGACGCCTCCGGCATCCAAGTCCTCAAGGGACTCGAAGCCGTTCGCAAACGGCCCGGCATGTACATCGGGTCGACCTCGCATCGCGGGTTGCATCACCTCGTCTACGAGGTGGTCGACAACTCGATCGACGAGGCGCTCGCCGGCTTTTGCGACACCGTCCAGGTCACGATCCACCCCGACGACTCGATCACGGTCGAGGACAACGGGCGCGGGATCCCGGTCGACATCCATCCGGTGGAGAAGCTCCCCGGGCTCGAGCTCGCCCTCACGGTGCTCCATGCCGGCGGCAAGTTCGACAAGAACACGTACAAGGTCTCCGGCGGGTTGCACGGCGTCGGCGTCTCGGTGGTGAACGCCCTCTCCGAGACGCTCAAGGTCTGGGTGAAGCGTGACGGGAAGGAGCATTACATGGACTTCGCGCGCGGCGACACCACCACCAAGCTGACCGTCCTCGGCACCGTGAAGGCGAAGGACACCGGGACGAAGGTCTGGTTCAAGCCCGATGCGCAGATCTTCACCGAACTGGTCTACGACTACGGGACCCTCTCGAGCCGCCTCCGCGAGCTCTCGTTTCTCAACAAGGGGGTGACCATCACCCTCACCGACGAGCGTCCGGGCCAGGAGAAGACGGAGACCTTCCATGCGAAGGGTGGGCTCAAGGAGTTCGTCGGGTTCATGAACGCGAAGGCGAAGTCGCTGCACCCCGAGATCCTGTACCTCGAGGTAGAGCGCGACGACGTCGGGATCGAACTCGCCCTCCAGTACAACGACGGCTACAACGACAACGTCTTCTCCTTCGTCAACAACATCAACACGCACGAGGGAGGCACGCACCTCACCGGCTTCAAGTCGGCCCTCACGAGCGTGATCAACAAACATCTCGACAAGTCGTCGTTCGCCAAGAAGGACAAGGAGGTCAAGCTCTCCGGCGACGACGTTCGCGAGGGGCTGACCGCCGTGCTCTCGGTGAAGGTCCGCGAGCCACAGTTCGAGGGGCAGACCAAGACGAAGCTCGGCAACTCCGAGGTCGAAGGGATCGTGCGGACGGCGGTCAACGAGTGGCTCGCCCCCTACCTCGAGGAGCATCCGCGCGTCGCGAACATCGTGCTCGAGAAGGCGCTCTCGGCGGCGCGCGCACGCGAGGCGGCCCGTAAGGCCCGCGACCTCACCCGCAAGAAGTCGGCGCTCGATGTCGGGAACCTCCCAGGCAAGCTTGCCGACTGCTCGCTCTCCGACCCCACCATGTGCGAGCTCTACCTCGTCGAGGGTGACTCGGCCGGTGGCTCCGCCAAGCAGGGGCGTGACCGCATGTTCCAGGCGATCCTCCCGCTCCGCGGCAAGATCCTCAACGTCGAGAAGGCCCGCATCGACAAGATCCTCTCCAACGAGGAGATCCGCACGATCATCACCGCGATCGGCGCGGGGATCAAGGAGGAGTTCCAGCTCGACGGCGTGCGGTACCACAAGATCATCATCATGACGGACGCCGACGTGGACGGCGCGCACATCCGGACCCTCCTCCTGACCTTCTTCTTCCGCCAGATGCCGGAGCTGATCGACGCGGGGATGGTCTACATCGCGCAGCCGCCGCTCTTCCGCGTGGCCCGCGGCAAGGAGGAGTACTATGCCTACGATCTCGGGGAACGCGATGCGATCGCCGAGCGGATGGAGACCGGCGACGGCAAGGCGGCGCTCATGGTCCAGCGCTACAAGGGCCTCGGCGAGATGAACCCCGACCAGCTCTGGAAGACGACGATGAATCCCGAGACGCGGACGATCCTCAAGGTCACCATGGACGATGCATTCCAGGCCAATGAGATCTTCCAGACCCTGATGGGAGACGAAGTCGAACCGCGGCGTGTCTTCATCGAGGCGAATGCCAAGTTCGTCTCGAACCTCGATATCTGACCGCGAACAGGGGTGGTAAGCCGACGGGGGGCGCATCGATGGATGCGCCCCCCGTCTCACATCAGGGTCGGTCGATCAGCCGCGGATGACGCTACGCCCTGCCTTGAGCTGCTGCGCGAACCAGGCATGCGTCGCCGAGATCATCGCGAAGGGGACGAAGCTCGCCGCCGCGAGCGAGAGATGAAGGACCCCGTCGATCCCGCCCGAGGAGACCGGGCGCGTGACATACACGAACGCGAGCCAGGCGACGATCGTCCCGCCGGCGACTCCCTGCGCCCCGAGGGCGGCCCACTTGTCGAAGTTCATAGGGTATCAATGTGACAGGGCGCCCGGGAGTTCCTCCACCCCCCCGGCGGTCACCCGGTGTGAGATCAGGGGACGGGGCGCCGGTGCCGACACTCCGATGGGAACCGCCCCATGCAGGATCTCGAGGGCCGCTGCCAACCGCCGGTCGTCGGAGGCATGGACGACAAGAAGCGGGTCCCCCGCCCCCACCCGCTGACCCGGGCGGACCCGTACCATCAACCCCACCGCGGGGTCGATCACGTCATCGGTATGCGACCGTCCGCCGCCGAGGGCGATGATCGCCGCCCCGATCGCGCGCGGTTCCACGCGCTGCACCACTCCGGCGGTCGGCGCCGCGATGGCGTGGGAGATCGGCGCGCGGGCCATGACCCCCCAGGGGTCCTCGGCGACGCGGGGGTCCCCGCCCTGCGCGTCGACGATCTCCCCGAAGCGCGCGAGCGCACGCCCGTCATCGAGCGCCTCGGTCGCCATCGTGCGAGCCGCCACACGATCGGGTGCCGCACCCCCGAGCACGAGCATCTCGGTCGCCAGGACCAGGGTGACCTCACGCACCTCGGCGGGGCCCCCGCCACGAAGGACCGCCACCGATTCCGCGACCTCGAGGGCATTACCGCAGGCCTCGCCAAGCGGTGCATCCATGTCCGTCAGGAACGCGACGGTGCGGCAGCCGCGCCGCTCCCCGATATCGACCATGGTGCGCGCGAGGGCGAGGGCGTCCGCCTGTGCGGGAAGGAAGGCCCCTGCCCCGGTCTTCACGTCGAGTACCAACCCGTTCAGATCCTCAGCCAACTTCTTGCTCATGATGCTCGCGGCGATGAGCGGGATCGACTCGACCGTCGCCGTCGCACCGCGGAGCGCATAGAGCTTGCGATCGGCGGGGGCGATCTCCGCCGTCTGGCCGAGCATCGCGCAGTGATGTCGCGCCAACAACGCCTCCGCCTCCTGGATCGAGATCCCGGTGCGGAAGCCGGGAATCGCCTCGAGCTTGTCGAGGGTGCCTCCGGTGTGTCCGAGGGAGCGTCCCGACATCATCGGCACGGCGACCCCGCAGGCCGCCACGAGGGGCGCGAGGATGAGCGAGACCTTATCCCCGAGTCCACCGGTGGAGTGCTTGTCGACGCGGGCCGTCGGAAGATGTCCCAGCGAGAAGCGCGCCCCACTCTCGAGCATCGCGGTGGTGAGCCCCTCGATCTCCGCGGGATCGAGGCCCCGCAACACGATCGCCATCGCCATCGCCGCCATCTGATAGTCAGGGATCTCGCCGGTGGCGTAGGCCCGCATCATCGGGCGCCAAGCCTCGTCGGGGATCCGGCCGCCATCTCGCTTGCGCGCGATCAGTTCGAGGAATCGCATTGGACCCGTGGGGGGAGGCGAAGTAGGTTCCGACGGTGACGCGCGATGCCCGCGCACGATCGACAGGAGAACGACACGATGAGGCGGGGACGACTGGTGATGCTCATGATGCTCCTCGCGAGCCTCTCGCTGCCTGCCCAAGAAGGTAGGAGTGCGACCCCCCTGTGGAAAGCGGCGATCGCCGCCGTGGACTCGGGGCAGTACGCGGCGCCTGATCGACAGGCGCGCCTCTATGCCGATGCGGCGCGGTGGGCCGATTCCGCCGCGCGGCTGGCGCCTCGCGATCCCGATGTGCGTGTGGTGAGGGCGATCGCGGCGGGACGGAAGGCGCTCTCCCTCGGCCCGCGCGACCGCGTGCAATACGCCGTCCTCGTCCGAGAAGAGGTGCTCGCCGCCCTCGCCATCTCCCCAGACCACGCCGGCGCGCATCATGTGTTGGGGATGTGGCATGCGGAGATCCTTCGACTCAACCCGGTGGCGCGTTTCGCGGCCAAGACGCTCCTCGGCGCCTCCGTTTTCGCCGAGGCGGATTGGGAGAAGGCCGAGCGCGCGCTACAGCGCGCGGTGGCGCTCGAGCCCGATCGCATCACGCATCGGCTCGACCTCGCGGGCGTCCTCGCCGACCGCGGGAACGTCGCGGGCGCCCGCACGCAGTACGAGTGGATCACGCGGGCGACCCCACGCGAATACAACGACCGCACCTATCAGCGGCTCGCCGCCGAACGACTCCGATCGCGGTGACCATGGCCGAGTCGCCTGCCGCCCGTGCCAATGTCCTGCGCCGCCGTCTCGAGGAGGCGGCGCATGCCTACTATGTGCTCGATCGCCCCTCGCTCAGCGATGCGGCATACGATCGCCTCTTTCGCGAGTTGCAAGCGCTGGAGCGCGACCATCCGGAGCTGTACGACGCCGACTCCCCCACGCAGCGGGTGGGAGCGACCATCACTGAGAGTCATCTCGCGAAGCACACGCACCTGGTGCCGATGGGGTCACTCGACAACGCCTTCGATGAAGCCGAACTCGCTGAGTGGGAGGGCCGACTCCGCAAGCTCACCGGGGACGCGGTCGACGCCGCCGGCTACTGCTGCGAACTCAAGATCGATGGCGCGGCGATCTCCCTGACCTATCGTGATGGCACGCTCGTGACCGCGGCGACCCGCGGGAACGGGAGCGTGGGCGAGGACGTCACCGCTAACGTGCGGACGATCCCCGACATCCCGCGCCATCTTGCCGGTGAGGGATGGCCTCCGTTGATCGAGCTTCGTGGTGAGGTCTACATGACCTTCGAGGGGTTCGAGCGGATGAACGCCGAGCGGGTGCGGACGGGGGAAGCGGTCTTCGCGAATCCGCGGAACTCCGCCGCGGGGGCGCTTCGCCAGAAGGATCCGCGTGAGACGGCCAAGCGTCCGCTCCGGTTCTTCGGCTACGCCTTCGCCGTGCCTGGCGCAGCGCCACTCCCCTTCCGGTCGCAGTGGGAGCTGCTCGAGACGCTCGTGGCGTGGGGGATCCCCGTCGCACCGGCGCGTCGCCACTGCCCCTCGCTCGAGGCGGTGCACGAATGGGCGCGTGAGCTGGAGCGCGAGATCCGCCCGACGCTGGCCTTCGCGATCGACGGTGGGGTGGTGAAGGTGAACGCGCTGGCGTTGCAGGCCGAGTTGGGGGTGATCGGCGGCCGGGTGCCGCGGTGGGCGACCGCGCGCAAGTTCGCCCCCGACCTCGCCGAGACGCCGCTCCTCGACATCGAGGTCCAGGTGGGACGTACCGGGGCGCTCACGCCGCGCGCGGTGCTCGCCCCCGTCGAGGTCGGCGGCGCGACCATCACCTACGCGACCTTGCACAACTTCGACCTGATCGCGGAGAAGGACCTGCGCATCGGTGATGTGGTGCAGGTGAAGCGAGCCGGCGAGGTGATCCCGCAGGTGATCGGCCCCGTCCCAGAGCGCCGGACGGGCGCGGAGCGCACGGTCTCGGCCCCGCATCGCTGCCCCATCTGCGAGACCGCCATCGTTCGCGACGAGGAAGAGGTCGCCATCTTCTGCCCGAACGTCGCCTGCCCTGGTCGGCGGCTCGAGGCCCTCGCGCACTTCACCTCGCGCGATGCGATGGACATCCGAGGACTCAGCCACCAGCGACTCGAGCAGTTGATCGCCGCTGGACTCGTCTCGGATGTCGCTGATCTCTACACCCTGACCACCGATCAGGTGGGTGCACTCGAGCGCTTCGCCGATCGGAGCGCCGAACAGCTTGTCGCCGCGATCACCAGCTCCAAGGCACAGCCGCTCGCTCGTCTGCTGAACGCGCTCGGCATCCGGCACGTGGGGGCGGAATCGGCGAAGCTCCTCGCCCGCACCTTTGGCACGATGGAGGCGCTCACCCACGCCTCGGTCGAGGCGCTCGAGGCCGTGCACGGCGTCGGGGGGACCATGGCGGAGGCGGTCCATGCCTGGGCGCACGACCCGGCGATCCGCGACCTCCTCGCGAAGCTCGCCCGAGCCGGCGTGCGGATGGATGAACCGCAGGCGGCGGTGGCCGATGGTCCGTTCAAGGGACGCAAGGTGGTGCTGACGGGGACTCTCCCCACCCTTGCGCGCGGGGACGCGACGGCACTGATCGAAGCGGCCGGAGGGAAGGTCACCAGCTCCGTCTCCAAAGCGACCGACCTCGTGGTCGCGGGTGAGGAGGCCGGCAGCAAGCTCGAGAAGGCGACCGCCCTCGGGATCCCAGTGATCGACGAGGCCGAACTCTTGCGCCGCCTCGGGCGCTGACCGTTCATTCCCACCCGCCGATGCCCTCCTCGCCCGATCCCCTCGCCCTGACGTCGGTCCCGCACACCTCGCTGCGTGCCTTGCGCTCCGCGTTGGTGCGCGACCTCGGCGATGGCTTCGCGAGCGTCCTGCAAGAGGCGGGATTCGCTGGAGGGGCCTCGGTCCTCGATGCCTTCGCGGCCTGGTGCGGCCGGTCGGGGCTCGCGGCACCGGAGACCCTGCCGATCGAGACCTTTCATGCCGGGCTGGCGCGCTTCCTCGCAGAGGCGGGGTGGGGCCGGATCACCGTGACCCCGATGGGGGAGGCGGTGCTCGCGATCGACTCGGCGGATTGGGCCGAGGCCGACCCGGACGCCCCGATGCCCTACCCGTCGTGCTACTACTCGGCCGGGATGTTCGCCGACCTGCTCGGTCGGGTCGCCGATGCACCGGTCGGGTGCATGGAGGTCACGTGCCAGTCGAGTGGCGCGACCCACTGCCGATTCCTCGTGGGGAATCCGGAGGTCATGGCGCATGTGTATCAACGGATCACGGAGGGCGCAGGCTACCAGGACGCCTTAGATGAGCTCGCCTGAGCGGCCGTAGTACCCCCGATGTGCGGTTGCTGGCCCCTGCCCGTTCGGATAGTTTGAGCCGTACCCCCTCTCGACACGCTATGGCATTCTGGGACCGCCTCTTCGGCGGCCGTTCTGAGTCCACGTTCGCCCGGCAGCGCCTCGATTATCTGAACGAGGCGTTGGTTCTGGAGCGCCAAGGGGATTTCGACGCGGCGGTGACGAGCTACCGATTGGCCTTGCGGGAGCACCCGACCGATCTCCGCATCCTCCAGAACATGGCGATCGCCTTGACCAAAGTCGGGCGCGTGGAGGAGGCGATCCGCGCATACCGTCGGGCCATCGAGGTCGATGCGACCGCGAGCGGCGCACAATACGGACTGGCCTTCTTGCTGATCAAACGCGGTGATGCCGTCGGGGCCGCGGCACATCTCGAGGCCTTCCTGGCCCACCCCCCAAGGGGGGAAGATGCCGACCGCTGGATCGCGCACGCGCAGGCCACGCTCGATCAGCTCCATGGCGCGAGCGGTGGGGCGGGTGAGCCGATGCGGAGCTGAGATGGGCACCACCATCGCGATCGTCAGCCAAAAGGGCGGGGTTGGAAAGACGACGACCTCGGTGAATCTCGCCGCCACCTTCGCGCGGCGCGGCCTTCGCACCTTGCTCGTCGACACCGATCCCCAGGGCTCGGTGCGCTTCGGGGTGGGACTCCGACAGGGCCATCCCCAGTACGGCTTCGCCGATTATCTCCTCGGCCTGCGCGGCCTCCGTGAGATCCTGCTCCCCACC
>VHBP01000060.1 GCA_016871915.1 Gemmatimonadota bacterium
GAAGGCGCCGGAGAGCGAGTACTACAACAAGCTCTGGCTCGCGCACGGGATCACCACGGTGCGCGGGGTCCCCTTCGCGAGCTTCGACTACTCGATTCGGGAGCGCGCGCGGAGCGCGGCCAACGAGATCGCCGCGCCGCGCTACGTCGTCTATCAGCGCCCCGGGACGGGGTGGGGGCGCGGCACGCCGCGGACGCCCGACGAGGCCCGTGCCTGGGTCCGGTGGGCGAAGCAGAATGGCGCCGACGGCCTCAAGCTCGGCGCCGAGCGCCCCGACCTCATGGTCGCGTACATCGATGAGGCCAAGAAGTTGGGGCTCGGGACCACCGCGCATCTGCAGCAGAGTGGGGTCGCGCAGGTGAATGGACGGGTCGCGGCGCAGATGGGACTCGGGGCGATCACGCACTTCTATGGGATCTTTGAGTCGATGTACGATCAGCATCAGGTCCAGCCCTGGCCCCTCGACGCCAACCTCAACGATGAGCAGACGCGCTTCGCGCAGGTGGCCCGGCAGTGGCGTCTGGTGACCCCGGGGAGCGAGAAGTGGAAGTCGTTCCTCAAGACCCTGCTCGACAACGATGTCACGCTCGATCCCACGATGACGACCTATCTCACGGGGCGCGACGTGATGGCGCGCATGCAGGCGCCGTGGCACGCGAAGTACACGATCCCGACGCAGTGGGACTTCTATATCGCCAATCGCTCGAACCACGGGGCCTACTTCTTCGATTGGACGACCGATGACGAGGTGAACTGGCGCGACTTCTATCGCGTCTGGATGCAGTTCATCAACGAGTACAAGAACCTCGGCGGCCGGGTGACGGCGAGCTCCGATGCCGGTTTCATCTACAACACGCCGGGCTTCTCGACGATCCAGGAGCTCGAGCTCCTGCAGGAGGCGGGATTCTATCCGGGCGAGGCGATCCGCGCGGGGACCTACCACGCGGCGCTGACCCTCGCCAAGCCGACGGGGAAGCCGATCGAGACGGGGGTGATCGAGCCGGGGATGTTCGCCGACCTCGTGATCGTCCCGGAGAATCCCGTGCAGAACCTGAAGGTGCTCTACGGCACCGGGTGGCCGCGACTCAACGATGCGACCGGGAAGGTCGAGCAGGTAGGTGGTGTCCGGTGGACGATCAAGGACGGGATCGTCTATGACGCCCGGGCGCTGCTCGCTGATGTCGAGGCGATGGGGGTCCGCCAGCGGCAGGCCCGCGGCGGGCGCTGAGCCCTCGCCGACGCGCCCGGCCCCTGACCGGGACCGGGCGCGTCACCGGGGTGGGAGTACCACCCGCCCCGTGGGGTCCCTAGCTTCCACCGATTCCATTCCCTCGGAGCGAGTCGGTGGCGACGCATGAATTCGAAGTGGTGATCGTTGGGGCGGGCCCGTCCGGCATGTGCGCCGGGCTCTATGCGGGCCGCTCCATGCTCAAGAGCGTGGTGCTCGAGCGCGGCTTCCCGGGCGGGGAGCTCCTCAACACCGAGGTGATCGAGGACTACATCGGCTTCGAGCATGTGCTCGGCCATGAGCTCGCGAGCAAGTTCCAGGAGCACGCCGAGAAGTTCGGGGCGGAGATCCGCACCTCGACCCCCGTGGAGTCGGTGACCAAGCGCGATGACGGGCTCTTCGAGACCGTCGTCGAGAGCGGCGATGTCTACCTCTCGCCGACGGTGATCGTCACCGCCGGCGGTACCCCCGTGAAGCTCGACGTCCCCGGGGAGATCGAGTACGCGGGAAAGGGGGTCTCGTACTGCGCCATCTGTGACGGGGCCTTCTACAAGGGGCACACCATCATGGTGGTCGGTGGCGGCGATGCCGCCTGCGAGGAGGCCGACTTCCTCACGCGCTACGCCGAGAAGGTCTATCTCGTGCACCGCCGCAACAGCTTTCGTGCCTCGAAGATCGTACAGCAGCGCGTCTTCGCAAACCCGAAGATCGAGGTGATCTGGGATACCGTCGTCGACGAGATCGTCGGCCAGGATGGGCTCATGACGCATGCGAAGATCCGGCATGCGACGACGGGCGTCACCTCGGACCTTATCGCGACCGGGATCTTCATCTTCGTCGGCTTCAAGCCGAACACCGGGATCCTGCGCGGGCACATCGAGCACGACAGCTCGGGCTATCTCATCACCGATGCGAACATGCAGACTTCGGTGCCGGGGCTCTTCGCGGCCGGCGACGTACGCGCGCAGCTCACGCGGCAGGTGACGACCGCCGTCGGCGATGCGACCACCGCGGCGATCGGCGTGGAGAAGTACCTCACGGCGCGGAAGAACGGGCAGCCGCTCCCGGTGCCGCCCCCGATGTTGGTGAGCGCCGCCTCGGTTCAGGTCTGATGCAGGTCACCTCCCTCGTCGTCGGGTCCTTCCAAGAGAACTGTTGGATCCTGCACGACCCGGTCTCGGGGGAGATGGTGGTGATCGATCCTGGCGCCGAGCCCGATCGCATCTGCGAGGCCGTGGTGGAGCAGGGAGGGCGCCTCACCGCGATCTGGCTGACCCACGCGCACCTCGATCATGTGGGGGGGATCGAAGGGGTGCGCCGGCGGTTCCCCGGCGTCCCCGTCCATCTGCATCCCGCCGATCGTCCGGTCTACGATCACGCCTCGCGCGTCGCGGCGGGGTACGGTCTCCCCTTCGAGCAGCCGGCGCCGCCGGACGCCGAGCTGGCCGAGGGACAGGTGGTGCAGCTCGGCGCACACCCCTTCACCGTCTGGCACCTCCCCGGCCATGCGCCCGGCCATGTGGCGTTCATCGGGGCGGACCAGCTCTTCGGTGGCGATCTCCTCTTCGCGGGCTCGATCGGGCGCACCGACCTCCCGCTCTGTGATCGGACGGCGATGGCGGCCTCCCTCCGGCGACTCATCACCCTCCCGCCGGCGATGGTCGTTCATCCGGGGCATGGTCCCTCGACGACGATCGCCGCTGAGCGCGCCACGAACCCTTACCTCGCCCGCGGGTAGATTCCTCCTATGCCCATCATGCGTCGTCGCACCCGATCCGTCCTCCTCCTCGCGCTGACCGTCCTCCTCTCGGCCTGCGTCGACACCCTCGAGCCCTCCAAGAACCGGTTCGGTCTCGTCTCGTACACCGCATTCACCGACGAGGTGCGCGGCTACGTGATGGATCCCGAGGCGACCTTCTACGACAAGACCGATCTGCGTTACACCCCGCCGCCGGCCGACTCCTGCGTGCTCGCCGCCTACGTCGCGGCGCCGATCACGGGATCGTCCTTCCCGACGTTGAGCGCGGGGGACTTCCTCGTCTCACAGGTCGGTGCGCAGCGCGATACCATGCGTGGGGCGGTGGAATTCGGCGCCTACGTCTATCGCCCCGTCCGTCGCACCGGGATCCCCTTCACGCCGGGGGACACCGTTTCCGTGCAGATTCCTGGGAGCGTCACCGGGTTCCCGGCGGCGACCGTCTCGCTGCGGACCGCGGAGGCGTTCACCGCCGATGCGATCGGGATCCCAGAGAGCTCGACAGAGAACCTCACCTTGACCTGGACCGCCGCCCCGGTCCCCGGTTCGCTCATCACGGTCTCCCTGCGCTACGGGAATGCCTTCAGCAACGGGGGGCTGAACGAGCAGGTCTTCTGTGGCTTCACCGACGACGGGAACGGCACCATCCCGGCCGCGCTCCTGAATGGGTGGCGCAACGCGGTGCCTGGCCTCCGGGAGACGCGGATCATCCGCCTCCGCTCCAAGGAGCTCGCGATCGACGATCGCAACACCCTCACGGTGATCTCCAGCTTCGGGCTCCCCACGGGGGCGTTCGCCGTTCGCTGAGCCGAGTGCCCTTGTCCCCCTTGGGGACCTGACCGCATCTTGAGCGTACGATGCGGATCACCACCTGGGCCGAGTACGGATTGATCTGCGCGCTGCACCTCGCGCGCCGCAGGGACGATGGGCCGGTCACCGGCCGCGACATCGCGGCGCGGGAGCGCTTGCCCAGCGACTACGTGGAGCAGATCCTCCTGCGGCTTCGCCGCGCCGGGATCGTGCAGAGCACGCGGGGGGCCAAGGGCGGCTACGGGCTCGCGCGTCCCGCCGAGGAGATCACGGTGCGGGAGATCATCGCCGCCGCCGAGTTGGTGACCTTCGACCTGCACTGCGAGACGCACCCGTTGGACGCGGAGCGGTGCTCTCAGGCGCGCGACTGTAGCATCCGCCCGGTCTGGGTGATGTTGCAGAAGCGCATCGACGAGGTGTTGGACGGGGTCCGACTCAGCGACCTGCTCGCGGCGGAACCCCAGGTGCGGGAGCGTGTCGGGCTTCCCGTCCTGACCTGATCACTGGCGTGATCCCCTGCGAGTGCCGAAGGGGGGACTCGAACCCCCACGGGCTATCGCCCACTGCGCCCTGAACGCAGCGCGTCTACCAATTCCACCACTTCGGCAAGAGTCGCAACGTAAGCCCTCCGCGATACCCAAGTCAACGTTGGGTCGTCTAGCTTCATGAGGAGATGAGCACACCAGCGGCTGATGACGCGATCGTTCCCATCGCACGGAACGCCCGCGCCCGCCACGACTACGAGATCCTCGAGACGTGGGAGGCGGGGATCGTCCTGCTCGGGACCGAGGTCAAGTCGCTCCGTGACAAACGGGCGCAGATCACCGACGCCTACGCGGTCGTGAAGGATGGCGAGCTCTGGCTCCTCAACGCGCACATCGCCCCGTACACGCACGGCAACGTCTGGAACCATGACCCCACCCGCACGCGGAAGCTTCTCCTGCAAAAGAAGGAGATCAAGCGCCTCATCGGCGCGATCGAGCGGAAGGGGCTCACCCTCGTGGCGCTCGATCTCTACTTCAAGCAGGGGCGCGCCAAGGTGAAGATCGGTCTGGCGCGCGGTAAGAAGCTGCATGACAAACGCGCGGACGCGCGCGAGCGCGACGATCTGCGTGAGATCCAGCGCGCGATGAAGGTGCGATGAGGAGGCTCGCGGCGCGGGGGCTCAGGCGGTGGGGCGTGGACTCGCTCCTCGGGTGTGCGCTCCTCCTTGGCGCGATCACCCGTATTGGTGCCGCGACCACCCTCCCTCCCGGGGACGTCTTCCGCGTGAAGCGTGCGGCGGGCGACACCATCGTGCAGGTGATGCCCACCCCCTTCGGCGGGCTCGTCCGCGCCGATGTCGTCGCACGGCTCCTCGGCGGGGTCTTCGATTCGCTGCCGGATGGGCAGTGGCGTCTCACCATCCATGGCGCCGCGATCGATCTGACCCCCGGCTCGGTGTTCGCCGCGCTCGATACGACGACGCTACCGCTCATCGAGCCGATGCGGGTGGTCGATGGGGCCCCGCTCGTCCCCCTTCAGCTCTTCTCCGACGTGCTCCCGCGACTCGAGCTCGGGATCGCTTGGGACCGGGCCCGCGCGGAGCTGCGTGCGATGCCCTCGCTGGTACGCCGTCCCCCCACCGTGGTGGCCCAGGCGACCCCTCCGGTCTCGACCGCGGTGGCCGCCGCGTCCGCCGCGCGAGCCGCGGGGCGCGCGACGCCCAGCACAACGGCTCCGGTCCCGGCTGGACTCTCGCGCCGCTACACCGTGGTGGTCGACGCGGGCCATGGCGGAAAGGATCCCGGGATGAAGGGCCCCGTCGTGGATGGCGTCGCCTTCTCCGAGGCGCGCGTCACCCTCGAGGTCTCTCGGCGACTCAAGGACGTGCTCGAGCAAAAGGGGATCCAGGTCGTCATGACCCGCACCCGCGATACCTTGATCGCGCTCCGCGACCGAGGCCCGATCGCGAATCGTGCGAACGGGGACCTCTTCCTCTCGATTCATGTGAACGCCGCGAATCCCAAGTGGGCCAATCCCACCGGGGCGCGCGGCTTCGAGACCTACTTTCTCTCCACGGCGCGCACCGAGGACGAAGCGCACGTGGCGAACATGGAAAACGAGGTGGTGCGCTTCGAGACCGAGGTGGATGGGGCGCACAAAGGGGATGCGCTGAGTTTCATCCTGAACGATCTCGCGCGGAACGAGCATCTCCGCGAGTCGAGTGAGGTGGCGGCGACGATCCAGCGGCGGATGCAAGAGGTGCACCCCGGCCCCGATCGTGGGGTGAAGCAGGCGCTCTTCTCCGTGCTCGTGCGTACGTACATGCCCGCGGTGCTCGTCGAACTCGGCTTCGGCACCAATCCCTCGGAGGCGCGTTGGATGGCGTCGCCGCGCGGCCAGCAGGAGACGGCGGAGGCGATCGCCGAGGCCGCGCTGGACTATCTCACGGACTACGACCGCCGCACCCGGACGGCCTCTCGATGAGCGATCTGCGTGTCACCCTCGCGGGGCTCGAGCTCCAGAACCCCGTCCTCCTCGCGTCGGGGACCGCCGCGTACGGGCGCGAGCTCGCGGACGTGATGGACCTCGAATCGCTCGGTGGGTTCGTCACCAAGGCGGTGAGCCTCGAACCGCGCGTGGGGGCCAAGGCGCCGCGCGTCGCCGATTTCCCCGGCGGGATGATAAATGCGGTGGGACTCGCGAACCCTGGGGTCGATGCGGTGCGCGCGGAGGACCTCCCGTGGATCGCCAGGCATGTGCGGCGGCCACGGGTGTTCGTGAACGTCGTGGGGAAGGAGGCGCACGAGTTCGGCGAGGTCGTCGCGCGGCTCGATGACGCGCCCGGTTTCCAAGGGTACGAGCTCAATGTGAGCTGTCCCAATGTGAAGCAGGGTGGCATGGAGTTCGGTGCTGATCCCACGGCGCTGGCGCAGGTCATTGGTGGCGCCCGCGCCGCGACGAAGAAGCCGATCGTCGTCAAACTCTCGCCGACGCTCGCACGCATCGGCGAGGTCGCACAGCAGGCGGTCGATCACGGCGCCGATGGGATCACGGTGATCAACACGATCCCGGGGTTGGTGGTCGACATCGAGCGGCGCCGGCCGGTCCTCGGCTTCGGTTCTGGGGGTGTGAGCGGGCCCGGACTCCTCGCGGTCGGCGTGCTCGCGACCTGGCGCGTGCGTCAGGCGGTGCGCGTCCCCATCATCGGCGCGGGGGGTGTGCAGTCGGCGGACGATCTTCTGCAGTTCCTGATCGCGGGGGCCTCCGCCGTCGCCATCGGGACCGCTGGGCTCGCCGATCCCAAACTCCCGCAACGCATCGTGCGCGATCTTGCCCGGTGGTGTGATCGTCACGGCATCGCGCGTCTCGCTGATCTCACCGGCACCCTGGAGTGGCCCGCATGACCGCTGATCGCATCGCCGCCACGCGGCCACTCCGTGCGCAGCCGGTCATCGCCCTCGATGTCCCCTCGCTCGACGCGGCGCTCGCGCTGCTCGATCGCCTCGGCCCCGACGCCGACTTCGTGAAGGTGGGGCTGGAGCTCTTCACCGCTGAGGGGCCGCGCGTGGTGGAGCGGTTGCGGCGCGACGGCCGACGGGTGTTCCTCGATCTCAAGCTCCACGACATCCCAAATACGGTGAAGGGGGCGGCGCAGCGGGCCGCCGCGATGGACGTGCAGCTGCTCACCGTGCACGGGTACGGCGGCGCCGCGATGGTGGAAGCCGCAGTCGAGGGAGCTGGGGCAGGGACGGGGATCCTCGTCGTCACGGTGCTCACCAGTTTCGAGCGCAGTGCGCTCGGTGTGGCGTTGGGTCGCGAGGTCCCGGAGATGGGCGCGGAGGTGCTACGTCTCGCAGGAGTCGCGAGCACGGCCAGAGCGCACGGTATCGTCTGCTCAGGCCAGGAGGTGGCCGCGGTCGTGAGCACCTATCCTGAGCTCAGGCCCCTGGTCCCTGGGATCCGCCTTTCGGGTGGGGCGACGCACGACCAGGCGCGCGTGGTGACCCCGGAGCAGGCGGTGGGGGATGGGGCGGCGTATCTCGTTCTGGGGCGGGCGGTTACGGCGGCTGAGGACCCAGCGACGGTCCTGGGTTCGATACGCGAATCGCTGAAGGCTGGAAGCTGAAGGCTGGAAGGGGAGCAAAAGGCTGGAAGCCGAAGGCTTAAAGCTTTCAGCCTCCAGCCTCCAGCCTCCAGCCTCCAGCCTCCAGCCTTAAGCTTTTCGCCCCATTCGGTAC
>VHBP01000061.1 GCA_016871915.1 Gemmatimonadota bacterium
GTCGCAGTCCGTTGGTCGGGGGTGTCCTCGAAGAGGAAGGAGCTTTCGAGCTGCTTCTGCCATGCCCCATCGGGGTGATGTGGCGGTCGGCTCGCGACGCGACGTCGCGCATAGAGCTCGAGGAGTTCCGACGTCATCTCCTGGATCGCCGAGCGGGTCTTGTCGCGCTGCGCGGCCCAGCGCTTCCCGCCGAGCTTGTGGAGGCGCGGCGGGGGCGCCTCGTCGGAGACATCCCCGGCGGCGCGGTACTTCTCCACCTGGTCGAGTCGGTAGAGCGGGACGTTGAGGCGATCACCCCCCTCGTATTCCACGACGGCGACCTCGATCGTCGACTCGCCGTGCATGACGGTGGTCATCCCCTTGTAGATCCCGATCCCGTGCTCGAGATGCACCACGTAATCACCGGGCTTGAGCGCGGTGACCTGCTCGAGTGCGACGCCGGTGACGTACTTGCGACTCCGGCGCAGCCGACGCTCCCGTCGGAAGACCTCATGGTCGGTGAGGATGCGAAGCCCCTCCGGCGCCCCACGCGGCGGGAGGAGGAATCCGCCGGCGAGGGTGCCGATCACCAACGAGGCCGAACCGCGTCCCCCTGCCATCCCATCGAGGAGCTCCTCGAGACGTTCCGCCTGCCCAGGGTTGTCGCAGAGGATGACGGTGTTGGTGCCGTCGCGCACGAGTGCGCCAAGGCGCGCGAGGTCGCGTTCGATCTTCTCCGGCGGGCGGATCGGGAAGGTGACGGTGCGGCCGTCGGCCTGCTCTACGGGGCGGAGTTTGAGGGTCGGAAAGCTGCGGAGTCGCCGTGCGACGAGATCGGGGGCCTCGAGCAGGGCATCACGTGAGGCAACCTCCTCGCCGCGCCGACGCGCGAGCTCGAGATGATGCGCCGCCTCCTCCCAGGTGCGCTTCCACTCGGGTGTGAGCGTCACCCCCTCGGGGATGATCAGGAGCGCTCCCGCGGGCCAGAGATCGGGGAGACTCACGCGCGAGACGGCGCCCTCGTCCTCGTCGTCGCTCCCCTGCACCTCCACCGGGAGGACGGTCACCTCGCCGAGCGTCGCCGTCATCCGCTGTGTCGCGATATCGAAGGCGCGCGCCGCCTCGAGTTGATCGCCCCAGAACTCCAGGCGCACCGGGGCCCGCATGCCGAAGCCGTAGATGTCGACGATCCCGCCGCGCACGCAGTACTCGGCGACATCCTCCACCACGGGCACGCGCGTGAAGCCGACGCGATCGAGATGCGCCGTCAGATCCTCGAGCCGCCAACTCTCGCCGCGCCGGAGCACCAGTCGCGCCTCGGCGAGAGCGCGCGGGAGGCGTGTCCGCTCCTGCACCGCGCGCGCCGTGGTGAGGAGCACGCGGATCCCACCGCGCGCGAGCGCCTCCAAGGTCTCCACGCGCTCCCCTGCGATCTCCGCATGGGGCTCCATCTCGCCGAACCCTTCGCGCGGGGGATAGAGCGCCACCTGCTCACTCCCGAGCACGGACTGCAGATCACCCAGCCAGCGCTCCGCCTCCGGGAGTTGATCGGCGATGATGACGAAAAGGCGGTTCGGCTCCGCGGTGACGAGCGCCGAGACGAGCACCGCATCGGCGGAGCCGGCGAGCCCCGTCACGGAGAGCGTGCCATTCACCGTCGGCAGCGACTGCGTCAGGCTGCGGAAGGCAGGGAGCGCAGCGAGGCGCTCGATGAGCAGCGGGAGGGCCATCAGTCGGAAGCAGGGGAGGTGCGACCTCGGCGCCCTCGGCGCGCCACGAGGGCTTCAGCGAGCAACAACAGGAGCGCGAGGATCAGGAGCGGGCGAGCGAGCGGGCGCGGGCCGACGGTCGCAAAGGTGGCCGCGCCGATCGTGAGCGGATCCGCATCGAGCGCGGTCGCCTCGAGTACCCGCGCGAGCGCCGGCGCATCGAATCGGTCGGGATCGGACTCCGATGGTTCGGGATTCACGACGAGCGCCCCGACCCGTGCACCACCGCGCTGCCAGAAGGCGACGCCCGCTCGCCACGGAGCGTCGATGGTCTTGCCCGCCGTCAGCGGTTGGATCGCGCCGTCACTCATCTCGAGGGCATCGACCCCGCGCGGGATGGTGAGGAGCGCGCCGGGCGTCGTCTCGAGGACGCCGACCTCGCCGGGATCGAGTCGCTGCGTGAGGAGCGTCGCGAACCACGGGACGAAGCGGGCCGCGAGCGGGAGATCGGTCGCGGCCACATCGAGTGGCGACGCGATCACGAGGTAGCCACCTCCGCGCACTGCCCAGGGGGCCGCGCCGATACGCACGAGGGTATCGACGCGCGCCTCCCCCGCAGCTGGCACGGTGATGAGCGGATACCAGAGGCGAACCATCGTCTCGGCATCTTCCGTCGTCTGATTGTTTTGCGACGGATCGCTGAGGATCACGCGGGCCTCCGCCCGGCGCGGGGCGCCGAACCGCCACGGGATCCCCGCCCGTTCGAGCGCCCGATTCACCTCAGGGAGTCGCACCGGGTCCGATGGGGCGAGGACGACGGCGGTGACGCCAGGACGCGCCGTCGAGCCGATCAGGGTCCCCGGCCCGCGGCGCAGCCGCCCTGAGGCGACGAGCGCCTCGACGGCGCGCGTCACGAAGGGACCGCTCGAAGGATCGACCTCGACCGCCGGGGCGTCGCCGACGCGCACGGCGAGGAACCGGCGATCGTCCCCGCGCAACTCATCGGGCGTGAGCTCCACCGTCGCCGCCGCCCAGCCTCGGAGCACGGGCCGACCCCGCGCGAGCACCATGGCATCGGAACCCGCCGTCCCGCGGGCGAAGGTGCGCCCCGCCACCTGTACCCGCCACGCGACCGAATCGGCCGCGACGACGCGGAGACGAACGGCCCCCACCTCCCCCCAGACCGGCGGCACCGCCGCCACCTCGCGCACGGAATGATTCGGTCGCCACCGGAGCGGCGGGACCGCCACACGCCATGCGACCTCCTCGCGCGCGACCGTGGCGATCCTCGCCGGATCCCACGAGCTCCGCTGTCCATCCGTTAGCACCACCACCTGCTTCAACGGGAGGGCACTCTCGCGCACCACCGCGACCGCCCGCGCGAGGGCGCGCGAGGCATCCCCTGCCCCGTCGAGCGCCACGACCTCGGCGAGCGCCGCTCCGATCGCCGCCTGCTCGCCACCGACCGTCACCCCATCCATCGTCACGAGCCAGCGCTGATCCTCCGGCCCTGTCTCGGTGAGGATCGCCGACGCCATCGCACGGAGTCGATCGAGCATCGGCCCCGCGTCGGTGACCGCCTGCGAGGAGAGCGAGTTGTCGAGCACGACGGCCAACGCGACTGGCGCATGCCCCGCCGCGGGGACCGCGGCAAAGGGGCGCGCCGCCGCCAACGCGATCACCAACACGATCGCGACCCGCAGGAGGAGCAGGAGCACATTCTGCACCCGCACCTCGCGCGCATGGTCCTGCGCCATACGTTGCAGGTAGCGCACCGCCGGGAAGTCGACGCGCGCGGCGGTCCGCCGCTGCCAGAGATGCAATGCGAGCGGGACGGCGGCGAGCGCGGCGAGCCAGAGCGCCCAGGGCGCGAGGAAGCTCACGGCTGGCGCTGCCGTGCGGCGAATGCACGTCGCAGCGGGACCGCGAAGGGTTGGTCGGTGAGCACCGGTTCATAGAAGGCGCCGACGGCCGCGAAGCGGGCGCGCCATTCGTCGATGACCTCGCCGACTGTCGTCTCGTACAGCGCGCGCACGTCAGCCGGGGTCGCCCGTTCGGCGGCGCCCCCCTCGGGATCCACGAAGGTCGACTCCCCCGCCGCGAGATCGAAGCGCCGTTCGGCGGGATCGAGCAGATGGAGGACGGTGACGTCGTGTCCTTGCGCGCGGAGTCCCCGGACCGTCGCATCGACCTCCTCGGGATCGAGCAGGAGATCCGACACAAGGATCACCATCCCGCGGCGCGCGACGAGTGCGCCGGCGCGCGTGAGCGCCCCCGCGGCATCGGAGCCGGTACCGCTGCCCGACTCCTCGAGCGCCTCGATAATCCGATGCCCCTGTGATTGGTGCGAGCGCGGGGGGAGCGCGGTCCGGATCTCGTCGTCGAATCGGACCAGTCCCACGGCATCGCGCTGCCGAAGGAGGATGCGCGCGAGCGCCGCCACGAGATGATCGGCGTAGGCCCGCTTGGTGAGGCGCGTCGGGGCCCCACACCACTCCATGGATCGACTCACATCGAGGACGATCGTCGCCCGCAGGTTGGTCTCCTCTTCGAACTGCTTGAGGAGCCAGCGGTCGGAGCGCGCCGCGACCTTCCAATCGAGGAAACGCAGGTCGTCGCCGGGTTGATAGGGACGATGCTCCGCGAACTCGACGGAGAATCCCTTCTTCGGGGAGCGGTGCAACCCCTGCAGGAATCCTTGCGCCAGCCAACGCGACACGACCTCGAGGCGCCCGAGGGCCGCGAGTGCTGCGGGATCCATGAGATCGGCCCGGACGGCTGGACCTGCGGGCGCGGACATGCGAACCGGGAAAACTAGGGGCGCCGAGGAGCGGGACACAGGGGGAGACGTTGGAGCCACTCCCTCCTCCCACTAGCTTGAGGGGTTACTCACGTCTGCCTCTCTCATCCGCCGCCCCCGCTCGTGACCCCGCCGTCCCTGATCCGGAACTTCTGCATCGTCGCCCACATCGACCATGGCAAGTCGACGCTGGCCGACCGTCTGATCGAGTCCACGGGGATGCTGCAGAAGCGTGAGATGAAGGCCCAGGTGCTCGACACCCTGGACCTCGAGCGGGAGCGCGGGATCACCATCAAGCTCAACGCCGTCCGGATGTCCTACGACGCCAAGGACGGGACGACGTATGAGCTCAACCTGATCGACACGCCCGGGCACGTCGACTTCACCTATGAGGTCTCGCGCTCCCTCGCCGCCTGTGAGGGCGCGATCCTCGTCGTCGATGCCTCGCAGGGGATCCAGGCGCAGACCCTCTCCAATCTCTTCCTGGCGATGGACGCGGGACTCGAGATCATCCCGATCCTCAACAAGATCGACCTCCCTGGCGCGGAGCCCGAGAAGCGGCGGCAGGAGGTCGTGGACCTCATCGGGTGCGCCCCGGAGGACATCCTCCTGGTCAGCGCCAAGGAGGGCCTCGGCATCCCGGAGCTCCTCGAGGCGATCGTGGCGAAGGTCCCGCCGCCGCGTGGGAATCCCACGGGGCCGCTCCGCGCGCTCATCTACGACTCGTACTACGACAAGTACCGCGGGGCCATCCCCAGCGTGCGCGTCGTCGATGGGACGCTGACGAAGGGGATGCAGATCACCTTCGGTGCCTCCGAGAGCGTGTACGAGGTGCTCGACGTCGGGTACAACCAGCTGCGCCAGGTGCCCACGAAGCAGCTGACCGCCGGCGAGGTCGGCTACGTGGTGGCGAGCGTGAAGTCGGTGAAGGAGACACGCGCCGGGGACACGATCTTCGACGCCGAGCATAAGGCGAGCGAACCGCTCCCGGGCTATCAGGCGGTCCGCTCCTTCGTCTTCGCCGGCATCTTCCCCACCGACACGCAGCAGTACGAGGATCTCCGTGACGCCCTCGAGAAGCTGCAGCTCAACGACGCCTCGCTGAACTACACCCCCGAGACGTCCACGGCGCTCGGCTTCGGCTTCCGCTGTGGGTTCCTCGGTCTCCTCCACATGGAGATCGTGAAGGAGCGCCTCGAGCGCGAGTTCGACCTCGACCTCGTCACGACGGTCCCCAGCGTGGAGTACCACGTGAGGAAGACCGACGGGGAGGAGCTCGTGGTCGAGAACCCGGCGCTGATGCCGCCGGCGGGCGTGATCGACTACATCGAGGAGCCCTACGTGAAGGCCCGGATCATGGTGCCCACCGACTACATCGGGCCCATCATGACGCTGGGCACCGAGCGCCGCGGCGAGTACAAGGGGATGCATTACCTCGACACCACCCGCGTGGAGATCGACTGGGAATTCCCGCTCGGTGAGATCATCCTCGACTTCTTCGACAAGCTCAAGTCGATCAGCCGCGGCTACGCCTCACTCGACTACGAGATGCTGGGGTACCGTCGCAGCAACCTGCAGCGCCTCGATATGCTGATCAACGGCGACCCGATCGACGCCTTCAGCGTGATTGTGCACGAGTCGAAGGCCTACGAGTGGGGCCGCAAGGTCTCCGACAAGCTCAAGGACCTGATCCCGCGGCAGCTCTTCGAGGTCGCGATCCAGGCGGCGATCGGCCAGAAGGTGATCGCCCGCTCGACGGTGAAGGCGCTCCGCAAGGACGTGCTCGCCAAGTGCTATGGCGGCGACATCAGCCGCAAGCGCAAGCTCCTCGAGAAGCAGAAGGAGGGGAAGAAGCGCATGAAGCAGGTGGGCTCGGTGGAGATCCCGCAGGAAGCGTTCCTCGCCGTCCTGCAGGTCGAGTAGCGCCGGCGCCTCAGCGCCGACGCTCGTGCGTCAGCCATGCGCCGCGCGCGCGATCACATCGGCGTAGATCCCCTCCAGCACCGCCGTCTGCGTGCGGAGGTTGAACGCGCGCTCCATATGGGCGCGGGCCGCCGTGCTCATCCGCGCGCGGCGCGCGGGATCGGTGAGGATCCGCAGTAACCGGTCGGCGAGCGCGGCTTCATCCCCCGGCGCCACGCAGTACCCGGTCTCCCCCTCCGCGACCCCCTCGGCGGTCCCCCCCGAGGTCGAGACGACCACCGGACACCCACAGGCCTGCGCCTCGAGGAAGGTGAAGGGCAACCCCTCGGCGTTCCCACGCGCATCGACGACGCTCGGCCCGCAGAGCACCGTCGCCCGCTGCATCAGCGCGTTCACCTGCGCGGGTGTCTGCACGCCGAGGAATCGGGCGCGCACCCCCAGCTGCGTGGCCGCCGCCTCGAGCTCCGCGCGAAGATCGCCATCGCCCGCGATCACACACGCGGCGTTCGGCACGGTGCGTTGCACGGTCACCATCGCCCGCAGGAGATGGATCACCCCCTTCTTCGCCGCAAGGCGCCCGACGAAGAGCACCTGGTCGGGGATCGGGGGCTCGCCCGACGGGACGAACTTCGTGATGTCGACCCCGGTGTAATGGACCTGGATCTTCTCCGGCGGGCACCCGGCCTCGCGGAGCTTTCGCGCGAGGAATTCGGAGACACAGAGGACCTTGTTGGCCATCGCGAAGGCGCGATGCCGACGACGCACCTCGGCCTGCGAGCGCGGGGTCACGGTGATGTCCATCCCGAGGTAGCTCACCACGAGTGGGACCCCGAGGGCGCGTGCGAGATGTCCCGCGGGGATCGCCCCTGAACCGAAGTAGGCATGCACCAGCGCCGGCCGCGTGGCGGCGATCGCGTCGCGCCAGGCGCTCGGCACATGCCCCGCATATTTGAGGAGCGCCTTCCCGAGCGGCGGGACGGCGTGATGATCCGAGAGGAGGATCGTCGGGCGCCCCTCGACGAGTCGCGCGCCCTTGGGATCGGGGGCATAGCCGACGAAGACCGGCGCGAAGGCGGTGAGCGCCAGCTGCTGCGACGCGACGAAGGTCTCCGACCAGGGGAGGATGGTGCGCCGGAAGACGACGATCGAGCGGGGCGCGCTCATGCGGGGCCCCCGAGGTGGCGATCCAGACCCTCGGGCGTGCGCGTCAGCCGCTTCGCCGCGACCTCGTCGCGGATCGCACGATTCCGCGCGATCGCCTCGGGGCGTTTGTAGCCCCGCCCATGATCGAGATGCACGACGAGGGCACGGTGCCGCAGTTGATACCCGCGCACGCCGGCATTCTCGAGCCGCTCACCAAGTTCTCGGTCGAGCCCGCCCCACTCGAGGCGCTCATCGAAGCCATTCACCCGGATGAGATCCTCGCGCCAGACCGCCGCGTTGTGCCCATTGAAGGTCGCGCCGGTCGGGGTGAGACGATCGAGCACCGTCGCCATCGTCG
>VHBP01000062.1 GCA_016871915.1 Gemmatimonadota bacterium
CTCGAGCGGTCGGCGCTGGTCCATGCGCGGCTGATCGACTTCCTACGCGCGCACTGAGGGCGTGCCGAGGGTGACGGTCAGCGCTCCACCTAGCGCTTGCGTAGCTCTCCCGATGCGCTCGCGTCGATTCGCCCTCGCCCTCGCGGTGTTCGCGCCCGTCCTCGCCGGCGCGCAGCAGCCCGCCCCTTCGGCCCGCCCCGATAGCACCGCCAAGCCCCTCCACCCTGTGGTCGTGCGCGAGCGGCAACGGGCGCGCGCCGTCGGGGGTTCCGCGATCGTCGAGGTCGCCGTCGACTCGGTGCGCACCGCCCCGGCGGCGAATCTCGACGCGGTGCTCCGCACCGTCCCCTTCATCGGCGTGCGCACCAACTCGCGTGGCGAGACCGAGCTCTCGCTGCGCGCGAGCGACTCGCGCCAACCCGCGGTCCTCCTCGAGGGGGTCCCGCTCACCCTCGGATGGGATTCGCGCACCGATGCCTCGGTCATCCCGCTCAGCGCCGCCTCAGGGATCCGCGTGGGGCGGACCCTCTCCTCCCTGATGCTCGGCCCCAACGTGAGCAGCGGGACGATCGAGGTCGGCCTCACCGAGGGACTCACCGCGCCACGTCGTCTCTTGTCGCTCGGCACCGATCAGACCGGCGCGCTCGGTTTCTCGGGATCGATCGGCGCTCCGATCACGATCGGCACCGGGACCCTCGCCGTGCTCGGTGGCGGCGGGGTGCGGCATCGCCCCGATCTCATCGCCCCCGATGCGCTCTCACGACGTGTGACGAGCGGCCGACGCGACAACACCGACCTCACGCAGCGCGACTACGTGGGTGGTATCCGCTATACCACCGTGAATGGTGCCTCACTCGGCATCACCCTCACCGGGGCACGCGGCGCGCGCGGCGTGATGGCCGAGGATCATCTCCTCACCCCGCGTTTCTGGCGGATCCCGCAGGTCGATCGTGATGTCGCGATCCTCTCCGCCGGTACCGGGTGGCGCCCGACGCCATTCGGGAGTGGGCAGATCGATCTCCGGCTGGGCCGCACGCGCGGCACCCAGCGCATCGATCAGTACACCGACAGCAGCTATCGCACCGTCAGCACCACCGAACGCGGTGACGATGCCACGACGACCACGCGATTGATCCTCGAGCATTCCATCGGATCGCGTGGCGAGATCGGGCTCGGCGTCAGCTCGGCGACGATCGACTACGACGAGACCCTCGGTGCCGCCGCGCCCGTGGCGTATCGGCAGCGGCTCTCGAGTGTGGCGCTCGAGACCGACTGGGAGCTCCCGCAGCAGCTCCGGCTCTCCCTCTCGGGGAGTCGCGATCAGGCGGAGAATCCCCTCACCGGCGGGCGTGCCCCGCTGGGTGAGCGCCAGGAGTGGGGGGCACGGGCGGGGCTCTCCAAGACCTTGCTCGGCCCCGGCATCCAACTCAACGCCGCGATGACGCGCCGCGCGCGCTTCCCCGCCCTCCGTGAGCTCTACGCGGGGAGTCTCCAGCGCTTCGTCCCGAATCCCGACCTCAAGCCCGAGCGCCTCGTCTCGAGTGAGGTGAGTGCGCTCTGGCAGCGCGGCGCCGGCGAGGTGCAGGCCACGCTCTTCCGGCAGCACCTCGACGATGCGGTGGTGCGTGTCACGCGACCGGACCGGACGTTCATCCGCGTGAACGCCAATGCGCAGCGCACGCAGGGGCTCGAGCTCTTCGGCGCCTGGCGCGGGGCCGATCGCACCTTCCTCGCCGATCTCACCGTGCAGGACCCGCAGCTCATCGATCAGGGGAGTGGGACCCACAGCGCCCCCGAATATGTGCCGCACGTCCGGGGCTCGGTCACGGCGATCGTCCCGATCGCCGCGCGCACGCGGCTCACCACGGCGGCCACCACGATCGGTGCGCAGTCGTGCCTCAATCCGGATCGTGGGACCCGCGAGACGATCGCTGCCGCCGCGCGGCTCGATGCCTTGGTCGATCGCGATATCGCCCTCGGCGCACGCGGGCTCTGGTCGGCGCTCCGGCTCAGCGTCGGGATCGACAACCTGCTCGATCGCCTGACGTATGATCAGTGCGGGTTACCGCAGGTGGGACGGACGCTACGGGTGGGGTTACAGCTGCGCTGATCAGCAGCGGAGGCGTAGTCGCGCTCGGCCCCTCACCGCCCCGCGAGCGCCTGCTCCAACTCCACCGCCTTCGCCGGCGTGTACGGCCCCGTGGTCCGCCACCAGATCTTCCCGGCCTTGTCCACCAGCAGCACCTGGATCACCGACTCCGTGGTGATCCCCAGTGACCGCTTGAACGGCCCCTTGTCGATATAGAGCGTCACCGTGCGCTCGCGCACCGCGCGATCGGGGATCCCGCCGCGCATCCCGCGATTGATCACCCACCGCATCGGGGCGACCATCCGCTGGATCGTCGGGATCTCATAGAAATCCGAGCCCGGATACTTCGGGAGGGTCTGCTTGAGCCAGGGGGCCCAGGTGTCGACGTCCTTCTGCTGCTCCATCAGGAAGGCGACGAAGACCACGTTCCGCTCGCCGTTGAAATCGGCGGGGAGGGTGAGGGCGCGCCCCTCGAGATTATCGAAGGTGACCGTGGGGAATCTTATCGAATCCACGGGGAGGGTCAGGGCGAGGAGGAGAGAAAGGGTCGTGAGCATATCCGATGAATCTACTCAACGCATCACCCGTTGCGCCTCGCGGCGCGCCTCGCGCCAGACCGGAAGATCGGGATAGGTCGCGGCGAGGAAGCGATCGTAATGCCGGCGCGCGGCGACGGTATCTCCACCCGCCGCAGCTGACCGCGCTCGCTCAAGGAGCGTCGCCGCCTGAGCCATCTGCACCGGGGCCACGCCGCGAGCGGTCAGCACGATCGCGTCGATCCACATCGCGTAGCGCTCGGCCCCCGCATGATCGCCCCGCTCCCGCGCGGCCCGCGTCAACAGGGCCCGCACCACAGGCAACGCCGGCGAGTAGCTGATGCCACGGGCCGCGCCGCTCACCCCCTACCGCAACCGCGCCAGCCCCCGCTCCGCCGCCAACACCCCGAAGCTCGGCGCCGGATTCCCCGCGAGCACCCGCTGCCACGCCGCACGCGCCTCGGCCGTCCGCCCATTCGCCGCGTGCCACTGCCCCACCCCGTTCCCCACGGTCTGCCGCTCGAGCGCGTCGGCACCTGCCGTGAGGAGTCGGTCCTCCGACAGCGCGCCCTTCATGTAGAGGAGGAGCCGATGGTACGACCCGTTCTCGATGATCTCCCACGAGGGGTCGATCGGCGCGAGGAGCGCGGCGACCTCGGCGCGTCGGCCGAGGTAGGCGAGGGAGAGGACCCACCAATAGGTCGCGGCGACGCGCTGATCGAGATTGGCGGCCACACGCGCATCCTCCGCCCAGATCGGTGCGGCGAGGGCGAAGTCGCCGTCGAGGAAGTAGGCGAGCGCGAGATGGTAGCGGATGTTCGAGTGGAGGGTGCTCGTCAGGATCCCGCGCGCGTTGGGCTGTCCATCGGGCTCCACCAGATCGGGCTGCCCACGCACCAGGGTCCACGCGCGCTCGAGATCGGCCCGCGCGCGCTTCGTATCGCGGATCGAGAGATACCGATGCCCGCGATGCCGTAGCACGAAGGGGGAGTCGGGGTGCCGCTCGAGCCCGAGCGTATAGAGATCGATCGCTCGCTGATAGGCGCCGGTGTACGCGATGCGTCGTCCGAGCCAGATCAGCGCGTCGCGATCCTGCGGCGCACGATCGTACGCCACCTGCGCGGCAGCGAGGTCGGGAGGGATGGGAGAGGTCGGGGCCTGCGCCCGCAGGGGCGGGAGGGCGATGCACGCGATGGCGGTCCCGATGATGATGGCTCTCACTGTCTCACCCTCCCCAATGTCGGTTCTGACAGACTCCCCAGATACAACCACTCCCCCGTCGCCAACACATCGGTGATCGGCGCATACCCCCCCGCCGGATCCTGCCGGTCCTCCAACACCCGCCCCGTCTCGTCGATCGCGATCAGGTGCGCGTACCGCGCCGGCTTGGGCTGCAACGCCGACGGGATCCGCACGATCACCTTCCGCAACGCGGGAAACCGCGCGAGCCAATCCAGGATCCCGTTCCGCGGAGCGAAGAGCGCGACCCAGAACCGCCCCTCGGCATCCCGCGAGATGTTGTCGGGGAAGCCGGGGAGATTCTCGACAACGGGCGTCACGCGCCCACGCGCCGGCCCATCGAGCTCCACCCGTACGATGCGATACGCGCCAGTCTCCGTCATCAGCACCGCGCGTCCATCGGAGGTGACCGCCACCCCATTGGCGAACTGTAGCCCCGTTGCTACCACACGCACCTCACGTGTAACCGGATCCCACTCAAGCAACCGACCATGCCCACCATGTTCGATGATGTCGAGCGTACTCGCATCGGCATCGCCGCGCGCGGCCACCGTGAACTTGCTCGATGCATCGCTGAAGTAGACGCGCCCATCAGGGGCGACGTCGAGGTCATCCGCGAAGCCGAAGGGTTTGCCCTCCGCCTCGGTCGCGAGCACCGTCACCTGCCCCACGGTGTCGACGGCGAGGAGTCCGCGGATCCCATCGGCCACATAGAGCGTGCCGTCTGTGCCGAAGGCGAGCCCCAAGGGGCGCCCACCAGTGCGCGCCCAGTCGCTCGGGTTCCGCCCCTCGGCGTCGAGTCGGACGATGCTCCCGTCGAGCGTCGCCGCGTAGAGCCGCCCCTCGGCATCGCGCGCGACGCTCTCGGGGCCGGGGTGGTCGCCGAGTGGGATGCGCTCGGCGCCGGCAAGGGCGGAATCGACCGCGAAGTCACCCACGAATCCGCGATCGGTCGGTGCATCCCAGGCGACAGGATCAATCGGCACCGGCCAGAGCGCGAGGTAGGCGGCGAGGGCGAGGGCGAAGGCGAGCGCGAGGCGTGCGATAGTGCGGCGGGGCCTAGGGGTGCGTGAGGACATGCTGCGCTCCTTGCGATGAATGACCCGTCTCACTCGCCCATGGCTCCAGTCGGTGTCGACTGGTCGGCTGGGCCACCGTCATCCTCAGAAGTGAGGGGAGCGACGGATTGGCAGACGGGTCACAGAGCCGATTCTCTCGCCGTCTTCTTCATGGTGGTCACCGAGATGGAGGTGGCCGGGTCCTGCGGTCCAATGTTGAGTTTGGTCTAAGTGCGGCCTCAGTGTGGGCGATCCGTAACGTGTTTACGCGCGACGTGGCGTCTGCTTCAGCGTGCCAGCCGTACCATCGCGTCGAAAACGGGGTCCGTGGCGTCACCCACGGCGCGACGGGCGATGTGTTCCCCGAGCACGGGGCCGTGCTTGAAGGCATGGCCCGAACCCCCGCCTGCGATGAGCACGTTGGCGTAGCTCGGGTGCCGATCGACGATGAAGTGCTCGTCGTCGGTGTTCTCGAGCTGGCAGACGCGAGTCTCAGTGATCGGCTGCGCAGCGAGCGCGGGGAAGCGACGCGCGAGGTAGGCACGGGCGCGCCGCACTTGCACCGGGTCCACGACCCGTTCATCGACGTCGGGGTCCCAGTTGTCCGGCCCGTTGGTGGGGCAAACCTTCACCCCGCGCCCGTCAATGCTGGGGGAGCCGTAGTACGCGCTCTCGGAGAAGTTCGGGAGCGCCGGTGGCGCGAACCGGGTGTCGCCCGCCGGAATACCGAAGTAGAGGACATCGCGCTTGGGGACCTTGATGCGGCGCCCCAGCAGCTCGGGAAAGACCTTCGGGAGCCAGGGTCCGCAGGCAAAGATGAACTGCTGCGCCGCGACACAGGTCCCGTCGGCGAGCATGCACTCGACGAGCCGCCCACCCTCGGCGCGCCCCGGTGCAGCGTGCTGAATGATGAGGGTGCCACCTTTCCGGCAGAACGCATCGGCCGTGGCGAGAATCGCCTGCTTGGCGCGCACGACCCCGGCGCCCGGCTCGAGCAGCCCGACGCCGATGCCGTCGAACCCCATCTGCGGGTATCGGCGGCGGAGCTCCTCCGCAGTGAAGGCCTCGGTCGGCACGCCGAAGCGGGAGAGCATCGCCTGCGTCGCGCGAAGTGCGGGCGTCCAGTCGGGGGCGATCTCTAGCCGACCTGTCGTCGTAAGCAGCGGGATCCCGAACTCCGCCTCACGCGTCCGCCACGCGTCCATCGCCCGCTGCGCCATCCGTGCGTACCCTTCGCGCTCGCCGTAGCCGACCCGGATCTGTCGGGTCTCATCGCCCGAGGTGGCACGCGAATTCCCGGGCCCGTACGCGTCGATCAGCGTGACGCGGTGTCCCATCTCGCGCAGGGCGAGCGCGGTCCACGCCCCAAAGGCCCCACCGCCGATGACGACCACGTCGCTCGTGGGAGCGCCACGTGGTGACCGTGTGGGCGTCGGTGCCGGCGATGCGGCCATCAGCGGCCCAGGGAGGAGCGACGCGAGGGCGGCCCCGCCAATGGGTACACCGGTCCGCTGAATAAAGGTGCGACGATTCATACGAGTCAGCCCCGCGCGGCGACGCGGAGGGCTTCACTTATCTCGAGTTGCCCCTCCTGGGATCGAACCAGGACTCTCCTGATCCAGAGTCAGGCGTGTTGCCAGTTACACCAAGGGGCAGTGCCCGCCACCGTGCCGCTCTGGCGGAATCCGAAGTCTAGACCGACCCCCTCCGCCGGGCAACCCACCCGGGGATACTTTTTCCCTATGACCATCGACCTCGCCTACCCCCTGGGCCGCTTCCAACGCCCCGCCGTGTCCACGGCGGGGGAGCGCGCCCAGCGCATCGCCCAGATCCGCGACCTCCCCGCCGAGCTCCGCGGCGCCCTCCACGGGCTCGACGACCCCCAGCTCGACACCCCCTACCGCCCCGACGGCTGGACCGTCCGGCAGGTGGTCCACCACCTCGCCGACTCCCACACCAACGCCCTCACGCGGCTCAAGCTCGCCCTCACCGAGGAGAACCCCACCATCCGCCCGTACAACGAGAAGGGGTTCGCGGCGCAGGCCGACGCCCGGATGCCCCTCGCCCCCTCCCTCCAGATGATCGAGGGAGCGCACGCGCGGCTCGTCACCCTGTTCGAGGCGATGACGCCGGACCAGTTCGCGCGGCCGTACCTGCACCCCGCCAACGGGCCGCAGATCCTGGATGGGTTATTGGCGTTGTATGCGTGGCATGGGCGGCATCATGTGGCGCATGTCACGGGGTTGCGGACAAGGGAGCGGTGGTGATTACATTGTAATAACAGTCCTCCGGAGCTCCCATGAAGACCCGTCTCGTCCGTATCGGTAACTCCCGCGGCCTCCGCCTCCCCAAGCCCCTGCTCGAACAGGCCGGCCTCGAGGACGAGGTCGAGATTCGCGTCGAATCCGGGGCGCTCGTCGTCGCCCCGGTGGCCGCCGCGCGCGCCGGATGGGCGGAGGCGGCGGCGAAGTTCGGGCCGAGCGAGCTCCTCGATGCTCCGTCGGCCACCCGCTTCGACGAGGAGGAATGGGCGTGGTAGAGGTCTCCGTTCGTCGCGGTGAGGTCTGGCTCGTCCAGCTCAACCCCACACGCGGCCGCGAGATTCGGAAGACGCGGCCCTGCGTCGTGGTCTCACCGGACGAGTTGAACGCCCACATGGGGACCTTCATCGTCGCGCCGCTCACCACCGGGAGCCATCCCTACCCGTTTCGCATCCCCGTGCGGTTCAGCGGCAAGGACGGACATGTGGTGCTGGACCAACTCCGCACGGTCGATCGCGAGCGGCTGGTGAAGCGGCTGGGCACCCTGACGGCGC
>VHBP01000063.1 GCA_016871915.1 Gemmatimonadota bacterium
TCGTGAAGGGCGCGACGGTGGTCGTCGAGGCCGCGACCGAGCGGAAGGAGCTCAAGTGCCAGATCTTCCGCGAGCTCGACCGCCTCGCCGATGCGGGGGCGATCCTTGCGACGAACACGAGCTCGATCTCGATCACCGAGATCGCGGCGGTGACGCAGCGCCCGGAGCAGGTGATCGGGATGCACTTCATGAATCCCGTCCCGGTGATGAAGCTCGTCGAGGTGATCCGCGGGCAGGCGACCACCGATGCGGTGAACACCCGCACCGTGGAGCTCTCCAAGGCGCTCGGGAAGATCCCCGTCGAGGCCAACGATTATCCTGGCTTCCTCGCGAACCGGATCCTGATGCCGATGATCAACGAGGCGTGCTACGCCGTGATGGAGGGGGTCGGCACCCCCGAGGCGGTCGATCAGGTGATGATGCTCGGGATGTCCCATCCGATGGGGCCGCTTACGCTCGCCGACTTCATCGGGCTCGATACCTGCGTCGCGATCCTCGAGGTGCTCCACGAGGGGCTCGGCGATCCCAAGTATCGGCCCTGCCCGTTGCTGAAGCGCTATGTGGCCGCCGGGTGGTATGGCCGCAAGTCGGGGCGCGGGTTCTACGATTACCGGAAGGCCTGAGTCGATGCGTCACATTCTCCCCCCAGCGCACCACGCATGACCGACCCGTTGCTCGAGCTTACCGAGGAGCAGCGCGCGATCGTCGAGACGGCGCGCGCCTTCGCGGACGAGCATCTGCGGCCCAACGCCGCGGCGTGGGATCGCGACGCGCACTTCGAGCCGTCGCTGATCCCGCAGCTCGGGGAGCTCGGCTTCCTCGGGATGCTCCTCCCGCCCGAGCACGATGGATTGGGGCTCGACGCACGGAGCTATCTCTTGGCGCTCGAGGAGATCGCCGTCGCCGATGCGAGCACCGCCGTCATGATGTCGGTGCACAACTCGCTCCCGACGCAGATGCTCCTCAACTTCGGGTCGTCGGCGCAGCAGGCGCGGTTCCTCGCGCCGATGGCGCGTGGGGAGCTGTTGGGGGGCTTCGCTCTCTCCGAGCCTGACTCAGGGTCCGACGCCGCCTCGCTCCGCTGTCAGGCGCGCCGCGACGGGGACCACTGGATCCTCGACGGTGCCAAGTCGTGGGTGACGAGCGGGACGCATGCGGGCGTGATCCTCGCGATGGCGCGCACCGATACGCCCGATGCGCGGAAGGGGGCGAAGGGGATCTCCGCCTTCATCATCACCCCCGATCTCCCCGGGTTCTCCGTCGGCAAGAAGGAGGACAAGATGGGGATGCGCGCCTCCCCGACGGTCCAACTCGTCTTCGATGGGATGCGCGTCCCGGCTGACCGGTTGCTCGGCGAAGAAGGGATGGGGTTCATCTACGCCATGCAGTCACTCGAGCATGGGCGCCTCGGGATCGCCGCGCAGGCCATCGGGATCGCGCGCGCCGCGTACGAGGCGGCCTGCGCCTACGTGGTCGAGCGCAAGCAGTTCGGGAAGCCGATCGCCGAGTTCCAGGCGGTGCAGGTCAAGCTCGCCGACATGGCGACCCGCATCACCGCAGCGCGGAGCCTGCTCCACATGGCCGCCGCCGCGAAGGATCGCGGCGTCGACATCGGCACGCAGGCCTCCATGGCGAAGCTCTTCGCCAGCGAGACCGCGATGTGGGTCACCACCAATGCCGTGCAGCTCTTCGGCGGCTATGGCTATGTGAAGGAGTACCCCGTGGAGCGCTACTTCCGCGACGCCAAGGTCACCGAGATCTACGAGGGTACGTCGGAAGTGCAGCGCGTCGTCATCGGACGCGCCGCCGTCAGCAGTACGTAGTGGCCGTTCTGTTCCCTGACACCTGCAACCTGACCCCCGACTCATGCAGCTTTTCGATTCAATAGCCAAGCTCGGCCACGAACAGCTGGTCGTCTGCGCCGACGAGACCGCCGGCTATCGCGGCATCATCGCGATCCACGACACGACACTCGGCCCCGCCCTCGGTGGCACTCGCTTCTGGGCCTACGCCTCCGATGAGGAGGCGATCGTCGATGCACTCCGTCTCGCGCGTGGGATGACCTACAAGAATGCCGTCGCCGGCCTCAACCTCGGGGGCGGGAAGGCGGTCATCATCGGGGATAATCGTACCACCAATCGGGAGATGATCTTCCGTGCGCACGGCCGCTTCGTCGAGTCGCTCGGCGGGCGCTACGTGACGGCGGAGGATGTCGGCACCAGCACCGCCGACATGGACTTCGTCCATATGGAGACCGACTACGTCGCGGGGCTCGCGAATAAGTCGGGCGATCCCTCGCCGGTCACCGCGCACGGGGTCTTCCGCGCCATCCAGGCCTCGGCGATGCATCGGTGGGGCTCGTCGGACCTCGGCGGCAAGACGATCAGCGTGCAGGGGATGGGGAACGTGGGCACCTATCTCTGCAAGGAGCTCCATGCGGCAGGGGCGAAGCTTATCGTGAGCGATATCCGCGCGGAGAAGGTCGCGCATGCGGTCAAGGAGTTCGGCGCGCAGGCGGTCGAGGGCGATAAGATCTATTCCGCCAAGGCCGATATCTTCGCCCCCTGCGCGCTCGGCGCGATCCTCAACGACCAGACGATCCACAAGCTGAAGGTGGAGATCGTCTGCGGCGGCGCGAACAACCAGCTCCTCGAGCCGGAGAAGCATGGCGAGATGCTCGCCAAGGCCGGGATCGACTACGCGCCTGATTTCGTCGCGAACGCCGGCGGCGTGATCAATGTCTACGGCGAGCTCGCTGGCTGGACGCGCGAGCGTGCGCTCCGCAAGGCCGATGAGATCTACGACACGGTCCTCGGGGTCTATCGCATCGCCAAGGAGCAGCAGGTCTACACCTATGTGGCGGCCGACAAGCTCGCCGAGCAGCGGATCGCGGCGGTGGCGGGGATGGTCCGCACCTGGCCGCAGTGGCCGCGGAAGGAGGCATGAGCCAGCCCGAGCGCATCCCGATCGGCTCGGATCACGCCGGCTTCGAGTTGAAGGAGAAGCTCGAGGCGGTGCTCACGGGCTTGGGCTACGCGGTCGATGACGTCGGGACGCACTCGACTTCGTCGACCGACTATCCCGACTACGCGCATCCGGTGGCCGCGCAGGTCGAGCAGGGGCGCGCCAAGCGCGGGATCCTCCTGTGCGGCACCGGGCTCGGGATGTCCTATGCGGCGAATCGGCATCACGGGGTTCGCGCCGCGGTTGCCTGGTCGCCGGAGGTCGCGGCGCTCTCACGGCAGCACAACGATTCCAACGTCCTCGTCCTCCCGGCGCGGTTCCTGAGCGAGACCGAGGCCACGAAGATCCTGACGACCTGGCTGGCGACCCCGTTCGAGGGGGGCCGGCATGAGACGCGGGTGAAGAAGATCGAACCGGAGGCACCATGAGCGGGACGGCGGACGGGAAGCACGCCCTCACCTGGAACCAGTGGGATCGACGGCTGCCGAGCGCGGCGCTCACGGGGAGCGACCCCGAGGTGGCGGCGCTGATCGGTGAGGAGACCAGGCGTCAGAGCGAGGGGATCGAGCTCATAGCGAGCGAGAACTTCGTCTCGCCGGCCGTGCTCGAGGCAGCGGGGTCGATCCTGACGAACAAGTACGCCGAGGGGCTCCCCGGAAAGCGCTACTATGGCGGCTGCGAGGTGGTCGACCAGATCGAGCAACTCGCGATCGATCGGGCCAAGCAGCTCTTCGGGGCCGAGCATGCGAATGTGCAGCCGCATTCGGGGGCGACGGCGAACGCCGCCGTCTATCTCGCCTTCCTCAAGCCGGGGGACACCGTCCTCGGGCTCGATCTCTCGCAGGGGGGGCACCTCACGCATGGTTCGCCGGTCAACTTTTCCGGGCTCAACTATCGGGCGGTGCACTATGGGGTCACCGACGAAGGGCTGATTGACTACGCGCAGATGCGTGAACTCGCGCGGAGGGAGCGCCCGAAGCTCATCATCGCGGGGTACAGCGCCTACTCGCGCGTGCTCGACTACGCGCAGTTCGTCGAGGCGGCGCGTGAGGTCGGCGCGATCTTCATTGTGGATATGGCGCACTTCGCGGGGCTCGCGGCGACCGGCGTCTATCCGAATCCGGTGCCGTATGCCGACGTGGTTACCACCACCACGCACAAGACGCTGCGTGGGCCACGTGGTGGGCTCATCCTCTGTAAGGCCGCGCATGCCAAGGCGGTCGACAAGGCGATGTTCCCGGGGACGCAGGGCGGGCCGCTCGAGCATGTGATCGCCGCCAAGGCGGTGGCGTTCAAGGAGGCGCTCGATCCGGCGTTCAAGCGCTATTGTGAACAGGTGGTACGGAACGCCAAGGCGATGGCGACGGCGTTGCAGTCGCATGGCGTGCACATCGTCTCCGGCGGGACGGACAATCACCTGATGCTCTGCGATCTGCGTCCCAAGAGCGCGGCGCTCACGGGGAAGGTGGCGGAGCAGGCGCTCGACGCGGCGGGGATCACGGTGAACAAGAACACCGTACCGAAGGAGACGCAGTCCCCCTTCGTGACGAGTGGGATCCGCATCGGGACGCCGGCGGTGACGACGCGTGGGATGCGCGAGCCCGAGATGGTCAAGATCGCGGCGTTGATCGATCGGGTGCTCGCCGCGCCGACCGATGCGGCGGTGCTCGCGGCGGTGAAGGCCGACGTGCACGCGCTGACCGCCGCCTTCCCGCTCTATCTCTGAGGCGTCGGTCCATGTCCACCTCCATGCCCCCATCCGATGGCTGAACTCGCCTTCCGCGATGGGGTGATGGATCGCATCCGACTCAAGGAGTCGCGGTACGATGAGCGGGCCTATCTCTTCGTGCTCGCGGCGCTCGAGTTCTGTCAGCAGCGGTTGATCGAGCGGCGGCATCTCACGGGGCGTGAGCTCGCGCTGGGGTGCCGGGATCTCGCCCTCGAGCGTTACGGGGTGCTCGCGCGCAGTGTGCTCGACCATTGGGGGATCCGTGCCTCCGCCGACCTGGGCGAGGTGGTCTTCACCCTCGTCGACGTCGGGTTGCTGCATGCGCAGCCGAACGACAACAAAGCGGACTTCGTCGACGTCTTCGACTTCACCGACGCCTTCGACCGCAACTATCCCTGGCACGCGGTCCCGACCGCGTAGGGCACGTCATGACCTCGCGGTGGCCTCAGCGATGACGGTCCGGGTCTGCACCGCGACGGGGATGCGTGCGCGCGAGGACCAGGCCTTCGCGGCTGGCGCCTCGTTGTACGAGGTGATGCGAGCCGCCGGTGAAGGCACGGCGGCGGTCATCCTCGCGCGCTACCCTGACGTGCGCACGCAGGGCGCGATCGTCTTCGTGGGCACCGGGAACAATGGGGGCGACGGCTGGGTGATCGCCGGCGTGCTCGCGCACGAGGGATGCCCGGTGCAGGTCGAGTCCCTCGGCGAGCCGACCTCTGCCGATGCGCAGCGGGCGAAGGGAGCGGCCTCGGTGGCACTCGAGCGGGCGGCGGAGCGCGGGGCGGTCACGGCGCCCGCCGTCGTTGTCGATGCGCTGCTCGGCATCGGGGCGAAGGGCGAACCGCGCGGCGCGGTCGCCGATGCCATCACGCGGATCGATGCCCTGCGCGCGAAGGGCGCGCGCATCGTCGCGGTCGATATGCCGAGCGGGCTCGATGCCACGACGGGGGCCGGCGGTCGCGTGGTCCACGCCGACTGCACCGTGACCTTCGACGCCATGAAGCAGGGGCTCCTACTGCGCCGCGATGAGACCGGAGCGCTGGTCGTGCTCGATATCGGGCTCCCTCCACTCGCCGATGAAAACGCGGCACGCACCTTGGGCCCCGAGTTGATCGATGCCGCGTGGGTGCGGGCGGCGGTACCGCCGATCCCGGCAGCGGCCCACAAGGGAGTCCGCCGGCGGATCACGATCGTCGGGGGCGGGGAAGGGATGGCCGGCGCCCCGATGCTCGCCGCGCGCGGCGCGCTGCGCAGCGGGATCGGGATGGTGCGGCTGCTGGTCGCGCCCACGAACGTCCCGGTGGTGCAGGGGGCGTTGCCGGAGGCGATGGCGGCGCGTTGGCCGATGACCGAGGAGGAGCAGGTCCCGGTGCTCGAGTGGTCGCATGCGCTGCTGCTGGGCCCCGGGCTCGGACGTGGGACCAAGTCGCGCGCGCTCATCGAGCGCCTGCTCGTGACCTGGCGTGGACCGGTCGTGCTCGACGCGGATGCGCTCAACGTCTTCGAGGGGGAGCCGCGCACGCTGGGCTCCCTCCTCGGCGCGCGCCCCGCGATCGTGACCCCGCATCCGGTGGAAGCGGCGCGGTTGATGCGGCTCGATCCCGCGGCGATCCTCGCGAATCGATTCATCGTCGGGGCGGAGTTGGCGAGGACGTTGGGTGCCGTGGTGCTCCTCAAGGGGCCGCCGACGGTGATCTCCGCCCCGGATGGCCGCGTGGCGGTCGTGGCCGCGGGGGGTCCGGCGCTCGGCACCGGCGGGAGCGGGGATGTGTTGAGCGGGATCGTCGCCACCTTGCTCGCACAGCTCGGGGATCCCTTCGTGGCGGCCGCCGCCGGCGCCTGGGTGCATGGGCGTGCGGGGGAGCTCGCGGCGGGGATCGACGTCCCCGGACGCGATCGGCGTGCGATGCGCTCGGTGCGCGGGACGAATCTCACGGATGTCATCGACGCGCTCCCAAAGGTGTGGCGACTCGATGACGCCGCGCCGCTCGCACCGATCCTGGCGCAGCTGCCGAAGGTCGGAGGGGAGCGATGACCACGCACCTCCCCCTCGGACCCGGCGCGGAGTTCGACTCCATCCGGACGCTCCTCACGCAGTGGGGGCCTCGGGCGCGCGGCATCGGTGACGATGGCGCGGTGCTCGATGTGCCCGCGGGCTCCAAGCTGGTGGTGAGCACCGACACCACCGTCGAGCATGTGCACTTCCGTCGGGAGTGGCTCACGCCCGAGGAGATCGGGTGGCGCGCGACGATGGCGGCGCTCTCCGATCTCGCCGCGATGGCGGCCGCCCCGCTCGGTGTGCTCCTCGCCCTCACCGTCCCTGCGGCGTGGCGTGACGCGCTCGCACCGATCGCGCATGGGATCGGGGAGGCGGCGGCGCAGGGTGATATCCCGATCGTCGGGGGCGATGTGACCGACGGCGACCGGCTCGCCCTCGCGATCACCGTGCTCGGGCATGCGACGCATCCACTCGCACGCAGTGGAGCGAGAGTAGGCGACACGATCTACGTGACCGGGCGACTCGGCGGCCCCGGCGCCGCGCTCGCGGCGTGGCTCGCCGGTCGTGCGCCGACGCCGGCCCATCGCGCGCGCTTCGCGCACCCCGAGGCGCGGCTCAACGCCTCGCGCTGGTGTGTGCGGCATGGTGCGACCGCGGCGATCGATCTCTCCGATGGGCTCGCGGGTGACCTCGCACATATCGCGGCGGCGAGTGGCATCTGTGCCGAGCTCGATCTCGAGCGCCTCCCGGTGCTCGATGGCGTGCCGTCGCGCGAGGCGCTCGCGAGCGGCGAGGAGTACGAGCTCCTCGTCACCGCACCGGCATTCGATTCCACGGCATTCGCCGTGGCGCATGCCGGGCTCGCACTCACCGCGATCGGCCAGATCGTCACCGGTCCCGCGGGATCGGTGCGCCTCCGCGAGCACGGACGCGCCGTGGAACTCCCATCGACACACGATCACTTCGTCGGATGATGCCCTTCGTGCGCTTCCTCCTGCTCCAAGTGAGCATCGCCGT
>VHBP01000064.1 GCA_016871915.1 Gemmatimonadota bacterium
TCCGAGGTCGTGGTCAGGGCGATGGCCGAGAGGTACGCCAGGTCGTGCCCGAAGACCGTCGCCGCGGCCTCACCGGCCGTCAGGCCTCCACCGACGGCGAGCCCTGCCGCCGTCCCGCCGAGCCCACCGAGCAACGCCGCACCCGCGACCCGCCGCGGCGACGAGCCATTGAGCGAGCTCACCATCACGAGGTTGCCGGCGGTGCGCGTCGCCATCGCCCGGGACAGGAGATACCGCGCCTCGGTGATCTCCACACGCCGCGTGGCCTCGGAGGCGGCGAAGAAGCTCCCCCCCGCCATCACGAGGTACGCCGCCGCGCCCGAGATCGCATCGTCCGCCACCGAGAGCGCGAAGGCGGGCCCGTAGACCGTCACCCCCAACACCGTCTGATCGCGGATGAAGCGGTCCGCCAGCGCGGACCGCTGCGCGGCGAGAGAGGAGACAGGGACCGCGAGACCCAACACGCTGAGCAGGCCGACGAGGCGACGCAGGCGATTCATATCCGCGTAATCTAGTTGCGGGTCCCACGCTTGAGATCGAAGAGCACGCTGCGGTGGCACTGCGGGCAGAGCAACCATTCCCGCTTCCGCGCATAGCCCAAGCCGAAGCTCCCGCCGCCGATCGATCGCTCGCGCATCCGCACCGCGCAACGCGGACAGTCGGCGTGCCCCTGTGCGGCGTACGCCTCGCGCACCGCGCGCTCCTCCACCGGCGTGAACGAGGCCGCCTCAGCCATCGCCGATCCGGAGTACGACCTTCCCACACTGCGCCCCCGCCCCGAGCCGCGCGAACGCCTCCCGCCCTTCTGCCAGTGGATAGACCCCATCCACGGGCGGGATCAGCCGTCCCGCCGCCGCCTCGGCGACGATCGCCTCGAACTCCGCGTCGTTCCCCATGGTGGAGCCGAGGATCGACCACTGATTCCAGAAGAGGCGGCGGACATCCATCGCGAGGTTCGGGCCCGAGGTCCCGCCGCAGGTGACGAGACGCCCGCCCCGCGCGAGCGCCCCGAGCGACTGCTCCCAGGTCCGCTCCCCCACCGAGTCGATCACGACATCCACCCCACGCTTCCCGGTGCGCGAGCGGATCAATCGCCCCACGTCCCCTGCCGAATGATCGATGAGCTCGTCGGCACCGAGCGCGGCGGCCTGCGCCAGCTTCTCCGGCCGCGACGAGGTCGCCCAGACCCGCGCCCCGCGCGCCTTGCAGATCTGCAGCGCCGCGAGCGCCACCCCGCCCCCGATCCCCCAGATCAACACCTCGTCCCACTTCTGCACCTGCGCCCGCGTCACGCACATCCGCCACGCCGTGAGCGTCGCGAGCGTGAAGGCCGCCGCCGCCTCATCGGAGAGGGTCGGCGGACACCGCCGCACATTGGTCGCGGGGACGATCACCTCGTCGGCGAAGGTCCCAGGGAGATGCTCCCCGAGGAGCCGGTACCGTACGCAGAGCGACTGCTCCCCCGCCTGGCAGAACTCGCAGTCGCGGCAGGAGATCCCCGGGTTGATCAGGACCCGATCCCCCACGGCCACGGTCGTGACCCCCGGACTCACCTCGGCGACCACCCCCATCCCGTCGGCGCCCATGATCCACCCGGGGGAGATGGCGACCCCCGGGATCCCCCCGAGGACGAAGAGGTCGAGATGATTGAGGGCGGCCGCACGCAGACGGACCCGGACACTCCCCCGCTCTGGGAGCGCGGGCGCCGGGAGATCCTCCCGGTAGCGGAGGGCGTCGAGCCCCCCGTGCGCATCGATCGTCAGCGCGCGCATCGGCTATATTCTCGGGTCATGATTCCGATCACGGTTCCCCCCCTCGGTGAATCCATCACGGAAGCCACCGTCTCCCGTTGGCGCAAGCAGGAGGGCGACGCCGTCGCGATCGGCGACACCCTCGTCGAGCTCGAGACCGACAAGATCACCGTCGAGGTCCCCGCCCTCAACGCCGGCGTCCTGACCAAGCGGCTCAAGCAGGAGGGCGACGTGGTGCAGCTCGCCGAGGTGCTCGGGCATCTCGACGAGACGGCGAGCGTCCCAGCCGCCGCCAAGCCCGCGGCCACGGTGCCCGCTGCGCCGGCTCCTGCGCCCTCGGCACCCGCTCCCACCACCGCGGCAAAGCGTGCCGCGCCGAGCGCCGCGCGCCTCGCCGCCGAGCAGGGGGTGAACCTCGCCGCGGTAGCCGGCACCGGTCGCGGTGGCGTGGTGAGCAAGCCTGACGTGGTGGCACATCTCGACGCGCGCACTGCCCCGGCCCCTGCGCCGGCGGCCGCCGCCCAGGCACCCGCCGGCACGCGAGAGACCCACGAGAAGATGACGACGCGCCGCAAGCGCATCGCCGACAATCTCCTCCAGGCGCAGCACGCCACCGCGCACCTCACGACCTTCAACGAGATCGACATGAGCGCCGTCACGGCGCTCCGCGAGCGGATGAAGGAGCGCGTGGAGAAGTCGCACGGCGTGAAGCTGAGTTTCATGCCCTTCTTCGCGAAGGCCGCCTGCCAAGCCCTCAAGGCCTTCCCGGTGGTCAATGCGCAGATCGACGGCGACGCGGTCATCTACAAGCACTACGTGAACCTCGGCATCGCCGTGGCGAGCGACGCCGGTCTCGTCGTCCCGAACATCAAGGACGCCGACCGGATGGGACTCATCGGCTTCCAGCAGGCGATGGGCGCCGTCGCGAAGCGGGCGCGCGATGGCAAGCTCACGATGGATGACCTCACCGGCGGCTCGTTCACCATCACGAACGGCGGCGTCTTCGGGTCGCTCATCTCGACCCCGATCATCAACTACCCGCAGGTCGCGATCCTCGGGCTCCACAAGACGCAGGATCGCCCGGTGGCGATCGGTGGCCGCGTCGAGGTGCGCCCGATGATGTACGTCGCCCTCAGCTACGACCATCGCATCATCGACGGCCAGCAGGCGGTGCTCTTCCTCGTCCGGCTCAAGGAACTGATGGAAGACCCCGCTGCCATGCTCCTCGACGACTGACTCTGACCCTCCCGGCGCGGCTCCCCGCGCCGGTGCGACCCCCCGGACCGTGACCGACTCGCTCTCCCCCGACCTTCTCGTCCTCGGCGGCGGCCCCGGTGGCTACGTCGCCGCCCTCCGCGCCGCCCAACTCGGTCGCTCCGTCGTCTGCGTCGAGCGCGACAAGACCCTCGGCGGCACCTGCGTCAACGTCGGGTGCATCCCCTCCAAGGCACTCTTGGGCTCGTCCGAGCACTTCGAGTTCGCGAAGCATCACGCCGCGGAGCACGGGATCCAGATCAGTGGGGTGACGCTCGATCTCGCGACGATGATGCGGCGCAAGGACATCGTCGTCGCGCAGAACACCAAGGGGGTCGAGTTCCTCTTCAAGAAGAACAAGGTCACCTGGGCAAAGGGGACCGGGATGCTGCGCGCGGGGAACGTCGTCGAGGTCGCGGGGCACGACGGCGCCGTCACCACCTACACGCCCAAGCATGTGATCCTCGCGACGGGATCGGTGCCGGTCGCCCTCCCCTTCCTCCCCTTCGACGAGGAACGTGTCCTCTCGAACGTCGGCGCCCTCACGATCCCTGAGGTGCCCAAGCATCTGATCGTGATCGGCGGCGGGGTGATCGGGCTGGAGCTCGGCTCCGTCTGGCGGCGCCTCGGCGCCACCGTCACGGTGATCGAGTACGCGGCGACGATCCTCCCCGGGAACGACGCCGATATCACGAAGGAAGCGACCAAGATCTTCGCCAAGCAGGGACTCGTCCTCCACACCGCGACCAAGGTCACCGGGGGGAAGCGTGTCGGTGAGAAGGTGACGATCAAGGTGGAACAGGACGGGAAGCCGAAGACCCTCGAGGCCGACTACGTGCTCGTCTCGATCGGGCGGAAGCCCTCGCTCCTCGGCGTCGACGCCGCGGCCCTCGGGTTGAAGCTCGGGGCGCGTGGTGAGATCGTCGTCGACGATCAGCTCCGCACCAACCTCCCGAACGTCTTCGCGATCGGCGATGCGGTGGGCGGGAAGCTCCTCGCGCACAAGGCGGAGGACGAGGGGGTGATCGCCGCCGAGGTGATCGCGGGGAAGCCGGCGCACATGCACTACCACAACATGCCGGCGGTGGTCTACACCTGGCCCGAGGTCGCGACCTGCGGGATGACGGAGGCCGAGGCGCGGGCGGCGGGGCGTGAGATCAAGGTCGGGAAGTTCCCCTTCTCGGCGAATGGGCGGGCGCGCACGATGGGAAGCACCGAGGGGTTCGTGAAGTTCGTGACCGATGCCAAGACCGACGAGATCTTAGGGTGTCACATGATCGGGCCGAACGTCAGCGATCTCCTGAGCGAGGTCGTGCTCGCGATGGAGTATCGGGGGACGGCCGATGACATCGGGGCGACGGTGCACTCGCATCCGACGCTGAGCGAGACGGTGAAGGAAGCGGCGCTTGGCGCCCTCGGGCGCGCGCTGCACATCTGACCACCACCTCAGCGCAGATAGCGCTCGGTGATGATGTCGACGTGATGAAGGAGGTGCCCCGCGGTGATCCAGGCGAGGCCACGCACCGAGCAGGGGTGCCCATTCGCGACGCCGCGGCGCGTCCACGCGGCATCGGGGAGCCCATCGAACAGGGTGACGGTCGCTTCGCGCACTGACTCGAGCTCATCGAGCAGGGAGAGGACCGATCGCGTGTTCGCCTCGCTCTGCGGCGCATAGGACCCCTCGTCCCAGCCGGGAAGCGGGGTCGCGTCGCCACGCGCGATGCGGAGCGCGCGGTAGGCGAAGATCCGCTCGGCGTCGCTGCAGTGGAGGATGACCTCCTTGAGGGTCCACTTCCCCGGAGCATAGGCGCGCGAGGCGACCTCGTCGGGGACGTCGTGGAGGAGCGCCGCGACGATCTCCCCACCGCCGATCAACGCCTCGACGACGTCGCCATCAGGGACCTGGGCGACGTAGCCGGCGTAGAAGGGCGCGAACTCGTCCGCGCCGGGGCGCGTCGAGCGGACTGCGAGGGTCAGCGGCCTGCCAGCTTGGCCAGGACCCGCGCGGCGAAGCCGGCGGGCGCCCGCATCGTGCGGCGACGCGCCGTCTCGGCGTCGATCGCCGCCCAGAGGGCGGGGTTCTCCGACGACGCGAGGGGGACCTCACGGTCGGCCATCGGCTCCGCGGCGGGAGCACGGTGGGTCGCGGTGTCCGGCGTGCGGACGGCGTCGCGGGGGTCGAGCGATTCGTGGGACATCATGCGTACCGATCCTCCAGGAGCTTCTGCAGCGCCTCACGGGCGCGGTGGACTCGCATCTTCAGGGCACCGACCGTCGCGTCGAGCAGGTCCGCCATCTCTTCGTAGGACCGCCCCTCGACGTGCTTCATCACGAAGGCCTCCCGCAGCGAGTCCGGCAGGGCCGCCAGCGCACGATCCAGATCGCGCCGCATCTCCCCTCGATCCAGCTCCTCCTCGGGGGTCTCATACCCCGACGGCTGGTCGTCTTCCTCGTAGCTCAGGTGTGTGCGCCGGATGTTCTTGAGCCAGTCCTTGCACCCATTCGCCACGATCCGGAACACCCACGCATCGAACCGGCCTCGCACCTCACCCAGGTGATGGAACGCCTTGATGAACGAGACCTGCAGGATGTCCTCCGCGACATCCGCGCTGCCTGTCATCCCATACGCGTGCCGGAACAGCACGTCGCTGTACCGCTCGATGAGGATGCCGAAGGCGTCGCGATCCCCGGCCATCACGCGGTCGATGACCGCTTGATCGGCGTCGATGGGATCGTCCTGAACCGTGGGGGGAGCTACGGTGCGCACGCCGCAAGGTTAATTCACGCGGCCACGCCTCGACAGGTCCACCTGATCCAGAACGCCCCCACCGACGGGAGTTCTGTCGCAAGGGTAGGACGAGCCGACCCGGGGAAGGTCACAGCCGGGTGAAGGCGCCCCACCCCTCGGCGCGCACCAGAGCGCCCTGTTCGTCGAGCCGCGGTGGCGGACGGCGGACGGTGCCCGGCGCCTGCGGCGCCACCCCGGTGAGCGGAGAGCTCGCGACCTCGCGGAGCGCCTCGAGCACCGGCTTCACCACCCCGCAGGGGACCCCGACCCCATCGAGCCGATCGATCCACGTCCGGGCCGGCGCGGTCCGCACGCGGTCGGCGATCGCCGTCACCACCCGATCCCGGTGGGCGAGCCGACCCGCGTTGGTCGCGAGCGCAGGGTCCGCGGCGAGCGCCGGCAGATCCAACGCCCGCATCGCCGCCGCGAACTGCGCATCACTCCCCACCGCCAGCACGAACGGGCGATCCGCCGCCTCGAAGAGCTGGTACGGGACGAGGTTGGGGTGCGCGTTCCCCCAGCGTCTCGCCTCCGTCCCCGTGACGAGCGCGTTCTGCGCGACGTTCACCAGCGCCGCCGTGGCGCTGTGGGCGAGGGAGACGGAGAGCCGCCTCGGCTCCTGGCGCCCCCCGGCGAGCGCGGCGAGGATCGCGATGGCCGCATCCTTCCCCGCCAAGACATCGGCGAGCGCGACCCCGACCTTCATCGGCGACCCGCCGGGCTCCCCGGTGATCGCCATCCACCCACTCTCGGCCTGTGCCACGAAATCGTAGCCCGGGCGAGGGTTGTCGAGCCCGAACCCGGTGATGGTGCACCAGAGCAGCCGTGGGTGCTGCGCGAGCATCGCCGTCGCCCCCAGGCCGTACCGCTCAAGGGTCCCCGGCCGGAAGTTCTCCAGCACCACGTCCGCCTCGGCGATCAACGTCCGGAGGAGGGCCTGATCGGCCTCGTCGGTGAGGTCGGCCGCGACGCTCACCTTGTTGCGATTGACGCTCAGGTAGTAGGCGCTTTCCCCCCGGTCGTCGAACGGGGGACCCCACCCACGAGTCTCATCGCCAGCCCCCGGCCGCTCGATCTTGATGACATCGGCGCCGAAATCCCCGAGAATCATGCCGGCGAGGGGACCGGCTAGGACGCGGGAGAGATCGAGAACTTTGATACCTGAAAGCATTATATGGCTTGATGGTGAACGTATGATGTCTTATTGATATTGCGTAAAACCAGCAGACAAGGTCAAGAAAAACGAGCAAAAATGCACCGCATGCGCATCTTGCGTACGTGACGGAAAATCATATTCTTACGCCCTGATTCGCCCCCCCATTCCGACCAGGACGCCCCCAATCTCTCCCGATATGCCCGAATCCGCCAATCCGGCTGAGGCCACGCCGAACGTCCCCCCGAAGCGCAGCCCCGGTCACCGTGGCCAGGATGTCCGCGACACCGTGGCCGAGATGACGGCCAAGGCCCACGAGATCTCCCTGGAGGCCGGTAGCCGAATGGCCGCGGCCATGAAGGATGTCATCGGGGCCGCCGCTGGCCTCTCCGCCTTCTCGATCGAGAGCGCCCGCGACCTCGTGCAGTACATGGTCCGCCGGAGCCAGATGGCGCAAGATGAGGCGGACAAGTTGATCGCGGCCGCCGAGGCAGCGTACGCGAAGAAGCACAAGGGGAAGTTGCCGGCGGCGAAGCCGGTGGCGGCGGCCAAGGCCCCAGCGAAGGCAGCTGCCAAGGCGCCGGCCAAGTCCGCGGCGAAGAAGGCCCCAGCCAAGCCCGCCGCCAAGAAGGCCCCAGCCAAGCCCGCCGCTAAGAAGGCCCCAGCCAAGCCCGCCGCCAAGAAGGCGCCGGCCAAGCCCGCCGCCAAGAAGGCGCCGGCCAAGCTTGCCGCCAAGAAGGCGCCAGCGAAG
>VHBP01000065.1 GCA_016871915.1 Gemmatimonadota bacterium
GTGTCGGCTACGGTCAACCCACTCGCACGACTGGTGACGGTGACGTTGGCGGAGCCGGGGCGCGCACGTCTCACGTGGGGGGCGACCGGAACCCCGGTGCTCACGCTCGTGGGCGACTCGCTCTCGGCGCAGCACCGCTTCCTGATGACGCGGTTGCGGGCGAATACGAGCTATACCCTCGAAGCTCACGTAGAGGGATCGAGCGCGTCGCCGGTGCGCACCCCTCTTGAGGTCGGGGCGCTCCCGCCGAATCTTGCCGCGGCGACCTTCACGGCGACGGGGACGCCGACCCTCCCCGTCGCGGTGATCGAGATCGTCAGTGCGACCGGGCTGGTGGGGCTGCTGATGGTGGAAGACGGGCAGATCGTCGGGCATCTCCCCATCTCCTCCGGTTCGCTCTTCGGGGCGACGCGGCGCGCGAACGGCCAGTTCGTCCTCCTCGATCCGCTCCATGGACTCGTGGTGCAGACGGCCGGGGGTGAAGAGGTCACGCGGCTCCCACATCCGAGTGCGGCGCTCGTCACGCCGTACGGACGGATCCATCACGATGTGATCGCCACCCCGCGGAACACCCTCCTGTTCATCGCCAACGAGACGCAGCTGGTCGGCGCCGATTCGATCGTCGGCGAGGCGCTCTGGGAGTGGACGCCGGAGACGAACCTCGTGGTGAAGCGCTGGAGCAGCTTCACCGAACTCGACTGGAACACGCTCAAGGGGTCGCGGTCGACAACGGGGAACTGGCTGCACGGCAACGGGATCAACATCGGGCCGCGTGGGAACGTCGTGATGTCGCTCCGTAATGCCGACCACGTGATCTCGATCGCACCGGATTGGTCGCGAATCGAATGGCGGCTCGGTGGGCCGACCGGGACCCTCACGCTCCCGGAGGCTGATCGCTTCTGGGGCCAGCACTACGTATCGGAGCCGACGGCGGGGCGCGTCCTCGTGTTCGACAACGGGTTCGATCGCCCAGGGGCTGCCTTCTCCCGAGCCATCGAATACGCCATCGACCCGGTGGCGCGTGCGGCGACGAAGGTCTGGGAGTATCGCCCGTCACCCGACATCTACGCGGCCCTCGTCGGCTCCGCTCGGCGCCTGAGCAACGGCAACACGGTCGCGCTCTTCGGGATGCTCACGGGACAGAGCGCCTCGACCGGGCCGATCACCGCGCATGAGGTGACACCGACGGGCACCGTCGTCTGGCGACTGAACGCTGGTGGGACGTTGACCCGGCTCTATCGCGTGACCCCGATGAGCACGATCGCCGGTGAGGTGCCCGGCACCTTCCGCAGCGCGCGATAGCGCGCGCGGCGATGCGCGAGTCCTCTGCTCCGGGTCAGGTCGGCCTCGCTCGGGCGCTCTCCAAGCTTGGCATCTGCTCGCGGAGCGAAGGGGAGCGACTGATCCGCGCCGGGCAGGTCCGTGTGGATGGGCAGGTGATTCGCGATCCCATGCATCGGGTCGTGCCGGAGCGTGCGCGGCTCGAGGTGGAAGGCGCGACGGTCAGCGCCGCGACCAAGGTCTATCTGGCGCTCAACAAACCGCGTGGGGTGGTCACGACGCGTCGCGATCCGCAGGGACGACCGACGGTCTACGAGCTGTTGCCGAGCGATCTCCCTTTCGTCGGGCCAGTGGGGCGACTCGATCAGGCGAGTGAGGGACTCCTCCTCCTCACGAACGACACCGTATGGGGCGCTCGTCTCACCGACCCCGAGTCGCATGTCGATAAGACCTACCATGTGCAGGTCGCGGGGCTTCATGATCCAGCCCGCCTCGCGCGGCTGCGGGCCGCCGTGATCGATCCTGAGACCGGCGAGCGCCTCGCGGCCAAGTCGATCGAGCTCTTGCGCGAGGGATCACGGAGCAGTCACTGGCTCACGGTCGTGCTCGATGAGGGGAAGAACCGACAGATCCGTCGGTTGCTGGCGGCGGAGGCGCTCGAGACCAAGCGACTGATCCGTGTCGCGATCGGTCCCCTCCCCTTGGGCGCACTCGCCAAGGGGGCGTGGCGTCATCTGACGCCCGCGGAGGTGCGCGCCCTCGGGTGAGGGCACGCCCCTCTCATCACATTCAGCTGATCGGGCGCGGCGCGCGGGCTGGCTTGGTGCCGTTCAACTTCGGCCGCGGACCATTCCCCACATCGACCGTGAGATCCTTGAGGAAGTTCGTGATCCTCGCGTAGTGCGGGTAGTCGATGAACTCAGCTTCGTCGCTGCGCTGGTGATAGTCCCCATGCAGCCCGGTGAAGAAGAAGGCGATCGGTACCCCCTGTCGCGCATAGTTGATGTGATCGCTGCGGCCATAGAGGTTGTTGTACCCAGCCCAGGCAATGGGATCATCGAACTTGTAGTCGAGAGCGAGCGGCTTCCCCTGTTTGGCATTTGTCGTCTTGACCTGGTCGCCGAGATCCTTGGAGTCGAAGTACGACCCGATCACGCCGACGAAGTCATCACCCCCGCCGGGGAGATCCTCGGCGCGGCCACGACCGATCATATCGACGTTGATGGTCGCGACGATCAAATCGAGCGAGACGGTGGGGTGGCGTACGAAGTAGGCGGAACCGACGAGCCCGCCCTCCTCGCCGGTGTGCCAGATGAAGAGGGTCGAGCGCTTCGGCTTGACCGGCAGCGCGGCGATCGCCTCGGCGACTTCGAGGACCCCCATCGAACCCGAGCCATCATCGTCGGCGCCGTTGTTGATCGAGTCGAGCCGCGCGACCGGGTGCACCTTCCGGACGCTATCCATGTTGACCGTGAACTGGCCGAGCACCTCGATCGTCGGCTGGCGCATCTCGTTCTTCAGCATCCACGCCATGAGTAGGTCATTGAACGCCTTGAGTGAGTCCTTGTCGACCGGGGTCGTGAAGCCGACATGGTCGTTGTGCGCACCGATGGCGACGTATTCATGGCGGAGGGCGGGATCGCTTCCGGGGATCACCCCGATCACGTTACGCCCGAACTCGGACTGAACGCTGGTGAAGTGAAGGGAGGCATTGACGAGGCCTCCGGTGGCGCCGGCCGCCAGGCCTTCGATCGGAACACCGCCGAGGAGCTTTGCAGCCGCCGCGCGGGTGATGCGCAGTTGGGCGGCCGGGTTGAGCGCGGCCATCTGCGCCTTGAGCATGGCTAGGGAGTCGACGGCCGCGCCCTGAGGAGCGGCGGCGGGGCCGCGCACCGCGGCAAGCTGGGTGGCCACAGTGGGTTCATTGATCGCGCGGCGCTGCGCTGACGTCAGTTCGTCGAGATCGACCGTCGCGACAGCAGCCGCGTCGGCGAAGCGATCGGGACCGGGTGCTCCCATCCGCCCGCCAAAGGCCACCGGACCACCGGCCGCGCGACGACCAGGGGCCGGGAGGAGAATCACCACCTTGCCGGCGGCCTGCGCGGCGGTGATCTGCGTCGTCGTGTCCCCGGCCGTCCCACCGAGGATCACCGGGGCATCCTGGATCGGGCGCGGGGCGCGCTGCCCAGGCACCGCGACCACCTCATCGTTCCAAGCCAAGGGATTGCCGTTCACCGCGACGCGCGAGCTCGGCTCGAAGCGACGGAGGAGATACGGCAGGGTCTGGAAGTACGTGCCATTCTCTCCGGCCGGCTGGATCCCCAAACGCTTCAACTCGGCGGCGATGTAATCGGTCCCCTTCTTGTTGCCATAGCGCCCGACCTGACGGCCCTGCATCGAGTCATCGGCGAACTGATAGAGGCGGATCTGCAGGTCACGAATGTTGATCGCCGATGTGGTCGGGGCAGGGCGGACTCGCGATGGATTGCCGTAGCGGTTCACGCCCTGAGCGGAAAGGAGTAGCGGCGTGAGGAGGAGCACGGAGAGCAAGCCAGCGAGCAGGCGGGTCGAGCGCATGAGGCGTCCACGGTGAAGGGGAGAGACGAGGCGCCGGTCGACGGTACCCCTCATACGATACGTCATCCGCTGTCGAAGCGTTCGGCGGGAATCGGCCGCCCGTCCGGGGTCAGTCGCGATGCTCGGCGAGCCCCGCCAGCCGATAGGCCTCGGGGTCCACCTGACCGACGGTCCGACGAAACCGCCCCACCCCATAGGGCCAGAGCGTCGAGTTCCGACCGGTGCGGTCGAGATACCAGCTCTGACACCCTCCGCGCTGCCAGACGGTCGCGCGATGGCCCTCGTCGATCCACCGAGTGTGGCGGGTCTGCGCCTCGAGGGTCGGTTCGGCGGTCTGCGCCCCGCTCAATGCGAGGAGATCGAAGAGCCCGTTCAGATGGTCGCACTGCGCCTCGAACATCATCAGGACCGAGGAGTGCCCGAGGCCGGTGTTGGGGCCGTTGAGCAGCGCGAGGTTGGGGAAGCCGGCGACGGTCGTCCCCATGTAGGCCGTCGGACTCCCCTGCCAGCCATCAGCGAGCGAGCGCCCATCGCGCCCACGGATATGCGGTGCGAGCGGCGGATCGGTCGGGCGGAATCCCGTCGCGAGGATCAGCACATCCACGGCATGCGTGCGACCATCGGCGGTGACGAAGCCCGTCGGGGTGATCTGCGTGATCCCCTGAGCGACGAGGGTCACGTTCGGCTGCGTCATCGCCGGCAAGTAGTCATCCGAGAGCAACAGCCGCTTGCACCCGATGTCGTATCGCGGGGTGAGACGTGCGCGCAACGCAGGGTCCCGCACCTGCCGGATGAGATGGCGGCCGAGGATTCGTGCCGCGAGGCGACGGAGCCAGGGATGCCGGAAGGGAAGGAAGAGGATCTCATGCCGGAGATACTGCAGGAGCCGCGCGAGCGCTTGGAGGCGCGGCACGCGCCGATAGAGGGCCCGCCGCCAGGCCGGGATCGCGCGGTCATGACGCGGGAGCACCCACGCGGGCGTGCGCTGTGCCACCACCAGCTGCCCGACGCGCGGTTGGATCGCCGGGATCACCTGGATCGCCGAGGCGCCGGTGCCGATGATCGCGACGCGCTTCCCCTCGAGCGGGACCGACGCATCCCACTGCGCCGTGTGGAAGCAGGGACCAGCGAAGGTGTCGAGCCCTGGGATGTCTGGCCGCACTGGATCGCTCAGCGCGCCCGTCGCGACGATCAGATGCTCGGCGTGCCAGACCCCACTCGTCGACTGCACGATCCAGCGCTGCGCCTCCTCGCCCCAGTGGGCCTCCTGCACGGTCTCATCGAACCGCAGATGCGGGAGCACCTCATACTCGGTGGCGACGCGCTCGAGGTAGCGATGGATCTCCGATGAGCCGGCGAAGGTGCGGGACCAATCGGGATTGGGGGCGAAGGAGAAGGAATAGAGCACCGACTCCACATCGCAGGCACAGCCGGGATAGCGGTTGTCCCGCCAGGTGCCGCCCAAGGAGGCCGCACGCTCGAGGATCACGAGGTCGCCTATGCCACGCGCGCGCAGCGTAATCGCCGCACCGATCCCGGCGAAGCCGCTCCCGACGATCAGGACGCGGACCGCGCGCTCCGTGGTAGGCGACGTGGTGGTCGTCATGCGCTCCCCGCCCGCGTCGCGAGTCGGTAGAGCGGCCACCCGAGGGCGATCAGCGCCGCCCCCCAGCCCAGGGCCTCGGCGCCCGCCCCGACGAGGGCGAGGAGCGAGAAGACCGTCGCTCCCGTGATCGCGATTAGCAGCGAGTGTGAGCGCGGGAGTCGGCCGTCGCGCAGGAATCGCAACGAGGCGAGGAGGCAGAGCAGGTAGAGCGTGATGTTCGTCGCTGCGGTGATGAGCGCCGCGAAGGCGAAGGCCGAGGTCGCGGTGTACGCGGCGACGATCAATACCGCCGTGATCGCCGCGCCGATGAGCTGCGGGATCGCTGGGGCGCCCCTTCCGTTCCGCCGAGCGAGCGAGGCAGGGAGTATGCCCTGCGTGGCCATCGTCGCCATGAGTTCGCCGCCGACGAGCACATAGCCGTTGAGGCAGCCGATGCAGCTCACCACGGCACAGAGCGCGACGAGGTCGCCGGCGCGTCCCCCAGCGGACCGCGCGACGAAGTCGGCGAGCGGCGCGTCAGAGCCGGCCGCGTTCGGGAGGAGCAGGATCACCAAGCAGGTGGCGAGGATCCCGATCGCGCCGGAGAGCGCGGTGCCGACCATCGTGGCCCGCGGGACGATGCGCGGCGCATCCTCCACCGCATCGGCGGGAACGACGGCGCTCTCGATCCCGGTCATCGCGTAGAGCGTCAGACTCATCGCGGGGAGGACAGTCAACGGTTGCAGTGGGGCGGGCGCGGTCGCCGCGAAGGGATCGCCCGCCGTCGTGGCGAGGAGGAAGGTCCCCACGCCGATCACCAAGACCATGGGGACGAGCTTGATGATCGTCGTACCGAGCTGCACCTCCCCTCCGCGGCCGAGGAGATTCGCCGAGAGGACCGCGACGAGTGAGAGGAGGGCGAGGGCGAGGCGGTGATCGAGGGCGAGTCCGCCCGGTACGAGCCGCGAGAGATACTCGACCCCCGAGATCGCCAACGTCGCGTTCGCGGCGAAGACCGAGACGAGATACCCCCACGACCCGACGAAGGCGGCCTGCGGTCCCACGCCGAGTCGCATGAAGCCATGCACGCCACCAGCCGTCGGGAGATGGGTGAAGAGCTGCGCGAACATCCAGGCGAGGCAGAGCGCGCCGGCGACGGTCAGGATCCAGCCCAGTACCGCGGTCCAGCCATAGGGGGCGAGCTCATGCGGGAGCATGAAGATCCCCGCCCCGATGATGTTGCCGACCACCAACGCCGTCGCAGTCCAGGGGCCAAGCTTCCGGGGGTGGGGCATGGCGGCAATATGGCGTAGAATCCCCGCATGCACAGCTGCCTCATCGCGCTCACCCGGGCGATCTCCCCACGGATGGTCGACTGCGAGTTGACCCATCTGGCACGCACCCCGATCGATCTCCCGCGAGCCGAGGCGCAGCACGAGGCCTACGAGGCGCTCCTGCGCACGCTCGGCTGTGAGGTCCGGCGGGTGTCGGCCGCTCCGGCGTACCCCGATGCCGTCTTCATCGAAGATACCGCGGTCGTGGTCGATGAGCTCGCGGTGCTCACGCGCCCCGGCGCTGCGTCGCGACGTGGGGAGGTGGAGGGTGTGGCTGAAGCGCTCGCCTCGCTTCGTCCCTGTGTGCGGCTCACGGCCCCCGCCACGCTCGATGGAGGGGATGTGCTACGCATCGGTCGACGGTTGTTCGTGGGCCACACCCCGCGCACCAACGAGGCGGGGATCACGCAGCTGCGGGACGCCCTCGCACCCCATGGCTACACGGTGACGGCCGTACCGGTGACCGGGTGTCTCCACCTCAAGAGCGCGGTGACCGCCGTGGATGAGGCGACGGTGCTCCTCAATCACGCGTGGGTCGAACCCACGGTCTTCGCGGCCTATCGCGTGTTGCTGGTCGATCCCGCGGAGCCGATGGCGGCGAATATCCTGCGGGTGGGGGAGGCCTTGCTCTACGCTGATGCCTACCCGCGCACCCTCGCGATCCTCGGCGCGGCGGGCCACCGCCCCCATCTCGTCGACGCGAGCGAACTCGCGAAGGCGGAGGGGGCGGTCACCTGTTGCTCAGTGCTCCTGCGCCGGCTCGAAGATCCGATCGCACATGATGGCGCAGAGCTGTAGCACCTGCGCATCAGCGAGGGCATAGCGGACGAACATCCCATCACGCGCCCGCGTGACGAA
>VHBP01000066.1 GCA_016871915.1 Gemmatimonadota bacterium
CGCGCGATCGAAGCACCCCGCGACCTCAGACGATGCACCCGTCACGCGGCTCGCGAGTCGCGGATAGGGCGGGAGGCCGGCGGCACGCAGCACCTTCACGAGCGAATCGTGGACGACCTGCACACGTTGTTTCTCGGCCGAGGTGAGTGGCTGGCGGGCACAGGAGGTGGCAACCGAACCCTTAGCGGTCGCCGCCGACGCGACCACGGTCGCGGTCCGCTGCGCGAGAGAGTCCATCACCGCCGACCCCTGCAGGACGACCACGATCCGTCCGTTCCAGGTATCCACCGCCTGCGCCGTGACCGTCTCGCTCCCCCAGGACCCGCGCAACTGGAAGGTCGTCCCCACGACGATTGGGGAACGCTCGGCGACGGCGGTGCGATAGGCGGCCGCCACGGCGGAGTCCTTTCGCACCTCGAGATCCACACGGCCGATATCGAGGAGCATCCGCTTGCCGCGGTTCGCCGCGACGAACCAACTTTCGTCCACCGGCCGGAAGACGAGATAGGGACGGATGCTGTCAGGGGTGATCTGCTCCGCACCGTCACGCGGCGCGAGGCCGATCGCACTCGCCGCGACGACGACCGTCAGGACTACTCCGCACACGCTTCGCATAGGTAAGGAATATGACCGGGTTCGCGTATCACCGCCCCTCCTCCCTCGACGATGCGCTCGCCGCGCTCGCCGAGCGCGGGAGCTTGCCGATCGGCGGGGGGAGCGACCTCTTGGCGGCGGTCGAGGAGGGCCGTACGGCGCCAACGCGTGTGGTGGAGCTCGAGCATATCCCCGAGCTCGCGACCATCACCGTGCAGAGCGATGGCGGCGTGCGGATCGGCGCCGGAGTGCGGATCGCGTCATTGGCCGAGGCACCAGAGTTGGCGGCGTTTCCGGTGCTCCGAGCGGCCTGTTCCGCGGTCGGGAGTCCCGCGCTCCGCGCGATGGGCACACTCGGCGGGAACCTCGGGCAGCGGCAGCGCTGCTGGTACTTCCGGTCGGGGGTCGGGTGCTTCAAGAACGGTGGCACCGGGTGCGCGGCGGTCGATGGCGAACACGTGTATCACGCGATCTTAGCGAGCGGGACTTGCCATGCGGCGCATCCCTCGGATCCTGCGGTCGCGTTGCTGGCGCTCGATGCGCGCGTGGAGGTACGTTCGATTCGGGGGTCGCGGATGCTCGACATCGCGGCGTTGTACGAGGGCGCGGCGGACAACGCACGAAGCGAGACCGTGCTCGCGAAGGATGAGGTGATCGTCGCCGTGCATCTGGGTGCCGCGGCGCGCGATGGGGCGCAGCATTGGGAGAAGCTCACGCAGCGTAGGGCGTTCGATCTCGCGTTGGTCTCGTGCGCAGGAGTGCGGCATACTGACGGCTCGGTGCGAATCGCGCTTGGCGGCGTAGCAGCAGGTCCCTGGCGCGCGCCGCATTCGGTGGAGGAGGATATCGCCTCCGGCGGGCTCGACGACGAAAGCATCGAGGCCCTCGCGGCCCGTGCGATGTACGATGCAACACCGCTCGCGGGCAATGCGTACAAGGTGCAGATGGCCGAGGCCGCGATTCGTCGTGCGGCCAGAGCAATCTCGATTTGACGCTGATCTTCAGGCCGGTACCAACACATCAAGCATTCAGCTCAAGCCTTCAGCCGGAGTTTGACCTCATGCGAATTTTCAGCAGCGCCACCATCGCCCTCACGATCCTCGCCGCCCCCCTCGCTGCCCAATCCGTCCCCTCTCAGGAGTGGGAGGTCCCCTACGGCGCCGAAGGGCGCCCGCGTGATCCCTACGTCGCCCCCGACGGCCGCGTCTTCTTCGTCGGGCAGAACGGGAACTACATCGCACGCCTTGACCCCCGCTCCGGGCAGTTCACCAAGTTCGAGATCGACCCTGGCACCAATCCCCACAACCTGATTGTCGACCCCTCGGGGATGGTCTGGTATGCCGGCAATCGCAATGGGATGATCGGGAAGCTCAATCCCGCCACGGGGGAGATCACCCGCCACCCGATGCCCGACGCGAAAGTGAAGGATCCGCACACGCTGATCTTCGACGCGCGCGGCGACATCTGGTTCACCGCGCAGAACTCCGGCGCCGTCGGCCACCTCGAGACGAAAACGGGGAAGATCCGCCTCGCCTTCACCGGCGAGCGCACGCGCCCCTACGGAATCGTCATCAACTCCAAGGGGACACCCTGGTTCAACCTGTTCGGTGTCGACCAGATCGCGTCGATCGATCCGGCGACGATGCGGGTCACCACTTTTAAGCTCCCGAACGAGCGCTCACGCGGGCGGCGGATCGCGGTCACCTCGGACGACATCATCTGGTATGGCGACTACACCCGCGGCATCCTCGGCCGACTCGATCCGCGCACCGGGAAGATCGAGGAGATCCCTGTCCCGGCCGGGGCGGGTGCCCTCCCTTATGGCCTCGCCTCCGACGACAAGGATCGAATCTGGGTGACGCAGAACGTCCCGAATCAGGGGACGTCGCTGGTGGGCTACGACCCCAAGACGAAGCGATTCTTCGGGCAGACCGCGATCGGGAAGCCGGTCAACAACACCATTCGGCACATGTACTTCGACAAGAAGACGGGGCTGCTCTGGTTCGGGACCGACCAGGGGACGATCGGTCGGGCGGAGGTCTCCAAACTCCACATCGCCATGTAGCGAACCTGGCCCTGACCCCCTGAGGGTCAGGGTTTCCCGCGCCCACCGGACCTCCGGTCCGAAAACCGTCCCTATCTCTCAGTCCAGCGGGGGGTTGGCACCATGCCAACCCCGTCGGCGTTTATTGAATCCGGGGGCATTTCCGAGTAGTTTACTAGACTATTCCGAACACCCTGCGAGACCCGCCCAACCCCGCCGGACCATGACCGCAAGCATCGAGACCCTCGTCAACAAGGAATACCAGTACGGGTTCGTGACGGAGGTCGACACCGACACGATCCCCCCTGGCCTCACGGAAGAGACGGTCCGTCTCATCTCCAAGAAGAAGGAGGAGCCGGAGTGGCTCCTCGAATGGCGCCTCAAGGCCTTCCGCCGCTGGCAGACGATGACGGAGCCGCGCTGGCCCAACGTCACCTACGAGCCGATCGACTACCAGGCGCACACCTACTACTCGGCGCCCAAGAGCGTGAAGCCGCTCCAGTCGCTCGATGAGGTCGATCCCGAACTCCTCAAGACCTACGAGAAACTCGGCATCTCCCTCACCGAACAGAAGCGGCTCGCCGGCGTCGCCGTCGACGCGATCTTCGACTCGGTCTCGGTCGGTACCACGATGAAGTCGGAGCTCGCCAAGGCGGGGGTGATCTTCTGCTCCTTCGGCGAGGCGGTGCGCGAGCACCCCGAGCTCGTGCAGAAGTTCCTCGGCTCGGTGGTCCCTTACTCCGACAACTTCTTCGCCGCCCTCAACTCGGCGGTCTTCTCCGACGGCTCCTTCGTCTACGTGCCGAAGGGCGTCACCTGCCCACTCGAGCTCTCGACCTACTTCCGCATCAACGCCGCCAACGCGGGGCAGTTCGAGCGGACGCTGATCGTCGCCGACGAGGGCGCCTCGGTGAGCTACCTCGAGGGATGCACCGCGCCCAAGCGCGATGAGCACCAGCTCCACGCCGCGGTCGTCGAGATCGTCGCGCTCGACCGCGCGACGGTGAAGTACTCCACGGTGCAGAACTGGTATGCCGGCGACAGCGAGGGGAAGGGCGGGATCTACAACTTCGTCACCAAGCGCGGGAAGGCCTTCACCGACGCCAAGATCTCCTGGACGCAGGTGGAGACGGGTTCCGCGATCACCTGGAAGTACCCCTCGGTGATCCTGCAGGGAGACAACTCGGTGGGCGAGTTCTACTCGGTGGCCGTGGTGAACGGGAAACAGCAGGCCGACACCGGGACCAAGATGATCCACATCGGGCGCAACACGCGCTCGACGATCATTTCCAAGGGGATCAGCGCGGGTCAGGGGCAGAACTCCTACCGCGGACAGGTGAAGGTGCTGCCGAAGGCGGCGGGGGCGCGCAATTACACCCAGTGCGACTCGATGCTGATCGGCAACCAGTGCGGGGCGCACACCTTCCCGTACATCGAGGTCGCCAACAACTCAGCGACCCTGGAGCACGAGGCGAGCACGTCGAAGATCGGGGAGGATCAGATCTTCTACTGCAAGGCGCGCGGGCTCAACGCGGAGCACGCGATCAGCCTGATCGTCGCGGGGTTCTGCAAGGAGGTCTTCAAGGAGCTGCCGATGGAGTTCGCGCTCGAGGCGCAGCAGCTACTGGGGATCTCGCTCGAAGGCTCGGTGGGTTGAGTCGTCCTCCCACCCTCATCTCTCCTCTTTTCCATCCATGCTGAAGATCACGAATCTCCACGCCTCCGTCGGCGAGAAGGAAATCCTCAAGGGCATCTCCCTCACCGTGAACGCGGGCGAGGTGCACGCCATCATGGGGCCGAACGGCTCCGGCAAGTCGACCCTCGCGCAGGTGATCGCGGGGCACCCGGGCTATGAGGTCACCAGCGGCTCGATCGAGTACGACGGGCAGGACCTCCTCGAGCTCGAGGCGGAGGAGCGCGCGCAGGCCGGCGTCTTCCTCGCCTTCCAGTATCCGATCGAGATCCCGGGCGTGACCAACGCCTACTTCCTCCGTGCGGCGTACAATGAGATCCGCAAGGCGCACAACCAGCCTGAGCTCGACCCAATCGAGTTCCTCGACGTCATGGAAGAGAAGCTCACGGTCGTCGAGATGGACGCCTCGATGATGCAGCGCTCCGTGAACGCCGGCTTCTCCGGCGGTGAGAAGAAGCGCAACGAGATCCTGCAGATGGCGGTGCTCGAGCCCAAGCTCGCGGTGCTCGACGAGACCGACTCGGGGCTCGACATCGACGCGCTCCGCATCGTCGCCGAGGGGGTGAACAAGCTGAAGCGCCCCGACAACGCGACGATCGTCGTGACGCACTACCAGCGGCTCCTCAACTACATCGTCCCCGACCACGTGCACGTGCTCGCTGGTGGGCGGATCATCAAGTCTGGCGGCAAGGAGCTCGCACTCGAGCTCGAGGCCAAGGGCTACGATTGGCTCCTGGAGCCGGTGACGGCGTGACCCCGACGGCGACGTACTCCGACCAGTTCGCTGCGCTGGCCGCGCCAGCAGGGGCGCCCGCGTGGCTCCCCGCCCTGCGCCAGCAGGCGTTCGAGCGCTTCACCACGCTCGGCTTCCCGACCACGCGCAACGAGGATTGGCACTTCACCTCGGTGGCGCCGATCGCGGAGCGCCCCTTCAAGGCGATCAAGCCCGCGGCGACAACCCTCACTGCGAGCGATCTCGCTCCGTGGATCCTCGATCCCTCGTGGCATCGGCTCGTCTTCGTGAACGGCCGCTTCGAGCCGGGGCTCTCGCAGTTCTCCGAGCTTCCCGCCGATGTGGAGGTCGCGACCCTCTCCGACGCGCTTCGTGAGTCGCCGGAGTGGCTCTCGGCCCACCTCGGCAAGCTCGCGGCCTTCGACGCCGCCGCCTTCACCGCGCTCAACACCGCGTTCATGCAGGACGGCGTGATGATCCACGTCCCGAAGGGAGAGACGGTCGAGCTCCCGCTGCAGATCCTCTGTCTCGCTGATGCGCAGGCGCAGGGGGCGGCGTTCCATCCGCGACTCCTCGTGGTGGCGGAGGCGCAGAGCCAGATCTCGCTCATCGAGACCTTCGCCGCGATCGGCGGCGCGGAGTACCTCGTCAACGCCGTCGCTGAGGTGACGGTGGCGGACGGTGCGCGTGTCGACCACTACAAGGTCCAGCAGGAGAGCACTGACGCGTACCATGTGAGCGCGGTGCAGGTCACGCAAGGGCGCGACTCGATCTACCACTCCTTCTCCTTCGCGGCGGGAGCGGCGCTCTCGCGGGCGAACATCTACACCAAGCTCCTCGGCACGGGGAGCGAGGCGCGCCTCAATGGGCTCTACGTACTGGATGGCACGCAGCACGCCGACCACCAGACCTTCGTGGAGCATATCGCGGAGGCCTGCGCGAGCCGCGAGCTCTACAAGGGGATCCTCGACGGTTCTTCGCACGGGGTCTTCAACGGGAAGGTCTACGTGGACCCCGAGGCGCAGAAGACCGACGGGAAGCAGACCAACAAGGCGCTCCTCCTCTCCGAGCAGGCGCGCGTGGACACCAAGCCGCAGCTCGAGATCTTCGCCGACGACGTAAAGTGCACGCACGGCGCGACGGTCGGCCGGCTTGACGAGCTCCCACTCTTCTACCTCAAGAGCCGCGGCATCGGTGCGGAGACGGCAAAGGCGCTCCTGACCTACGCCTTCGCGGCCGAGGTGCTCGAGACGATCGAGAACGATCCCCTCCGGTTGGCGTTGGAGCGGACCGTGTTCGAGCGCTTCACCCATGCCTCGTTCGAGTGATCGGGTAACTTTCGTCCATGGCTGACGCCGCTGCCCTCGACGCCCTCTACCAGGAAGTGATCCTCGATCACAACCGGCGCCCGCGGAATTTCCATCCGATGGCGGAACCGAGCTGTTCGGCCGACGGGAAGAACCCGAACTGCGGCGACCAGCTGACGATCTGGGTGCTGGTGGAGAACGATCAGGTCGCTGACGTCTCGTTCCAGGGGGTCGGGTGCGCGATCTCCAAGGCCTCGGCCTCGCTCATGACCGAGGCGGTGAAGGGGAAGAGCCGCGCCGAGGCGGTGGCGCTGTTCGAGACGATGCATCGCGTGCTGACCGGGGTCGAGACGGATCCTGCGGTGATCAAGGGGCTCGGCCCGCTACGTGCGTTGAGCGGCGTCGGGAAGTTCCCGATGCGAGTGAAGTGCGCCTCGCTCGCCTGGCACGCCTTCCGCTCCGCGCTCGATGGCGCGGGGACGGTGAGCACCGAAACCGGCGCGGGTCCGCACTCCACATGACCGACGACACACGCCCCTTCGTCGCGGTGCCGCTTCCGGCGGCGGCGATCGACGAGGGGGAGCTGGTGACGACGACCCTCCCCAGCGGCATGAAGCTCTGCCTGGGCCGCCATCAGGGCGCGCTCTTCGCCGTGAAGGATGAGTGCTCACACGCGGAGTTCCCACTCTCCGAGGGGACGCTCTATCCCTCGGGGGAGCTCGAGTGCTGTTGGCATGGCGCGCGCTTCGATTGCCGCACGGGCGCCGTCCGCGGCGGCCCCACCGACCTTCCCCTCGTCCGGTTCGAGATCGAGGACCGCGACGGCTCCCTCTGGGTACGACGAGCACTATGAGCACCGCCCCTCTCGCCCCGCGCACGGAGTTCCCCCTCCTTGCGGCGCATCCGACGCTGACCTACCTGGATTCTGCGGCGACGTCGCAGAAGCCGAAGGCGGTCCTCGACGCGATCGCGCACTACTACACCTGGTCGAATGCCAACCCGCACCGCGGCGCCTACGCCCTCGCGGCGACGGCGACGCAGGCGTATCACGATGCGCGTGATCGGGCGGCTCGCTTCCTCGGCGTCTCCGATGCCGACACGCTCATCTTCACCCGCGGATCGACGGAGTCGCTGAACCTCGTCGCGACCGCGTGGGGCCGCGCGAATGTGCAGGCCGGGGACAACCTCGTCGTCACCCGGATGGA
>VHBP01000067.1 GCA_016871915.1 Gemmatimonadota bacterium
AAGGATCGATGGTCGGTGCTCGTGGGGTCGAGGTCGAGTCCGCCATGCACCCTTGCAGTAGATAGTCGTACTGGTTCACGAGCTCGACCTGTCCGTCGGTCACGCGACGGCGCCCTTCACGCAACACGGGACATCCGGCGGCCCGCGCGCCGCGCTCGATCAGCATCCGTCCATGCCAGAGACTAGCCTCACCGCGGATCGGTGCCTCCGGCGTCTGGCGGGCGATCCGCTCGAAGTAACGCTGCGCTGCGCCGCGATCGCCACCGGCGAGCTCGCCCTGTGCTAGGCGGAACATCGATTCGGCCGCGAGCGGCGAACGCTCATGTTCGAGCATGATGCGGAGATAGTCGCGCTGGGCATCACCCCACGTCGGCGCGAGCGTCGCGCGCCAGAAGAGCGCCTGGGCCTCCGCCGCGGATCCGGGATCGGCGGCCTCCACGAGGGAGTCGACGACGAAGCGACCCCGCCCACCATTGCCATCGTTCACGAGTCGTTGCGCGCGACGAAAGGCGGTATGCGCGGGGGTGGTGTCGAGGGTGGTGGCAGGGAGTCGCACCTGGGCCATCGCCGACGACGCGAGCAGCGACCATACAAGCAGTGCGGACGCGAGGCGCCTCATGCCGCCTTCCGCCCACGCATGGTCGGCGCCATCGCCAAGAGGAGCGAGGTCACGATCTGCTCTTCGCTTGAGACCTTGGTGTCTTTGAGCGCGCGATCCGCCGCGAGCAACGCCGCGAGCGCACGATCGATGTCCCCGGCGTTCCATGCCGTGAGACTCCGCGCCCAGCGCGAGACCGCCTCCCCCCACGCAGACCCCGTGTACGCCCCACCCGATTGCTTGAGGAGCGAGAAGAGTTCGCCCTCGAGCCGCGAGGCTGCGACACCGCGCGCACGCGCCGCGACCGCCCAGCCGATCCCGAGCGTCTGGGTGGTCAGCGCCATCACGAATGGGACCCCCCCCATCTTCGGCTGCGCGAGCACCTCATCCACCAGCGCGATCGCCTCGGTGGTCCGGCGCGCCGCCACATGATCGAGGAGCTCGGAGAGGGTACGGCCCGGCCGCACCCCCGTCACCGCCTCGATCGCCGATTCGTCGATCGGCTCGCCATTGGTGAAGGCGGCGAGTTTGCGTAGTTCACCCGACAAGAGCGCGAGATCGTTCCCGCCATAGCTCGCGAGGAGCGTCGCCGCGCCAGGCGTGATCGTCGCTCCCACCTGCTTCTCCGCCGTCACCACGATCCACTTGAGAAGATCCTTTCCTTCGAGCGCGGCGAACTCGACGCTTGCCGCAAGCTCCATCCACTCCTTCTCTATCTTGGCACTGGAGGGGGCGACGAGAAGTAGCACCGTATCCGCCGCAGGATTCGTCAGCGCCTTGGCCAGGCGCTCGCGCGCCGGCTTCTTGAGCGCCGAAGGGTCGCGCAGGATCACGAGCCGTCGGTCCGCGAGCATCGGGAGCGCATCGAGGGCGCGCCCCAACTGCGCGGCATCGCACTCAGCGCCGCGGAGGAGTTCGCGATTGAAGTCGCGAGTCCCGGGGTCGGTCGCCGCCTCGGTGAGACGCCGCACCCAATCCTCCTTCAGGAAGTCATCCGACCCATGAAAGAGGTAGACGGGGGCCAGAGGGCCCTTGGTGACCGCCGCCTTGAAGGCGGATATCGTGACCGCTGGCATCAGAGGGCAATATAGCGGCCCCCTGACGCCCTACCGCAGCGTCTTCACCGGACCGCGGGCTCAATCACCTCGGCGAACGCACTCCGCGCCCGGTTCAGTCGCGACTTCACCGTGCCGAGGTTGCAGTCGGTCAACTCGGCGATCTCCTCATAGGAACGCCCCTCGAGCTCGCGCATCACGAAGACCTTCTGGTGGTGCGTGGGGAGTTTCGCCACCGCGCCGTCGATCATCTCACGCAGGTGCCGCTGCTCGAAGAGATCGTCGGGCCGCGAATCGGGATCCTCGAACTCGAGCGGCCGCTCCTCATCATCATGATCGGTCCCCATCGCCTGGAAGAGCACGATCGGGTTCCGGCCGCGATTGCGGAGCTCGTTCTTCGCGAGGTTGCCGGCGATGGTGTAGATCCAGGTCGAGAACTTCTTGGCCCGGTCGAATCGCGCGATATGACGATGCACCCGGATGAAGGCCTCCTGCACCAGGTCCTCCGAGCGCTCGCGGTCCCCGATGATCCGATTGACGAAGTTCAGGAGTCGGCTCTGATATCGATAGAAGAGCACATCGAACGCGCGGCTCTCACCGGCAATGTATTGAGACGCTAACGATACATCATCAAGACTTTCAAGCTCTTTTGTCGAGATGAATCGTTTCTGACGGTTCGAATAGCGGAGCGCTGCGGTTCCCATGATCTAGTTGCCTCGCAAAGGAGGGTGGTCGTGGTCCTCTGCTGCTTATCAGCAGGGGCCGTGCCAGATATGGGTTTGTTCACAAGTCGTTGTGTACCAACGACTTTTACCTTTCTATCGACCAAGAGAACGTCCGCTTTATTGGACGATATGTCCGTTTATCAGGACGTCTTGAACCCCGCGGCGAACAAGACGCCCACCACCGTCTTCGCATCAGTGATCTCTCCCGATTCGATCATCCGGAGGACCTGTGACATTGGAAGGGTCACCACCTCGATGAACTCATCGGCCTCGCGTTTCGATTCCCCGCGCGTGAGCCCTGTGGCCACGAAGATCTCGATCCGCTCGTTCGTGAACCCCGGCGCCGTCCAGATTGAGGTGAGCGAGGTCATCGACGTCGCCGTGCACCCCGTCTCCTCCAACAGTTCACGATGCGCGCAGGTGCGTGTCGGCTCCCCCGGCTCCAATCGCCCCGCGGGGATCTCCCACAAGAGCCCCTGCACCGCATACCGGTACTGATGGATCAAGAGCAGCTGCGGATCTGCTCCTGTCGGGTCACTCAGGAAGGGCACCACCGCCGCCGCTCCTGGGTGATGGATCAATACCTGCTCGCCCACGCTCCCATCGGGGAAACGCACTTGGTCGAGATGCGCATCCAAGAAGCGGTGCTGCCAGACGCGCGCGCCGCCGACCTTTCCCACCGAGTCCGTCATCGCCCCTCCGTCGGATCGAACTCCGCCGCCACCCGTGTGACCGGACCGATCCCCATCCCGTCGAGCATCGGCGCGACGGCCGTCGTGTCCCCCACCGCGAGCACGAGCAGTCGATCCGGATGCAGGTGTGTCCGCGCCGCCGCATACACCTCGTCGACCGTCAGCGCGCGTACCCGCTCCCGATACGTCGAGTAGAAATCCTCGGGCACGCCCAAGCTCTCCGCCATCGCGACCGTCCCTGCCACCGCCGCCGTACTCTCGAAGCGGAGTGGGAAGACCCCAGCGAGATAATCGGCGGCGAGCGCGAGCTCGCTCGCCGAGGGGGGCGCCGCGCGCATCGCATCGATCTCCTTCAGGATCTCCTCGAGCGCACGCCCCGTCACCTCGGTCTTCACCGCGGTCCCCACGGTGAAGGGCCCTGCCGCGCGGCGCCATTCAAAGGACGACGACGCGCCATACGTGAAGGCGTGCTTCTCGCGAAGATTGAGATTGATGCGCGAGGAGAAGAATCCGCCGAGCAATCCATTCATCACGACGATCGCGAGATAGTCAGGATGGAGCCGCGGGACCCCGACATGTCCCACCCGCAACTCCGATTGTGGCGCGTCGGGCTTGTCCACCAAGACGATTCGTCGCTCGGACGCCGCCGCCATGTCGTGCACCGCGGGCCCGCGCACCGCCGCATGTGACCAGCCTCCGAACGCGGTGGTCGCGAGCTGCGCTCCCGTCTCGGGGGTGAGATCACCCACCAAGACGAGCATCGTCGTCGACGGCCCGTAGTGCCGCGCATGGAAGGCGGCGACCCCCTCGCGCGTCAGCCGCGGTACCGTCTCCTGCATCCCCCTCACCGGACGTGCGTAGCGCATCGTCGGCGCATAGAGGAAGGCATCGAAGCGCTCATCCGCCAATCCCCGCGGCTCCGCCAACTGCTGCGTCAACCCCGCGAGTCGCTGGTCGCGCAACCGCTCCACCTCGCGCACCGGGAAGGTCGGTGCGCGCAACACCTCGGCCAACAGCTCGAGCGCCGGCGCGACCTTCTCCTTGAGCACCGTGAGCCGCGCATAGCTCCCCTCCCAGTCGGCCCAGACACTGGCGACCGTCCCAAGTTGTTCGAAGCGCTCGACGAGCTGCGTCCCCTCACACCCCACGATTCCCTCGGTGAGCGAGGAGGCGGTGAGGAGCGCGAGCCCCTCCTCACCCACCGGATCGGCGTTGGCACCGGCATCCACGTAGACCATCGCCGTCACGATCGGGAGCCGTGGCATCGGGACGACCGCCACCGTCACCCCGTTCGGCAACGTGTGGCGGTGCACCGCTGGGAAGTGATAGGGCCGCGGCGTGCCGGGATGCGGCCGCGGCGGGACACCGGCGAGCGACGCGCTCACGCCGCCACCTCCACCACTTGTGGCACCTGCGGCACGTACAGCAATGTCGCGCGGTTCTCCGCGACCAGATACCGTCGCGCGGCCACCGTCACCTCCTCGGCCGATACCGCTGCGTAGCGCGCGAGCTCGGCGTTGAGCAGCGTGGGGTCGTCGTGATAGGTCGCGAACTTGGAGAGGGCATCGGCACGCGACCCCGCCGACTGCAGCTCCGCGACCCACGCGGTCTCGAGCAACGCCAGCGCTCGACGGCACTCGGCCTCCCCCACTCCTTCAGTGATCATCCGATCGACCTCTCCCTCCACCGCCGCCTCGAGCGCTGACGGATCCACGCCCGGACGCGCGGTGACATCGATCACGAGGAGATCGCTCCCTTTGGTGAGGTCGTAGGTGTAGGCATTGGCCGAGGTCGCGATCGCCTGATCGCGCACGAGCGTGGTCTCGAGACGGCACGCCTCACCGGAGCCTAGCACCGCCGAGAGGAGATAGACGGCGTACCAGGCGTCATCGCCCGCCGGTGGGATCCGGAACGCCAGGAAGAGTCGCGGCGCGACGACGGCATCCTCGACGACCTCACGGCGACGCCCGCCGAAGGTCGGCGGGAGCGACATATCGGGGAGCGCCGGGCGGCCGGTCCCGCGCGGGATCTCCCCGAAGTGCCGCTCGACGAGCTGACGCGCCTCGATGGAATCGAAGTCCCCAGCGATCGTCAGCACCGCGTTGTCCGGCGTGTAATAGGTGCGGAAGAAGGCCGCGACGTCCTCGAGCGAGGCCTCGGTCAGATCCTCCATCGACCCGATCAAGGAGTGATGGAAGGGGTGATCCGGTGGGAAGCAGAGTGCCGGGAGGCGCTCCCACCAGGTGCCATAGGGCTGGTTGTCCACCGACCAGCGTCGCTCGTTCTTCACCACATCGCGCTGCGTGTCGAGCTTCTCCTGTGTCATCGCTGGGAGGAGTCGCGCCATGCGGTCCGCCTCCAGCCAGAGTGCGATCTCCAGTTGATGCGAGGGCAATATCTCGTAGTAGTTGGTGCGATCGAGCCAGGTGGAGCCATTGAGGGTGCCGCCGGCCCGCTGGATCAATTCGAAGTGCTCGTTGGTGGCGACCTGTGCGCTCCCCTGGAAGAGCATATGCTCGAAGAGATGCGCGAAGCCCGTGCGCCCCTCGCGTTCATTCGCGGAGCCCACATGGTACCAGAGGTTCACGGCGACGATCGGCGTCGCATGGTCCTCGGAGAGGACGACGCGAAGGCCATTCGGGAGGGTGTAGGTCTCGATGGAGATTTGCATGAGGTCAGGTGTCAGGGACCATGGATCAGGTGTCAGGGACCAGATGCCTGGTACCTGACACCTGGGATCAGTAGTTCAGGACCACCGTCAATGGAGCCTTGATCGACTCTTGCAACAGATACCGCGGTTGACTGAGGATCCAGGAGCGGAGCGGGAGTTGCTGCGCGGGGGAGGTCAGCGCCTCGAAGCCCAGCCGTCTGGCGATCGTGCGCGCACGCAGCAGATGGAAGGGATCGGAGACGAGGATCACGCGCCGGATCTCGAGTGGACCGGTGAAGGCTGCGACCGCCGTGAGCGAGGCGCGAGTGGTCCGGCCCTCCGACTCCATCAACATCGCGGTGGCGGGGACACCGGCGCGCCGTAGGTAGCTCCGGCCCACCGCCGCTTCGCTCGTCTGATCGCCGGGGGCCGTCCCACCGGTGAGGATCACCCGTGGGGCGAGCCCACGCTGATAGAGCGCCAACGCTTGATCGAGCCGTGCCTGTAGCACCGGTGACGGCTTCCCACCGTAGTGCGCGGCACCTAGCACGATGATCGCGTCAGCCGGCGCGGCACAATCCCGCGCCCCGACCCAGAGCACCGCGAGGAGGGAGCAGCACCAGAGCGCCGCGACGATCCCCAGCGCGCCGGAGAGGCGGCGAAGGATCACCGGGTGACCTGCAGGCCGGGGCGCGGCGCCTGCGACGTCACCCCGTGCCGCGCGAGCTGCGCCGCGAAGGCGTCCTGGGCCTCGGCCTCACCATGCACGAGAAAGACATCCGCCAGTCGTGGTGAGGTCGCCCGCACCGCGTCCAGCCAGGCCATCAGCTCGGACCGGTCGGCGTGAGCACTATAGCCCGTGAGCACCTCGACCTGCGCGCGGAGCGGGACCTCCTCACCGAACACCGTGAGCATCGGCTGTCGCTCGACGATCCGTCGCCCGAGCGTATGCTCCGCTTGGAAGCCGACGATCAGTACGGTGTTCTTCGAGTCGCCCGCCGAATGCACAAGGTGATGGAGGATCCGCCCTGACTCCGCCATCCCCGAGGCGGCGATGATCACCTTGGGACCCGGCTGGCGCATCATCGCCTTGGAGTCCTCGACATCGGGTGTGAACTGCAGGAGTGGGAAGGTGAAGAGTTCCGTGCGGTTCGCCGCATGCTCTTGCACCATCCGTTCGGTGCCATCGAACACATTGACATGCTCGCGGAAGACCTCTGTGGCCTCCGACGCGAGGGGGCTGTCGATGATCACCGGCACCCGCGGGATCTCGCCCGCATGGGAGAGAGCGTGGAGATCGTAGACCAGTTCCTGCGTCCGACCGACCGCGAAGGCGGGAATCAAGACCCGGCCCCCACGTGCGACGGTCTCGCGGACGATGCGCCCCAGCTCCGCGCGCGCGCCGTCCACGCTCGTATGATCGCGATTCCCGTAGGTGGACTCGAGGATCAACCAATCCACATCGCGCACCGGCTCGGGATCGCGGATGATCGCCAGTCCTGATCGGCCGATGTCGCCACTGAAGCCGAGCCGACATGTCCGACCCTCCTCCTCCCATTGGAGCTCGATCGATGCCGAGCCGAGGATGTGTCCCGCATCGGTGAACCGGCCCCAGACCCCCGGCACGACCTCGAACCGCTGCTGATAGTCGTGCGGACGCATCTGCTGCAACATCGTCGAGACATCGCGGAGCGCGTATAGGGGCTCCGGTGCCGCTCGTCGGTGCCGCACGAGGAAGTCGGCGTCCTTCTGTTGGATGTGCGCCGAGTCGGCGAGCATCACCTCGCAGAGGTCGCGCGTGGGAGGGGTCGCGTGGATGTCGCCACGGA
>VHBP01000068.1 GCA_016871915.1 Gemmatimonadota bacterium
ACCTGCCGAAGCGCGGAACGGAGGTTGAGGGCCACGAGTCCGAAGAGGTCGAAGGCGAAGAGGGAGAACGCGATGGTCGTGATGCTCAGTACGCTCAGCATCGGGGCACGACGGAAGGCGAGGAGTGCTTCGCGCAGGGCGAGTCTCATGACGGGGATCCACCGGGGCGGGTCGCCGTCGCATCCGACGTTATCGTGCTCGAGTCGAAGACGAGGCGCCCATGATGTAGTTCGAGGGTGCGGAACGAGGTCGCGCGGACGAGGGCGAGATCGTGCGTCGCCATCAGGATGGCGGTGCCGGCGCGGTTGATCTCGCGCAACAGGTCGAGGATGCTCCGGGCCGAGCGCTCATCGAGGTTCCCGGTGGGTTCGTCGGCGAGGAGGAGCAGCGGGTCGTTCACGAGGGCGCGAGCGATCGCGACGCGCTGTTGCTCCCCACCCGAGAGCTCGTGGGGACGCGCCTCGGCCTTCTCCCGAAGGTCCACCTGCTCCAGCACGCGCAGCACCTTGGGGTCGATCCGCGAGGGCGGCGCCCCCGTGACCTCCAGTGCGAAGGCGATGTTCTCGGCGGCGGTGCGATCGGGGAGCAGTCGGAAATCCTGGAAGACCACGCCCAGTTTGCGGCGCAAGACGGGGATATTCTTCGGGGTGAGCGTCACTGAGCTCTGGCCGATCACCTTCACCTCCCCCGACGTCGCGTATTCCTCCACGAAGATCAACTTGAGGATCGAACTCTTGCCCGCACCGGAAGGACCGGTGAGGAAGGCGAACTCCCCGCGGTTCAGCTGAAAGGAGACCTCGTCGAGTGCCGTGACCCCTTTGGGGTACTGTTTGGTCACGCGGGTGAAGCCGACCATGGTGCTCATGCGAGGGCTTGGGTGAGGTCGGCGATCAGATCATCTACGGCCTCGAGCCCGATGCTGAACCGCAGGAAGCCATCGGGAATCCCGATCGCCGCACGTTCCTCGGCGGTCATCTTGCTGTGCGAGGTGAAGCGCGGCTCGCTCACGAGGGTGTCCACGCCACCAAGGCTTGGCGCATGCGTCACGAGCTGCAGTCGCTGCAGGAACCGATCGGCGGCAGGGCCGCCCCCCGCGAGTTCGAGGCCGAGCATGCCGCCGAAGCCGTCGAGCGTCGCCTTGGCGACCGCATGATCGGGATGGATCGGCAGGCCGGGGTGATGCACCTGACGGAATGCGGGATGCGTCGCGGCCCACTCGGCGATCGCCAGCGCCGAGGCGTTGCTCCGCTCCACGCGGACCGCGAGGGTCTTGAGGCCACGCTCGAGGAGCCAGACGGCGAAGGGGTCCGGGGTCTGCCCCCAGAGCATCTCCTTCTGTAGCACCCGCTCGATGTAGGCGCTCGTACCGGAGACCACCCCCATCAGGACATCATGATGCCCATTCAGGTACTTGGTCGCGGATTCGATCGCCACGTGCGCCCCTTGCTCGATGGGGCGGAAGTTGATCGGGCTCGCGAAGGTCGAGTCGACGACGAGGGTGATGCCACGCGCCGTGGCGAGCGCCGCCGTGGGGCGGATGTCGAGGACGCGGCAGGTGGGATTCACCGGCGACTCGAGGAAGATCACCTTCGTCTCGGGACGGATCGCCGCGGCGATGGCCGTCGGATCGAATGGGTCCACGAGGGTGATCGTGATCCCGACGCGGACGAACTCCTCGAAGAAGAGCCGATGCGTCCCGCCGTAGATGTAGCGCGAGGAGACCAGGTGATCGCCGGGCTCGAGGAGCGCGAAGAGCCCACAGGCGGTCGCGCCCATCCCGCTCGAGAGGAGGAGTGCACGTTCGGCGCCCTCGAGCATCGCGATGCGGCGTTGCACGCGCTCGGCGTTCGGCGTATTGCCATAGCGGGTGTAGCGCAGCCCCTCACCGGTCCCGAGCGCCTGAAGGTGGTTGACCGACTGGACGAGCGGTTCGACCACGGCGTCGCCCGGGGCGTGCGCCTCGCGCGCCCCATGGATCGCGAGCGTGGCGCGCCCGAAGCGCGGCGTGGGACGATCAGGCATCCGGGGCGAGGGCCGAGGTGAGGATGGGACGCGAGCGCACATCGTGCTTCACGAGCCGGACGGTCTCGGTCACCGCGAGTCCGGCGAGATCGCGCACCACGACGAAGCCACGCGGCAGGGTGTCGTCGAAGACCACGGGGGCGAGTTCGTGCCGGCGTGGGCCGTAGACCCAGACGAGTTCGCCCGCTCGGATGAGCCGCTGCTCGGCGTCCACCGGGTGGAGACGGAGCAGCGGGCCACGCTCGGCATCCCCGCGACGCGTGGCGATGAACGCCCCGACCTGGAGAGGGGGAAACCCGCGGGCCATCAGGCCGGTGCTCCCAATGGGGCGAAGGCGTCATCGAGTCGGCGCAGCAACCGACGGCGCACCAACTCCTCAAGCGTCGCTTGGGCCTCCTCCAGGGCGAGGCCCACCGCCTCCGCCGCCTCTTCCACCGCGGCGCCGGCGCGGGCCATGACGCACTCCCAGAGTTGCCGCTCGAGCGCGGAGACCGTCCCGACGAGATGCGTGACCCCATCGTCGAAGCGGACGACCAGCGCGAGTCGGTGCGCCTCGAGCACCGCCTCGATCGCATCGAGATGGCCCTCGCTCACGCCGACGAGCACCACATAGCTCTCGCGACTCGGCCGCTCCATGGTGAGTGGGAGCACCAACTTCGCGACGAACTCGTCGGCACAGCTGCGATCGAGCACCCCGATCTGCGAGAAGTCGAGGACGGCGACGGAGCCCTCCGCGAGCTTCGCGATCTGTCGCTCGATCACCGTCCGCACCACGGCGCCCGTGCGCCGCGTGACGAGGTGGTGATGCGCCTCGGGGGCGGCGGCGTCGAGGGCGACGGAGAGGTCGATGTGGCTCATGGCGGCGCCATCCGGCGTGGGATGATCACGTTGATCTGCGCCCCTGGGAACGGTAGGAGACCGCCCTGCAACGGGACGTCCTCATCCCAATCGGGAATGATCGGCACGATGCGCGCCGTGCCGCTGCGCACCGTGAGCTTCCCGTCGATGCGATGCACCCAGCCGCGCATCCCCTTGATCCCCTGACCGCGGCCCGGATCGGCGAAGCGGCTCACGCCCTGGATCACGGCGGCCTCGAGCGCGGTCTGGTCATCCCACCGATCGGCGAGGGCGCGCGCACGGCTCCCCTCGAGCGAGGCGCGAAAGCCCATGCCGGCATCACAGACCGCGATCTGCACCACATCGCGCCCCACGCGGCGCTTGGCCCAGTTGTAACGCTGGACCATCACCCACCCGCCGCGTCCCGCGTGCTCGATGATGTTCGAGGCGGCCTCGGAGAGGGTCATGCTGAAGCCCATCGTAGAGCGCGGCTCGAGATCGAGCGTCGTGTTGAGGATCTGCTGCGCCTTCTCTTGGATCCGGCGGACGATCCCCTGCACATCCTCGTTGCCGTTGACCGGCGTCACCTCGAGGAGCACATCGGAATCGCCACTTGCGGCGCGCTTGGGCACGGTGCCACGGATCGTGTACAGCTCCTCGGCGTACTTGAAGAACTGCGCGCGGGCCCAGTAGCTCAGCGCCTGCTCGTCCTCGGGCGGCGCGAAGTCGGGCCGCTCGACGCGCGACTGGGCGAGACAGAGCAGGGCGGTCAGGCCGTAGGGTGTCGCGAACCGACAGTGCCGTGCATCGACGAGGAGCTTCGCCTCGGTGGGGACCGCGGCGAGCTGCTCGATCACCGATTCGAATTGGGCCTCATCGAGGGAGGCAGGGACGGTGAGGACGGCGGTCACAGGAGGTGCAGTTCTCCGCGGAGGTGATGGGCGAGTCCGGTGGCACCCCGATGCTCTACGTTCCGCGCGGCCGCATCGGTGGCACGATGGAGCGCTACGTCCATAATATCGCCCGCCAAGAGCCGAGAGAAATAGGTCGCCCCCCAGACGTCGCCACACCCGGTGGGATCGCCTGGCCCCTCGATCCGCAGGGGGCTCGCCGGGATGCGGGCCGTCCGCAGGGCGCCGCCCGTCTGTCGATCGCGGTGCGCGGGATCCAGCGCCCCCTCGGTCCCAGGTGCGGCGAAGTACGCCACCCCCTGTTTCCCCAGCGTCACCAGCAGATGGCGGACCCCTACGCCCATCGCGGTGGCCGCGAGGGCAAGCCCGTCAGGGGCGAGCATCGCGAGCTCGTCCTCGTTCACCTGCAGGAAGTCGAAGCAGGCACACCACGCCGCCACCTCGGGCAACGGCCGGTAGGTGCGGTGACCATCGGTCTCCATCCCCAAGAGCAGGGAGTGAAGATCGCAGTAGATCGGCCCGCGGAAGTGCTGGCGGATGAGCTGCGCCGTGGCGAGGTCGAGCTCGAATCCGCTGATGAGGTTGATGTAGAGCGCATCCAGGCCGCGGAGCAGGGGCTGCAGCCCGGCCCAGCTCCACGGGGGCACGCCGCCCATCAAACATTCACTCCGACGCTCATCCGAGTGATAGCGGAGCGTGACGCGATTGTTGAGATGCGGGACCTCGATCGGGAGCGCCTCGGGGGCGGCATGGCGCAGCGTCCCGACGAATCGCCGCGCCTGTGGGGCGAGGTCGAAGCCGACCTTCGCCAGCGGGACGAGCTGCCAATCCTCGGGCAGCGCGGCGTCGGCGGCGCTCAAGGCATAGGTGATCCCCCCCCACTCCTCGACGGGGGTGGAGCGCACGTCGCGCCCATGGATCACATCCCAGACGAAGCTCCCGAGGACACCGAGGCGCTTCGGGCGGCGGGCGTCCGAAGCGGGGGGCCTCGTCATGCGAGCCCGTGCCGTTGGGCGAAGGTCGCGATCGCGCCGATCACCCCGGCGCTCCCTCCCAACGTCCCTGGCACGATGCGGCAGGCCTCGACCGCCGGTGTGAAGGCGCGGCGCCGCACCTCGGCGCGGAGCGGCTCGAAGAGCGCATCCCCCGCCTGCGTCACCCCGCCGGCGAGCACCACCACCTCGGGGTTGAAGATGTTGAGGAAGTTGGCGACACCGATCCCGAGGAACTTCGCGGTGTCGCGCACCACGTGAGCGGCGACCACGTCGCCGCGCTGCTCTGCCTCATAGACCGTCGCGGCGGTGATGCGCGTGAGATCCCCATCCACCATCGTCGACAGCATCGAGGTCTCGCCCCCCGCCAACGCCTCGCGCGCCCGCTCGGCGATCGCCGGTCCCGAGGCATAGGCCTCGAGGCAGCCATAGTTGCCGCACCCGCAGCGTCGTCCGGTCGCGTCGATCGAGGTGTGGCCGAGCTCCCCGGCGGCATCGCTCGCGCCATGGAAGAGCTGTCCGCCGAGGATGATCCCGCCACCGATCCCCGTACCGATCGTGAGGCCGATGACATGGCGCGCGCCGCGCGCGGCGCCCACCCACCATTCGCCCAGCGTCGCGCAGTTGGCGTCGTTGTCCAGCGTGGCGGGGAGATCCACCGCCGCGCTCACGCGGTCACGGAGCGGGAAGTCGCGCCACCCGAGATTCGGCGTGAAGATCACGATCCCCGTCTCACGATCGAGGGGGCCAGGGGACCCGATCCCGACGCCGAGCATGTCGTCGCGCGTCGCGCCCGTCTCCGCGCAGGTCTCGGCGATCGTCCGCTCCACCGCGGCGGCGATGCGCGCGACGACGGCGTCGGACCCTTCATCGGCCTGGGTCGGCACCGAGTGCATCGCATGACGCGTCGCGCCGTCCGCGCGCATCGCCCCCACGACGATGTTCGTGCCGCCGAGGTCCACGCCGATGATGTACCGGGCCGCTGTGCTCCGGTCCGACCGATTCCCCACGACGCCTCCTCGCGCGCTATCCTCGCCCTCAGGCGACCACTACGTTTCCCCGATGCCCCGCCGTCGCGGAACCCTCAAAAAGTAATCGCCCCGCGATGCGCCTGTCCGTCATCGTCACCACGTATAACAACCCACACTGGCTGGCGAAGGTGCTCTGGGGGTTCGCGGCCCAGACCGTCACCGATTTCGAGCTCCTTGTGGCCGATGACGGCTCGGATGCCCCCACCGCCGAGCTGATCGAGCGGATGCGCGCCGAGCTCCCCTATGCGGTGCGGCATGTCTGGCACCCGAAGGCGGGGTTCCGGAAATGCACCATCCTGAACGCCGCGATCGCGAAGGCGGTGGGGGCGTACTGCTTCTTCACCGATGGGGACTGCATCCCGCGTGCCGATCTGCTGGCCGTGCATGTGGCGGCGGCACGCCCCGGACGCTTCGGCTCCGGGGGGTACCTCAAGCTCCCCATGGCGACGAGCGAGGCGATCACCAGAGAGGATGTCCTGGAAGGCCGGGCGACAGACGCGCGGTGGCTCCGGGCTCATGGGACCCCGTGGAGTCGCCGGCTGCAGCGACTCGCCTGGGGGCCGACGATGGCGACGGTGCTCGATCGTCTCACCCCGACCGGCGCGACCTTCAATGGGCACAACGCGGCGGTCTGGCGCGAGGATCTCATCCGGGTGAATGGCTTCGACGAGCGCCTCGAGTGGGGCGGGCTCGACCGAGAACTTGGCGAGCGACTCGAGAATGCCGGCGTGCGCGGGTATCAACTGCGGCATCG
>VHBP01000069.1 GCA_016871915.1 Gemmatimonadota bacterium
CCCGCGACGATCGTCGCGACGAGGAAGCCGAGGCCGTTGGTGACGAGGGTGAGGAGCCCCTGCGCGGCGCCACGCATGGCGACACCGGCGCGCTGATCGGTATAGATCTGCCCACTCACGAAGAAGAAGTCGAAGCAGATCCCGTGGAGGAGGATCCCGGCGTAGATCAACCACATCCCCGTGCCGGCATCGCCCGCGCCGAAGGCGTAGTAGCGGAGCGCCCAGGCGAGCACGCCGACGAGCATGATCCCCTTGATCCCGAAGCGCATGAGGAGCACCGGGAGGAGGAGCATGAAGCCCACCTCGATCATCTGCCCGAAGGTCATCACGAACGCCGGCTGCGCGACGCCGATCTCGTTCAGGAAATCATTGGTGGAGGCGTGATACCACTGCAGGAGGATCGAGACCAAGAAGCTCCCGAGCATGAAGACCGCGAAGTCGCGATGCTTGAGCATCCCAAGGGCATCGAGCCCGAGCGCGTCCGAGACGCGGAAGGGGCGATCCCCGCCCTTGGGCGGCGTCGGCGGGAGCGTCAGCGACAACAATCCGGTGATTCCTCCCGCGATCGCGGCGATGCGCATCGGCACATTGGAGTCCTCCACCTGGAGGAACTTCCCGATCAGGATCCCAGCGGCGATCCATCCCACGGTCCCCATCACGCGGATCGCGGGGAACTCCTTCTCGGAGCTCGTCACCTGCTGGAAGGCGATGTTGTTCGCGAGGGCGAGCGTCGGCGTGTAGCAGAGCGCATAGAGGAGGAAGGTCGAGGCGAAGGGGACGAACTCCGTCTGGCTCGACGCGATCCACATCACCGCGGCGCCCGCGAGATGCAACGCCGCCATCAACTTCTCGGCGTTCACCAACCGATCGGCGATGATCCCCATGAAGAGCGGGGTCACCAGCGCGGCGATCGCCATCACCGTGAAGGGGATCGGCTTCTGCGCGTCATCGAAGCCAAGCCCGCGACCGAGGTAGTTCACGATCGGGACCCCCCAGCTCCCCCAGATGAAGTACTGGAGGAACATCATCGCGCCGAGCTTGACCTTGGTCATTTCGAGAGCTCCCGGATGCGGATGTTCTTGAACTCCACCACGTCGCCGTGATCCTGGAGTCCGATATGCCCGCGCATCGCGAGCCCGTAGGGCGGCCACTGCGCGAACTTCGACTTGGCGACGAGGGCCTGCCACGCGGGCGATCCCTGCTCATACTCCAAGAGCTTCACCCCGTTGAGCCAATGCTCCACATGGGGACCCACCGCGACGATCCGCACGGCGTTCCACTGCCCGGCCGGCTTGGAGACGTCGCGCGGTGGAGCATAGAGCGCGTAGTTGGCACCCGCCGAGGTGAGGGGGCTCAGGCCGTCCTTGTGACCGGCGTTGTCCAGCACCTGCATCTCGGGGGCGTTCTCATAGATGACCCTTGTCGCCTCGGTGGCACGGTAGAAGATCCCGCTGTTCCCCTTGGGGCCGACCTTCCACTCGAGCTCGAGCTCGAAGTCACCGAACTGCTGCTTGGTGACGATGTCCTTCCCCCGTTCGCGTCGAAGGGTCTTGGTGGCGGCGTCGTAGCGCCACCCCGATTCGAGCGAGCTCTCACGATAGGTGCGCCAATGGGGCGCGGCACCACCGGCGAGGAGGTCGATCCAGGGACCGGCCTTCACCCCCGTCGGGAGCTGGGCGCCGAGGGGGGTGCTACGCGCGGCGAGGAGGGCGACGAGGGCGACGCCGGACCAGCGGGCGACGCGGCGGGAGAGTCGAGACATCCAGACCTCGGGGCGTGACGGGTCGGCCGCGCGGACCGACCACAGGGGAACGTCGGAACCGCGGGAACGTACGGCGCGGAGCGGCGCCCGGAAAGGTTAGGTTCCTCCCACCATGGTCCACTTCGCCCTGCCCCGTCCGTCCGCGCACCGCCGCCCGCGGCGCTCACTCGCCCACCTCGTCGTCGTCGCCGCGCTCGCGATGGGCACACAGTCGGTCGCCGCCCAGCCGATGGCCACGCGCCCCGCCACCACCCCGACCCCCCGCGTCGGTCGTGCCACCCCGATCACCTCCCCGCCCGTCATCGACGGCCGACTCGATGAGACCGCCTGGCGCGAGGCCCCTGCCCTCACCGACTTCGTCCAGCGCGAGCCCTACGAGGGGACCCCCGTCACCGAGCGCACCGAGGTCCGCCTCCTCACCGACGGCACCGCCCTCTACGTGGGCGCCTGGCTCTACGACCGAGAACCCCAGCTCATCGTCCCCAGCGAGACGATCCGCGACGTGACCCTCACCAACAGCGATTACTTCGCCATCATCCTCGATACCTATCTCGATCGACAGAACGGCTTCCTCTTCGGCACCACCCCATCCGGAATCGAGCACGATGCGCAGGTGATCCGTGAGGGCGAGGGAGGCGGCGTCTTCCAAGCGGGCCAGAACCGCGCGCAGGCGGGCTCGATGGGCGGGATCAACCTCAACTGGGACGCGAGCTGGACGGTCCGCACCTCGCGCGACTCCCTCGGCTGGTACGCCGAGTTCCGGATCCCCTTCTATACTCTGCGCTACGGCGGCGGGGCGACGCAGGATTGGGGCCTCAACATCATGCGGGGGATCCGACGCCGGAACGAAGAAGCGCTCTGGTCGCAGGTCTCGCGCCAGTTCTCCATCACACGGCTCTCGCAGGCGGGGACCCTCACGGGACTCGCCGTCCCCGCGCAGCGGATCGCGACGGTGACCCCCTACTCCCTCGGTAGCTCCTCGCGCACCTACGCCACGCAATCGGCGTTCGCGACGACGGGGGCCTGGGGGATCGATGCCAAGTACGGGGTGACGCCGAGTCTCACGCTCGACCTCACCTACAACACCGACTTCGCGCAGGTTGAGGTGGACGAGCAGCGCACGAACCTCACACGCTTCCCCATCTTCTTCCCGGAGAAGCGGCCCTTCTTCTTGGAGAACGCGGGGGTCTTCGCCGCGGGAACACCACAGGCGGTCGATCTCTTCTTCACCCGCCGCATCGGGATCGACGGCGCCACAGGGCAGCCGCAGCCGATCCTCGGCGGCGCGCGGCTCACCGGGCGCGTGGGCGGGCTCACCGTCGGCGCCCTGCAGATGGTGACCGATGATACGCCTGGTGTGGTCGGCAACGCGTACACCGTCGCGCGCGCCCTCAAGGAGCTCTCGGCGCGCTCACGCGTCGGGGTGATCGCCGTGCAGCGCACCGCCACCGGCGATGCGCGCGACTTCAATCGGGTGATCGGCGCCGATGGACGGCTTGGGATCGGGCAGGACTGGACGGCGGATGCCTGGGTCGGACACTCGGAGACGCCGGGGCGGCGCGGCGATGCCACCGCGTGGAGCGGACGCCTCGCGTATCAGACGCGCGACTGGAATCACTCGGTGCGCGTGCTCGGTGTGGGCGAGGCCTTCAACCCCGAGGTCGGCTTCATGAGTCGGCCGGCGGGGTATCGCTTCGACGAGCTGATGTTGATGCGGCTCGTGCGGAGTCAGAACTGGAAACAGGTGCGGCAGTGGAACCCGCATGTGAGTCTCCGCCGCTGGGTGGGGACCGATGGCTTCCTGCAGTCGTCGTGGATGCATATCGACCTCACCGAGGTCGAATTCAACACCGGGGGGCGCTTCGGTCCCGAAGTGAACATCTATACCGAGGGGTTGCAGCGTCCCTTCACGATCGCGCCGGGCGTCGTCCTCCCGCCGGGGCAGTATCGCTTCACCGTGCCGGGGATCGATTGGGGGAGCGACCCCAGCGCGCCCCTCTCCTTCCTCGCGCGACTCGAGGCGGGGGAGTTCTATACGGGGACGCGGTCGGGGGCGAACGTCTCCGTCACCGCGCGCGCCGGCGCGGTCTTCTCGTCGTCACTCGTCGTCGACTATCAGGACGTGAACCTCGAGCAGGGGGATTTCATCCGCCAGCTGATCGGGGTGAAGCTCGCCTACTTCTTCACGCCGCGGGTCTTCGTGCAGACGCTGACGCAGTACAACAATCAGGCCGAGGCGTTCACGGCCAATCTGCGATTCGCTTGGCTCAACACCGCGGGGACGGGGCTGTTCATCGTGCTCAATGATGGGGAGCTGGCGGACAGCTTCACGCGATGGCGGCAGCCGTTGGCGCGGTCGCTGACCGTGAAGTACACGCGGCAGATCGGGTCGGGGGGCTGAGATGACCCCGCGCGGTGGGGCCCGTCGATGGCTCGCGATCGTCCTTGGGACCGTCGTGCTCATGGGCGCGCTCGCGAACGGGCGTGATCCCGAGGACCGCGAACTCACCGGGGCGGCGCGACGGCTCGCCCCGGGGGAGTTCGTCTATCTCCCCGACGGCGCCACGCACTATGGGATGGCGGGGCCCGACACCGGACGCCCCGTCCTCCTCGTGCATGGGATGTCCGTCCCATACTACATCTGGGACTCGACCGTCACCGCACTCACCGCGGCGGGGTTCCGCACGATCCGACTCGACCTCTACGGCCGCGGGTGGTCCGACCGTCCCGACACCGACCACGACGGCGACCTCACCGATCGCCAACTGAAGGGGCTCCTCGACTCGCTCGGCCTCCCCGGCCCGGTCGACATCGTCGGTGTCTCGTACGGCGGCTTCGTCACCGGTCACTTCGCGCGGTCGTATCCGCGGCGCGTGCGATCGCTGACGTTGATCGATCCGGTGTTCGCGTCACGCGCGATGCCGGCGCGGTACGCTCTTCCCCTGATCGGCCCCTGGCTCTGGCAGGTGCTCGAGGTCCCGAAGATGGCGGCAGGACAACCAACCGACTTCCTCCACCCCGAGGCCTTCCCCGATTGGGAGGAGCGCTACCGCACGCAGCAGCGCTACGAGGGGTTCGGTCGCGCGATCCTGCGCACGCGGCAGCAGCTCGCGCGCACCGATCTCCCGGCGCTCTACCGCGAGGTCGGCGCCACGGGGCGCCCGGTGCTATTGCTCTGGGGGCGCGAGGACCGCGTGACCCCGTTCGAGGGGAGCACGGTGGTGCGCGAGGGGATCCCGGCGGCGGAGTTCTTCCCGGTCGATTCCGCGGCGCATCTCCCGATGCTCGAGCGGTCGGCGCTGGTCCATGCGCGGCTGATCGACTTCCTACGCGCGCACTGAGGGCGTGCCGAGGGTGACGGTCAGCGCTCCACGTGGCGCTTGCGTAGCTCTCCCGATGCGCTCGCGTCGATTCGCCCTCGCCCTCGCGGTGTTCGCGCCCGCCCTCGCCGGCGCGCAGCAGCCCGCCCCTTCGGCCCGCCCCGATAGCACCGCCAAGCCCCTCCACCCTGTCGTCGTACGCGAACGGCAACGCGCCCGCGCTGTGGGGGGCTCCGCGATAGTCGAGGTCGCCGTCGACTCGGTGCGCACCGCCCCGGCGGCAAATCTCGACGCGGTGCTCCGCACCGTCCCCTTCGTCGGTGTGCGCACTAACTCACGCGGCGAGACCGAGCTCTCACTGCGCGCGAGCGACTCGCGCCAACCCGCGGTCCTCCTCGAAGGGGTCCCCCTCACCCTCGGATGGGACTCGCGCACCGATGCCTCGGTCATCCCGCTCAGCGCCGCCTCCGGGATCCGCGTCGGACGCACCCTCTCCTCCCTGATGCTCGGCCCCAACGTGAGCAGCGGGACGATCGAGGTGGGCCTCACCGAGGGGCTCACCGCGCCGCGTCGTTTCCTGTCGCTCGGCACTGACCAGACCGGCGCGCTCGGCTTCTCGGGATCGAGCGGCGCTCCGATCACCCTCGGCACCGGCACGCTCGCCGTGCTCGGTGGCGGGGGTGTGCGGCATCGCCCCGATCTCATCGCCCCCGATGCGCTCTCACGACGTGTGACGAGCGGCCGACGCGACAACACCGACCTCACGCAGCGCGACTACGTGGGTGGTGTCCGCTATACCACCGTGAATGGCGCCTCACTCGGCGTCACCCTCACCGGGGCACGCGGCGCGCGCGGCGTGATGGCCGAGGATCATCTCCTCACCCCGCGTTTCTGGCGGATTCCGCAGGTCGATCGTGATGTCGCGATCCTCTCCGCCGGTACCGGATGGCGCCCGACGCCATTCGGGAGCGGGCAGATCGATCTCCGACTCGGACGTACGCGCGGCACCCAGCGCATCGATCAGTACACCGACAGCAGCTATCGCACCGTCGGCACCACCGAACGCGGTGACGATGCCACGACGACCACGCGATTGATCCTCGAGCACTCCATCGGATCGCGTGGCGAGATCGGGCTCGGCGTCAGCTCGGCGACGATCGACTACGACGAGACCCTCGGTGCCGCCGCGCCCGTGGCGTATCGGCAGCGGCTCTCGAGCGTGGCGCTCGAGACCGACTGGGAGCTCCCGCAGCAGCTCCGGCTCTCCCTCTCGGGGAGTCGCGATCAGGCGGAGAATCCCCTCACCGGCGGGCGTGCCCCGCTGGGTGAGCGTCAGGAGTGGGGGGCACGGGTTGGGCTCTCCAAGACCTTGCTCGGCC
>VHBP01000070.1 GCA_016871915.1 Gemmatimonadota bacterium
AAGCTTCCGATCTGGCAGCAGGGGCCGGTGATGTTGCAGGCCCTCAACATGTTGGAGAACGTCGATCTCAAGGGACTGGGCTACAACAGCGCGCAGTACATGCACACGATCTATCAGGCGATGAACCTCGCCTACGCCGATCGTGACTTCTACTACGGTGATCCGGCGTTCCCACCCGAGGAGCCGGTGCAGGGGTTGATGAGCAAGGCGTACGCGAAGGCGCGGTGGGCGCAGATGAGTGCGGACAAGAACGATGCCGCGGTGAAGCCGGGCGATCCGTATCCATTCCAAGGAGGGACCAATCCGTTCACCGAGCTGCTCTCGAAGTGGAGCACCACCGGTCCGCGCGCGGATTCCGCGGCACGCGGCGGTTCCTCAGGTGGCACGATCGGCGGCGCTGAAGATGATGCCGCCTTCCATGAGGCGTTCACGCGTGGCACGACGAGCATCCAGGCCGCAGACAAGGCGGGGTGGATGGTCTCGATCACGCCGAGCGGCGGGTGGGTGCCGGCGGTGATCGCGGGGCGCACGGGGATCGGGCTCTCACAGCGTGCGCAGTCGTTCGTGACGCGCGCCGAGGATGGGCCGTTCAACGTGATCGAGCCGGGAAAGCGGCCGCGCGTGACACTGACGCCGACGATCGCGCTCAAGGAGGGCCAGCCCTGGATGGCCTTCTCCGTACAGGGGGGCGACACGCAGGATCAGGATCTCCTGCAGTTCTTCCTCGCGATGGTGGAGTTCGGCCAGACCCCACAGCAGGCCGCGGAGCATCCGGGGTTCCACAGCTATCAGATGCGTTCGAGCTTCGGGCTGCACGATGCGCGACCAGGCCGGATCCAGCTCAACGACAAGATCCCTGACTGGGTGCGCGAGGATCTGCGGCGGCGCGGCTATGTGATGGAGTTCGCGAACAAGACCTCAGGACCGATCACGGCGATCATGTTCGACCGGGCGCGCGGGAGCTTCTGGGGTGCGGCGAGCAATCACGGTGAGGACTACGGGATCGCGTGGTGAGCTGACGCGGTCGGATCGATGCAGGACCCGATGGCGGTGCCTCTCAACAGAGATGCACCGCCATCGCCTTGAAGGTGACCACCACAGCGAGTCCGGGCTCGAGCGAGAGCTCCTGCGCCGACCGCGTGGTGAGTGCCGCGACGATCGGGGTCCCGCGCACATCGACCGTGACGCGCGTGAGTGCGCCGAGGGTGACGAGCTCCGTGATGCGCCCGGAGAATCGGTTGCGCGCCGAGTCGTGCGTCTGGCCGCGCGCGAGGGTGATCTCCTCCGCGCGGATCACCGCATGCCCGGCGCCGGGGACGAAGTCACCCACCGCATAGAGGGTGAGTCCCTCGGATTCGAAGGCGAAGGCGCGATGACCCTGCGCGTACTCGCGCGGGTCGCCATCGAGCCAATCGGGCGCCGCCTCACCTAAGTCACGTGCGGCCCCGGCCAGCACATTCTCCGCACCGAGGAACTCTGCCACATAGGGTGAGGCAGGCCGTCGGAAGACCTCGGCGGGCGCTCCCGCCTGCAGGATGCGCCCCCCATCGAGGAGGATCGCCTGATCACCGAGCATCCCCGCCTCGGCGAAGTCGTGCGTCACCTGGAGGGTGGTGAGCCCCCAGGCGCGGTGCAGGGCACGCACCTCACGACGGATCAGGACGCGACGACGCGGGTCAAGCGCGCTGAAGGGTTCATCGAGAAGGAGGATGCGCGGTCGACGCGCGAGGGCACGCGCGAGCGCGACGAGTTGCCGCTCACCGCCGGAGAGACTGCGCACATCTCGAGCGAGGAGCGGCGTGACCCCCATCCGGTCGATCGCTTCATCGAGCGTGGCGGCATCAGCGGCACCGTACGCGACGTTCTCACGGACCGAGAGATGCGGAAAGAGGAACGCGTGCTGATAGACGAGCCCGATCCCACGATCCTCAGGGGGGACGCCTCGCATGTTGCGGCCGTCGAGATGGAGTCGACCGGTGCGCGGGGCAAGGAGTCCCCCGACGACTTCGAGGAGCGTGGTCTTCCCTGCCCCAGCGGGCCCGATCACCACGCCGTACGCGCCACGCTCGAGCGTGAAACTCACCTCGTGGAGCGCGAAGCGCCCCTTGGTGGCGGAGAGGGATTCGAGGGTAATCATCGCTCCATCCCGGTATCGGGGCGGAGCGCGCGCAGCACGGTGAGGGGGATCAGCGCGAGGATCGCGAGCGCCGCCGCGACCGGGAGCGCCTCTGACAATCCGAAGCTCGTGAAGCGGTCATAGCTCAACACGCTCACGACCTTTGGATTGTAGGTGAGGATGACGATCGCCCCGAACTCGCTCACCGCACGTGCCCACATCACCACCGAGGAGGCGAGGAGGCCTCGGCCTGCGAGGGGGAGGGTCACGCGGTGGAAGGCGCGCCAGGGGGTATCGCCCAGTGTACGGGCGACCCCTTCGTAGCGCGGATCGACCTTCGCGAAGGCTTCACGCGCCCCGCTGACGAAAAGCGGCGCGGAGACGAAGAGCATCGCCGCGATGATCCCGATCGGGGTGCCGACGATGCGAAGCCCCATCTCGAGCGCCGCTCCACCGACGGCGCTCTCGCGCCCGAGCAGGAGGAGGAGCGCGATGCCCGCGACGGGGTGTGGGATGAGCAACGGGAGGTCCAAGATCGCCGCAAGCAGCGCACGTCCCGGGAAGGTGCGACGCGCCAAGAGATAGGCGAGCGGAGTCGCGGTGAAGACACCGATCAGGGTGGCAGCGGTCGCGCAGAGCGCGGTCAGCAGGAGCGAGCCGCGCAGTTCGCCATCGGATACCAGCCGCTTCAACCCCTCGGCGCCGCCTACCCCGACCAATTCGGCGATGGGCGCCGCCAAGAAGAGCAAGAGGAACGACCCCGCGAGGGCAGCGAGGATGCTCAGGACGCGAGCCATCGCACGCGATCCACGCGCATCGAGACCAGCGTGCTCAGTCGACGAATGACTCACGGCACCATCCATGGCGCGGCAGTCCCCTGCGGCACCGGATTCTCTAGCGCATCGAGCCCCTCACGTCGCAGGATCGCACGCCCCTCCCCCGAGATCAGGAACCGCGCGAAGCGCTCCGCGACCGCTGGATGCGGCGCTGCACGAGGGACACCGAACCCATACACGATCGGTGATCCGACGAAGGTGACCGAGTCCCCTGCGCGCGCGCCTCGCACCGTGATCTTGGCGCGTGCATAAGACTCTGCCGAATCGGGCGGACTGAGATCGATCCCGTTGGGGAGCTGGACGAATGGCAAGCCGAGCGCGCGCGCCATCGACTCGTACGACCAGATGTAGTCGAACTCCCCCGCCTGCAGGAGCCCGACGAGATCGGCCTCCTTGGGACGCACATTGCGTGGCGGGTGAACCGCCTCGAGCCGCGCCGCGAGTCCGGGCTCGCCATAGAACCGCTCGGCCAGCTGCCAGACGAGCATCGTGCGGTACCCGTTGGGATCGAGCTGCGGATCCGATCGCCCCGTCTCCACCCCAGAACGCTGGAGGATCTGCCACCAGTTGTCGGCGGTGATCTCCCGGGAGAAGCGCGAGCGGCCGGTGTACGCGATCACCATCCGGTTCCGCGCGAACGCCACATACCCATCCAAGAACTCGGGCATCAGGAAGCGCGGGAAGACCTCGGCGTCGGCCAAGGCGATGAGGTCAGGGATCTTCCCAAGTTCCGTGAGCTTCCGTGCCGATTCGAGCGAGCCCGCGCTCTCCTGCTCCACCCGGACTCCGGTGCGCGCCGCGAAGGTGTCGAGCGCCACCCGGATGGGGCGCGCCAGGCTCCCCGCGTTGAAGACCACGAGGACCTGATCCTCCCCCGCCTTCGGCGCCCCGCCACAGGCGAGCACCGCAGCGGCCAACACCCCGAGGATCAGCGACTGGATTCGCATCGGCGTAGTATCGCGAAGCGGGGAGGGGCGCGCGACCCTACATTCCCCTCCGCACCCCCTTGCCCCCACCCCATGACGACACCCGCCCTTGAGATCTCGGGCGTCACCAAGCGGTACGCGGCGCACACCGCCGTCCGCGATCTCTCGCTCACCGTCCCCACTGGGACGGTCTACGGACTCCTCGGCCCCAACGGCGCCGGGAAGACGACCACGATCCGGATGATCCTCAACATCATCGCCCCCGACACGGGGTCGATCCGGATCCTCGGTGTGCCACACCATGCTGCGTCCCAGCTCGACCGCGTGGGGTATCTCCCCGAGGAGCGCGGCCTCTACAAGAAGATGATGGTCCGCGATGTCCTCCGGTTCCTCGCTGAGCTCAAGGGGATCGATCGGAAGACCGCTGACATCCGGATCGATGAGTGGCTCGAGCGCCTGACTCTCCGCACCGAGGCGAAGGACTGGGGGAAGGCGAAGGTCGATGAGCTCTCGCGGGGAATGCAGCAGAAGGTCCAGTTCATCGGCACGCTCTTGCACGACCCGGAACTCGTGATCCTCGACGAGCCCTTCAGCGGGCTCGACCCGATCAATGCGCAGGCGCTCAAGGACACCGTAGTGGAGCTTCGTCGGCGCGGGCGCACCGTGATCTTCTCCACCCATCTGATGGACAACGCCGAGCGGCTGTGCGATGCGGTCTGCATCATCGCCGGGGGCACAAAGGTCCTCGACGGGACGATGGCCGCGGTGAAGGGGGCGCATGCGGGGCGCACCATCGCGCTCGCGCTCGAGAGCGATCCCAGCCACGAGATTCGCGCGATCCTCGATGACCGCACGCTCGTAGCGCGCTGCGACGACCATGGGCGGAGCTTCGAGGTCGAACTCGCACGTGACGCGGATGCGCAGACCTTCCTCCGACAGCTGGTGAGCAGCGGCGCCTCGATCCAACGGTTCGAGCGCGTACAACCCTCCCTCCATCAGATCTTCCTCGAACGGGTCGGCGCCACGGGCGTCGAGCCGGGGATGAGCGGACATGGCTAAGCTCTGGGCGGTCATCCGCCGCGAATATCTCGAGCGCGTCCGGACCAAGTGGTTCGTGATCGTGACCCTCTTCGGCCCCCTCTTCTTCGGGGGGATCATGATCCTCCCGGCGTATCTCAGCGTGCGGAGCATGCGTGAGGCGCGGGTCGCTGACATCCGCATCCTCGATGCCACCGGCTCCGGGCTCGGTGCGCGCGTCGCGCAACGACTCGCCGCACCTACGCTGCAGGGTCCGTCCCCGACCACCGCGCCGGTCGATGAGCTCCGCCCCGCCGAGCTCGCCACACGCGAGAGCGAACTGATCGCGCAGATCCAGCGGAAGGAGCTCGCCGGCGTGCTGGTCCTCGATTCAGGGACCGTCGCATCGGGTGCGGCGCGCTATGCCGGCCGCAACGCGAGTTCCGTCGGCGACATGGAGGCGATCGAGGGCGCGATCCGACAGTCCCTCCTCACCGCTCGCCTCACCTCGGCGGGGATCGACGCCGAACGGGCGGAGACGCTCGCGAGGGTGCGCGTCCGCCTCAAGGCCGATCGCGTGACCGACGAGGGGCTTGGGGGCTCAGGGCTCGCCAACTCGATCTTCGGCTTCGGCGTCGCCTTCCTCCTCTACTTCAGCATCATCTTCTATGGGCAGGCGATCCTGCGTGGGGTGCTCGAGGAGAAGACCACGCGTGTGGCCGAGGTGATCGTCGCCAGTGTGTCGCCGGATGTCTTGCTCGCCGGGAAGGTGATCGGGGTCGGCGCGGTGGGGCTCACCCAGCAGTTGGTCTGGCTCCTCTCGAGTGTTGGGTTCTACACGCAGCGTGCGAAGATCTTCGGTGCGATGGGGATCGAGGGGGTGCCACAGGTCGGGCTCCCGTCGGTGGAGCCCTTCGTGCTCGTCGCGCTCGTCCTCTTCTTCCTCCTGGGCTACACGCTCTATGCGTCGCTCTTCGCGGCGGTGGGGGCGATGGTCGGGAGCCAGGAGGAGGCGCAACAGGCGGCGCAGCCGGTGATCATGCTCTTGGTGTTCAGCATCATCTTCGCCCAGCCGATCCTCACGAACCCGAACAGCCGGCTCGCGGAGATCGTGAGCTGGGTGCCCTTCTCCGCGCCGATCATAATGCCGATGCGGATGACCGCGACGCAGGTCGGCGCGGGGGAGATCATCGGGAGTCTGTTGGGGGTGCTGCTCGCGAGCGTCGCCTGCGTCTGGGTCGCGGCGCGGATCTATCGCGTGGGCTTGCTGATGTACGGAAAACGTATGAGTTTTGCTACCATCATGGAAATCATACGGTTACGCCGTTCTGATTGACGATGTTTAGTGACTAGTTTAGTATTTCGATATGAAGGCCACCCGCGATGGTGGCCTTCTTTACTTTCTCCCCTTTTACTAGGGTCCCACTCACGGCTGAAAAATTACCACGTCGCAATGAAGAGCGCTGTCCACGTCGGTATTCCGTTGATTAGTGCTG
>VHBP01000071.1 GCA_016871915.1 Gemmatimonadota bacterium
GCCGATGAGGTCTGGTCGGAGAACGACTCCTTGGTCTGGGCACGAGGTCGCGTCGTCATGGACCGGCATGATCTCCAAGCGACCGCCGACTCCGCCTTCCTGGATCAGGGGACGGAACATGTACGTCTCCGACGGACGCCGCGCATCATGGGCACGGGGGAGCGTGCGTTCACGATGGTGGGACGTGAAATCGACCTCTGGTCGCGGGCCCAGGCGCTCGAGCGCGTCCTTGCCGCTGGTGAGGCACGCGTCGATGGGGACTCCGTGGTCCTGCGAAGTGATACCGTCGACGTGCGGATCGCAGATGAGCAGATGGACCGCGTGATGGCGTGGGGGACGCGCGCGTTCGCCGAGGCGCAGCGCCAGCAGATGGAAGCGGATTCGATCGACATGCGCATGCCGAGGCAGATCCTCGAACAGGTGCAGGCCTTCGGGCGTGCGATGACCCGAGCGGAGGTCGACACCGCCCGCATCACCTCACCCGATCCCGACTGGATCGCCGGCGACACGGTGATCGCGCGATTCGAGACCGTCCCGCGAACCCCCACGGACACCGCGTCCACCTCGCGACTCACTGAGGTCCAGGCCATCGGGTCGGCACGGGCCTTCCAGCAACTGGCTTCGGTGGAGCGCGGGAAGGACCGTCCCAATCTGAGTTACAATCGCGGGCGGATCATCGTGGTTCGCTTCGAGGCGGGCGAGGTCGTACGCGTGGATGTCCAGGATCGTGCCTCGGGACTCTATCTCGAACCCGCATCCGAGCCTCCTGCCCCCACGACCTCAACCACCCCGGTCTCCGGGCGGCGGGTACCATGACCGAGCTGACGTCAGCGCAGAGCCCCGCTGAAATGGATGCGGTGCTCCGACGACTCACCGCTGGGGATCGATCCTCCCTCTTGTGCCTGCTCGCGATCAGTGAGTGGGCGACCCCCGACGGGACCGCCCCCTTTCATGAGGTGGCGACCGCCTATCGCATGGAATACATCGCCGCGCTCTCCGCAGAGGGTCGACGCGCGGAGTCCGCGGCGGAGGCCGGTCGGCTCTCGCTCAGTGAGGTACGGCGACACCTCACGCAGACGGTGATCCCGCGGCTGGTCGCGGCGGGGGCCCTGCTCGAAGGAACTGGCCGGGGCGATCCATCCACTCCCCCAATCGTCATGGTGATGGCTTCGGCGGTATCGCGGTTCCACCGCGAGGCGCCGGAGGCGTTCCGTGCGGCGGCCCGCCGGCTCGCGATGACCCCGGCCGGGCCGCCCGCGCGGCCCGCCTGGACGCCGCGTCCGGCACCGGCCGGCGGCGAGAGTGTGCTACAGGCCTCGGGCCTCATGAAGACCTATCGCGAGCGCCATGTCGTGAATCAGGTGGCGCTCGAGCTACGCCAAGGGGAGATCGTCGGACTCCTCGGACCGAATGGGGCGGGAAAGACGACGACCTTCTATACCATCGTCGGCCTGATCCCGCCCGACGCGGGGACGATCCGGATCGACGGTGAGGAGGTCACGGAGATGCCGATGTTCCAGCGGGCGCGACGCGGTATCGGGTATCTCTCCCAGGAGCCGTCGATCTTCCGCAAGCTCACGGTCGAGGAGAACATCCTCGCGATCTTGGAGACACTGCCGATCCCGCGGGCGGAGCAGGAGGCTCGGCTCGAGCAGCTGCTCGATGAGCTGAGCATCAGGCATCTCCGAGCGAGCAAGGCATACGCGCTGTCGGGCGGCGAGCGGCGGCGACTCGAGATCACCCGCGCGCTCGTGACCAATCCGAAGTTCATGATGCTCGACGAGCCCTTCGCCGGCGTCGACCCGATCGCGGTACACGACATCCAGCAGATCGTCGCGTCGCTGAAGGGGCGCGGCATCGGCGTGCTGATCTCGGACCACAACGTCGAGCAGACGCTTGATATCGTGGATCGGGCCTACATCATGTTCGATGGCGCGGTTAAAGTCTCGGGGACGGTCGAAGAGCTCGTCTTCGACGATACCGTCTCGCAGGTCTACTTCGGTCCGACGCTCACCGCGCGACTCCGCGAGCGGTTCCGTGCAGAGCATCCTGACGCGGTCCCCACCGCGGAGTCGACCCCACCGCCACCCGACGAGCCGCCGGCGTGAAGAGCGGGCTGCAGCAGTCGGCGCGGCTCGGGCAGGAGCTGCGAGCGAATCCACGCCTCTATCAGGCGATGGACATGCTCTACATGCCGCTGATCGACCTGCAGCAGCATCTCAAGCAGGAGCTGCTGGAGAATCCCTTTCTCGAGCTCATCGAGGAGGGCGAGAACGGCGATACCGAGTCGGAGGAGCAGAGCGAGGCGCTGGACGTCGTCGCGGAGGAGACCTCGACGGAGGCGCCCGCCGACGAGACGATCGATGATGAGGCGCCGTGGGAGGATCTCCTCCTCGACGGGATCGACCAGGATGGGGTCCGAGCCCCATCGGAGGTGCGTGAGTACGTCGAGCCAGTCTCCGTTGAGGCCCGCGACCTCTCCGACCACCTGCGGGATCAGGTACGGCTCCTCGATCTCAGCCCACGGGACCAGCTCCTCGCGGACGAGTTCATCGGCAACATCAACGACGAAGGGTATCTCACCGCGACCTTGGACCAGATCCTCTCCGGGATCAACACCGTCATCGCCCAAGCTGAGGCAGCATCGGAGGACGAGCGGGAAGCCCCGCGGTTCACCATGCCCGAGGTGGAGCGGATGCTGCGGATCGTGCAGTCATTGGAGCCGGCGGGGGTCGGCGCACGCGCTCTGCAGGAATGCCTGACGCTCCAGCTCCCCGAGGCGGGCCTCCTTGACACATTGGCCGAGCGTCTGATCCGCGAGTTCTTCGATGACCTCCTGGCGCACCGCTGGGTGGAGATCGGACGTCGGATCGGGGTCGCGCCCGGCGAGGTACAGGCCGCCGCCGACGCGGTCGCGCGCCTCACCCCGAAGCCAGGTCTCGCCTACGCCGATCGCTCGGCGGACTACGTGATCCCGGACCTCATCGTCGAGAAGATCGATGACGAGTACCTCGTCTTCGTGAACGACGGGAACCTCCCGCGCCTCAAGCTGAGCCGTGCCTACGAGACAGTGGTGCGTGATAAGCGGACGTTCGATGCCGAGAGCAAGGAGTTCATCACCTCGCGCCTGAGTGCGGCGCAGTGGCTCATCCAGGCGATCGAGCAGCGCCGCCAGACGATGTTGAAGGTCATGCATTTCATCGTGGGACGGCAGCGCGAGTTCTTCGAGAAGGGGATCCAGGGCCTGCGGCCGCTCACCCTACGCGAGGTCGCCGAGGGGATCGGGATGCATGAGTCGACGGTCTCCCGGGTGACCAACGAGAAGTTCGTGCAGACCCCGCGGGGGGTGCTCTCGCTCAAGTTCTTCTTTTCCTCTGGGCTGCGCAGCAGCGAAGGCGATGATGTCTCCGCCCGTGGCATCCGAGCCGCGATCGAGAGGATGATCGCCGAGGAGGACCCACATGCCCCACTCACCGACCAGGCCATCGTCGAGCGCCTCGAACGCGATGGGGTGCAGATCGCCCGACGCACCGTGGCGAAGTATCGCGATCAGCTGGGTGTCCTCTCCGCGCGACTCCGCAAACGGCTCTGACCCTTCGACGCCCCTCCCATGACGATTATCCCCATGGCAGCTTCAGCCCCCTCGCTCCTGCGCCCCGTGCGTGTCTCGGTCCTCGTCCCCGCCAAGGATGAGGCGGAGAACCTCCCGCGGTTCCTGGAACTCTGCGCCGAGATGATCGCCGCTCAGTCGGTCGCCTATGAGGTGGTGGTGATCGACGATGGGTCAAGGGATGCGACGCCGACCGTGCTCGCAGAGGCGGCACGACGCCATCCCTTCCTACGCGTGGTCACGCATCGGACCCAACGTGGGATCGCCGATGCGCTCCGCTCCGGCTACCTCGCCGCGCAGGGCGACATCCTCGTCTTCTATCCCGCCGACCTGCAGTTTCTCCCGGAGGATATCCCGCGGCTCTGCGCCCCCATCCTCGCCGATGAGGCGGACATGGTCACGGGGTACAAGCAGGGGAAGTACGAGAAGGCCTTCGTCTCCGGGATCTACAACAGGCTCTCCCGCACCCTCTTCGATATCCCCGTCCGCGACCTGAACAACGTCAAAGCCTATCGACGGGTGATCATGGCCGACCAACCGGTCCGGCCCGATTGGCACCGCTACATGATCGTGCTCGCGCATGCGCAGGGATACAGCGTCCGGGAGATCCCGGTCGCACTCTACCCACGGACCGCTGGGCGCTCCAAGTTCGGCCTCTCGCGCATCCCCGTCGGCGTGCTCGATATGCTCGCTGTCTGGTTCGAGCTGCGATTCGGACAGAAGCCGCTCCTTGCCTTCGGAATGCTCGGCGTCGGGCTCTTCTCACTCGGGGTGCTTGCGGGGCTGGTGGCACTCGGGATCCTCTTCGCCTCGGGGGTCGGCGTGCGGTGGGTGTGGACCATCATCCAGACCTCGCTGATCCTCGGTTCGATCTTCTTCGCCGCGGGTCTCCTCGGCGAGCAGGTGGCGGTGCTCCGCGCGGAACAGCGCGAGCTGCGGCGGCGGCTCGACGATTCGACTGATCGTCGCGGAGCGGCGTGACCGTCCCACGCATCCTCTTCGTCACCCACGCCTACCCGCGATGCATCGGGGATGCGCCGGGTTCGTTCGTCCATCGCCTCGTGCGCGGGGTGCAAGCCCTTGGCGCCGAGGTGCGTGTGCTCGCGCCGCATGCGGCAGGGCTCGCCGAGCGTGAGGTGTTCGAGGGTGTCCTCGTGCATCGGTACCGCTATGCCACCGAGACGATGGAGACGCTGGCGTATACGGGGACGATGGCGGAGCAGGTGCTCGGCGGCTGGCGAGGGAAGGTCGCATTCGGGGGGATGCTGCTCGCGGGGACTCGGGCGCTCCGTCGTGAGATTCGGGCGTACCGACCGACGGTCGTCCATGCGCATTGGTGGTTCCCAAGCGGGATGTTGGCCGCGATGGGCGCTGGGGCGACACCGGTCGTGATCACCATGCATGGCTCGGACGTGCGACTCGCCCTCTCGCGGACGGTCGCGCATCCCATCGCGCGCCGCGTACTCGATCGCGCGGCGGCGGTCACCGCGGTCTCTGATTGGCTCGCGCGCCAGGCGACCACCCTCGGGACGCGTCACACGATACGCGTCGCACCGATGGCGGTGGACACGGAGCGTTTCCAGCCCGCGGACTTGCCGGTCGAGGCGGAGCGCCGGTTGGTCTTCGCCGGTCGCTTGAATGCGCAGAAGGGGCTCGCCGACCTCCTCGATGCCATGGCCCGTCTCCAGGGATCGGCGACGCTACAGGTGATCGGGGAAGGAGAGGACCGAGCGGCTCTCGAGGCACGCGCCGCGCGACTTGGGATCGCCGATCGCATCGAGTGGCGCGGTCGGGGGACGCCAGAGCAGCTCGCCACGGCCTTCCGTGGGGCGGCCGCGGTCGTGATCCCCTCGCGCGGGGAGGGGTTGGGGTTGGTCGCAGTCGAAGCCCAACTCTGTGGCGCACCGGCCATCGGCTATCGATCCGGTGGCCTCTCCGACGTGATCGATCCCTCGTGGGGAGGGGTCTTGGTCGAGCCCGGCGACATCGTCCAACTCGCCAGCGCGATCGACACCGTGCTCTCGGCCACACCAGGTTCCACGCGCCGCGATGCGGCCGTGCGTATCATGCGCGAACGATTCGCTCCGCAGGCGGTGGCCGAGCGATACGTGGCGCTCTACCGTGAGGTCGCCACTCATGGCTGAGTCGCGCGATGCGGTCGCCCCAGATGCGACCGATGCCTCACCAGCTCCTCGATCGCTTTGGACCTTCCTCACGAGGGTCTTCCTCATCGCCGTGCTCTGGTTCGGTGGTCGCTCCCTGATCGGACAGTGGGACGCGGTGCAGGCCCTCCGCGCCGAGCTCTCGACGCGCTGGTCACTCGTGGC
>VHBP01000072.1 GCA_016871915.1 Gemmatimonadota bacterium
TCGGCGGCCTTTAGTCGGATGTCAGCGGTCGCCGTCTGGCCAGCAACGACGGTCACCGAGCGGTTGACCGGCGCATAGCCGAGATACCGCGTGGTCAGCACCTGAGCCCCCGCGGGCACGCCGGTGAGCACGTAGCGCCCCGTCCGGTCAGTCAGGACCTCGCGCTGTGCGGCGAGGATCCGCGCCGAGACGCCGGTGAGGGCGAGGCCGGTCTCGTCGTTCACGATGGTACCGACGATGGTCCCCTGCGCGGCGAGCGCGGAGGTAGAGAAAAAGAGGCCGATCAGAGCGACGAACAGGCGCGAGCGCGTCATAGTCGAGGGCGGGGTGAGAGAAGGGCGTGCGCCCGACTTTGGATGCACGCCCTGATGATTCCCCACCACTGTCACCACTCGACGACCGTACTGTCACGGTCGTGTAACGGAGCGCATCACGCCGCCCCGGACCACTCCTTGGCCTGGACCGCCGTCGCGCTCGCGCGCACGAAGTCGCGGTTCATCTGCATGATGGCATCGATCGAGATCCCCTTCGGACAGGCCTCCTGGCACTCGCCGTGGAGGGTGCATCCACCGAACCCTTCCTCGTCCATCTGGGCGACCATCGCCAGCGCGCGGCGATCCCGCTCCGGCTGCCCCTGCGGAAGCGACCCCAAGTGCGTGATCTTGGCCGCGGTGAAGAGCGAGGCCGAGGCGTTCGGGCAGGCCGCGACACAGGCGCCGCACCCGATGCAGGCGGCGTTGTCCATCGCGAGATCGGCGTCGGCCTTCGGGATCGGGAGGGCATTCGCGTCCTGCGGCGTCCCCGTCGGCGCAGAGATGTAACCCCCCGCCTGGATGATCCGGTCGAAGGCCCCACGGTCCACCACGAGATCCTTGATGACCGGGAAGGCCTTGGCGCGCCAGGGCTCGATCCAGATGTCATCCCCGTCCTTGAAGCTCCGCATGTGGAGCTGGCAGGCGGTGGTGAGCTTCATCGGCCCATGGGCCGAGCCGTTGATCATCAGGCCGCAGGAGCCGCAGATCCCCTCGCGACAATCATGATCGAAGGCGATCGGTTCCTCCCCCTTCGCGATCAACCGCTCGTTCACGACATCGAGCATCTCGAGGAAGCTCATGTCGGGGCTGATGTCCGGGGCGGGATAGTCGACGATGCGACCGGCGGCGTTCGGGCCGGCCTGTCGCCAGACGTGCAGCGTGAGGGTCATCCCCTTGCCGGTGGCGTGCGTCGCGCTCACTTGTAGCTCCGGGTGCTCAGGTGGACGTTCTCGAAGGTGAGCGGCTCCTTATTGAGAATGGGGGCCTTCCCCTCCCCCGCGTACTCCCACGCCGCCACGTAGGCGAAGCGCTCGTCATCGCGCTTGGCCTCGCCATCCTCGGTCTGATACTCCGTGCGGAAGTGCCCACCGCAGCTCTCCTCCCGCTGCAACGCATCGAGGCACATGAGCTCGGCGAACTCGAGGAAGTCGGCGACGCGCCCCGCCTTCTCAAGCGACTGGTTGAGCCCCTCGGCGGAGCCGAGGACCTTCACATCGCGCCAGAACTGCTCGCGCAGCGCCGGGATCTCCTTGAGCGCCTCCTGGAGCCCCTTCGCATCGCGGGCCATCCCACACTTCTCCCACATGATCTTCCCGAGCTCGCGGTGGAAGGAGTCCACGGTCCGCGTGCCGTTGATGGAGAGGAGCCGCTTGGTGCGCGTCTCCACGGCCTCCTTGGCGGCGCGGAACTCGGGATGGTCGGTAGTGACCTTCTCGAGCTTGTTGGTCGCGAGGTAATCACCGAGGGTGTACGGGATCACGAAGTAGCCGTCTGCGAGCCCCTGCATAAGCGCGCTCGCGCCGAGCCGGTTCGCCCCGTGGTCAGAGAAGTTCGCTTCGCCGAGCACATGGAGCCCAGGGATGGAGCTCATCAGGTTGTAGTCCACCCAGAGGCCGCCCATCGTGTAGTGGACCGCCGGGTAGATGCGCATCGGCCGAGTGTACGGATCCTCATCGGTGATGCGCTGATACATCTCGAAGAGGTTGCCGTAGCGCTCCTCGATCGCCTTCCGACCGAGCCGGTTGATGGCATCGGCGAAGTCGAGGTAGACCCCGCGCCCGCCCGGGCCGACGCCGCGCCCATCGTCGCAAGCCTCCTTGGCCGCACGCGACGCGATGTCACGGGGCGAGAGGTTGCCGAAGCTCGGATACTTCCGCTCAAGATAGTAGTCGCGATCGGCCTCGGGGATCTGCGAGGGATCCTTGCCGCAGTCCTCACGGCGCCTCGGGACCCAGACGCGCCCGTCGTTGCGGAGCGACTCCGACATCAGGGTGAGCTTGGACTGATGATCCCCCGCCACCGGGATGCAGGTCGGGTGGATCTGCGTGAAGCAGGGATTGGCGAAGGCCGCGCCCTTCTTGTGCGCGCGCCAGGTGGCGGTGACGTTGCACCCCTTCGCGTTGGTCGAGAGGTAGAAGACGTTCCCGTAGCCACCGGTCGCGAGGATCACGGCATCGGCGGCATGGGACTCGAGCTCGCCGGTGAGCATGTCGCGCACGATGATCCCGCGCGCCTTGCCGTCGACGACCACGAGCTCGAGCATCTCGTGTCGCGAGTACATGGTCACCCCGCCGCGCGCGATCTCCTTCTCCAGCGCCTGATAGGCCCCGAGGAGGAGCTGCTGCCCCGTCTGCCCGCGGGCGTAGAAGGTGCGCGAGACCTGCGCGCCACCGAAGGACCGATTGGCGAGGAGGCCGCCGTACTCGCGCGCGAACGGCACCCCCTGCGCCACGCACTGGTCGATGATGTCGACTGACACCTGCGCGAGACGGTAGACATTCGCCTCGCGGGCGCGGAAGTCGCCGCCCTTGATGGTGTCATAGAAGAGCCGCTGGACTGAGTCGCCGTCATTGCGGTAGTTCTTGGCGGCGTTGATCCCCCCCTGCGCGGCGATCGAATGCGCGCGCCGCGGCGTATCCTGGAAGCAGAAGCAGCTGACCTGGTAGCCGAGCTCGCTGAGCGAGGCGGCGGCCGAGGCGCCTGCGAGCCCCGAGCCCACGACGATCACGGAGAACTTCCGCTTGTTCGCCGGGTTCACGAGCTTCATCTCGAAGCGATGCGTTTCCCACTTCTCCGCGAGCGGGCCGGAGGGGATCTTGGCGTCGAGCTTCCGTGCCATGGAGGTGTCTCCCGTCGCCTAGTTGAGGATGCCGAGGAGGACGGCCACGGGGATCGCCGTGAAGCCGGCCCAGACGACGATCGCGAGGCCCATCGAGAGGCGGCGATACATCGGGTCTGCCGAGCGCTTCCGAAGCCCGAGGGTCCGCACCCCCGCCCACGCGCCGTGGAAGAGATGGAGCCCCAGCGCGGCCATCGCGAGCACGTAGAACCCGGCCACCAGCGGCGAGCGCAGACCAAGAATCACGTTACCGTAGACCCCCGTCTCGCTGAACGCCGGATGGAAGGTGCCCGTCGTAAAGTGTCCGAGATGGAAGATGATGAAGGCCGCGAGGATCACCCCGCCGAGCCGCATCGTGCGCGATGCGAGGGTGCTCACCTGCGGCTCCTGCTTGGCGTATCCCTCGGGGCGCGCCGCGCGGTTGATCATCGTGAGCTGATACGCGGCGGTGATATGCAGCGCCGCCGCCACGAGCAGCCCGGCGCGGGCCACCCAGAGGAGCTCACCGGTGCTCTTGAGGAGCGCGGCGTACTTGTTCATGGCCTCGGCCCCGATGAACATCTGCAGGTTGCCGAGCATGTGGGCGACCACGAAGCCCACGAGCATGATCCCGGTGACGGCCATCACGGTCTTCTTGCCGACCGTGGAGGCCCAGAACGTGCGCAACCAACTCATCGACGTCCTCGTGTGCGCTGGAGTGGGGAGAGAGGATGCGGGACCCGAGCGGAATGCCCGGGGCCCGCCGCCACCGTTAGAGCTTCACCACCGACATCGGCTCGCGTACCGCATCCGCGCTCTTGGTGAGGGCCGCGCGCTCGTCGTCGGTCAGCGTGACCTCGACGATCCGCTCCATCCCGTTCCGCCCGAGCTTCACTGGGACGCCGAGGTAGAGCCCCCGCATCCCGTACTCCCCCTCGAGCCACGCCGAACAGGGGAGGATGCGCTTCTGATCGTTGACGATCGCCTCGACCATCTGCACCGCGCCCGCCGAGGGGGCGTAGTAGGCGGAACCGGTCTTGAGATGCTTCACGATCTCGGCGCCGCCGTTCCGGGTGCGATCGACGATCGCATCGAGGGTCGCCTTCTCCATGAGCTGAGTGATCGGGATCCCGCTGACCGAGGTATACGAGATAAGCGGGACCATCGTGTCGCCATGGCCACCAAGGACCATCGCCTGGATGTCGCGCACGCTCACGTCGAGGGAGGTCGCGAGGAAAGCGCGGTAGCGCGCGGTGTCGAGGACGCCCGCCATCCCGATCACACGCTCACGCGGGAAGCCCGTGGCTTCCTTGGCGACCCAGCACATGACATCGAGCGGATTCGAGACGACGATGACGATCGCGTTCGGCGAGGTCTTCTTGATCTGCTCGCTGACCGACTTCACAATCCCGGCGTTGGTGTTCAGGAGGTCGTCACGCGACATCCCCGGCTTGCGGGCGATCCCGGCGGTGATCACGACGATGTCCGAGCCCGCCGTCTCCTCGTAGCCGTTGGTGCCGATGACGCGGGAGTCGAACCCCTCGATCGGGGCGGACTGCCACTGGTCGAGCCCCTTCCCCTGCGGGATCCCCTCAGCGACGTCGACCATGACGACGGTGCGGGCGAGCTCCTTCTCGGCGATGCGTTGAGCAGCGGTCGCGCCGACGTTGCCGGCGCCTACGACGGTGATCTTGTTCACCATGAGAGTCTGAATCGGTTCGGGGGGAAGGTCAGAGCCAACGCCCGAAAGTTAATGGGGGCACCGAACAAGGTGAACGGTGTCAGCCCCCGACCTGCGAGAGGGCCTGGAGCCCTCCGACGCGCCGCTGCAGGAGCAGGTGCTCGAGCGGCTTCTCGGCGAGCGCCTGACGGAAGAGGGGCGCCAACGGCTCCCCGCGACGGAGCGGGTCCCGGAGGTTCACCTCGTGGTCGCCGTACAGGCAGGTGCGTAGGCGGCCATCGGCGGTGAGGCGAACGCGGTTACAGCTCCCACAGTAGGTGTGGGTCATCGGGGTGATCACCCCGACGGTGCCGGCCGCGCCAGCGATCCGGTGATAGACCGCGGGCCCGTTGCCACGCGCGGGGCCTTCGGAGCCAGTGAGGGCGCCGAGGGTCGCGACCCGTGCCAACATCTCGGCGCTCGGGACGATGTGCTCGTCGGTGAGATGCGCCATCTCCCCCACGGGCATCAGCTCGATGAAACGCACATGGACGGCGCGGTCGATCGTGAGTCGAGCGACATCGATCACTTCGTCGTCGTTCACCCCGCGCATCACGACCATGTTGACCTTCACGGGATCGAGCCCCGCCGCGAGGGCCGCCTCGATGGCGACGACCGGATCGAAGCCGAGGTCGCGTCGGGCGATGGCGGCGATGCGGTCAGGCCGGAGCGAATCGACGGAGAGGTTCACGCGATCGAGCCCCGCCGCGCGCAGCTCGGCTCCCATCTGTGGGAGCTTCACGCCATTGGTGGAGAGCGCGATGTCCTCGATCCCCTCGATCGCCTTGAGCTGACGGATCAGGGTGGTAAGTCCGGGGCGGATGGTCGGCTCACCGCCGGTGATCCGGAGCCGACGGAGTCCGAGGGGGGCGAGCTGAGCCACCACCGCGACGATCTCCTCGTACGAGAGGATCTCCTGCTTGGGGAGCCAGTCGAGCCCGCGTTCCGGCATGCAGTAGACGCAGCGGAAGTTGCAGCGGTCGGTGACCGAGATGCGGAGGTATT
>VHBP01000073.1 GCA_016871915.1 Gemmatimonadota bacterium
GGGACGAATCCTTCACGTCCTTCGCCTTCTCGCCGAAGATGGCGGTGAGGAGCTTCTCTTCCGGCGAGAGCTCGGTCTCGCCCTTCGGGGTGATCTTGCCGACGAGGATGTCGCCCGGCCGCACATGAGCGCCGATACGCACGATGCCGCGCTCGTCGAGGTCGACCAGCGCCTCCTCCGAGACGTTCGGGATCTCGCGCGTGATCTCCTCTTGCCCGCGCTTGGTGTCGCGCACGTGCAGCTCGTGCTCCTGGATGTGGATCGACGAGTAGACGTCGTCCTTCACCAGACGCTCCGAGAGGACGATCGCGTCCTCGAAGTTGTGACCGTACCAGGGCATGAACGCGACGGTCACGTTGGACCCGAGCGCGAGCTGCCCGAACTGCGTGCCCGACCCGTCGGCGAGCACGTCTCCGGCCTTCACCTTCTGACCGAGCGTGACGAGCGGCCGCTGGTTGAGCGCGGTGTCCTGGTTGGTACGGCGGTACTTCTTGAGCTTGTAGCGATCCTGCTGCGTGAGCCGCACGAGCGGGGTGCTCCCGTCGCGCGACCCCTTGACTGCGGCGTCGACGACGATCTCGTCGGCGGTGACCCGGGTGACGACGCCGTTCCGCTTGGAGATCACGACCGCGCCGGAGTCGACCGCCACCTTCTCCTCGAGCCCGGTGCCGACGAACGGCGTCTGCGGGTTGAGGAGAGGGACGGCCTGGCGCTGCATGTTCGAGCCCATGAGGGCGCGGTTCGCATCGTCATGCTCGAGGAAGGGGATGAGCGCCGCGGCGATCGAGACGAGCTGCTCGGGCGCGACGTCCATGAAATCGATGCGCGACGGCGGGAGGAGCGGCACGTCCGCCTGCTGGCGGCAGAGCACGAGCTCATCCATGAACGTGCCGTCGGGGTTGAGGCGCGCGTTCGCCTGCGCGATCACCGCCTGCTCCTCACGCGTGGCGTCGAGCCACGCGAGCTCGTTCGTCACCTTGCCGTTCTTCACGATGCGGTACGGGGTCTCGACGAAGCCGAGGTCGTTGACGCGCGCGAAGCAGGCCAGCGAGGTGATGAGCCCGATGTTCGGTCCTTCCGGCGTCTCGATGGGGCACATGCGCCCATACTGCGAGAAGTGCACGTCACGGACCTCGAAGCCCGCGCGCTCGCGGGTGAGACCACCCGGGCCGAGTGCCGAGAGGCGACGCTTGTGCGTCAGCTCGGCGAGCGGGTTGGTCTGGTCCATGAACTGTGAGAGCTGCGACGAGCCGAAGAAGGCCTGGATCACCGCCGAGACGGTGCGGGCGTTCACAAGGTCGTCGAGCGAGATCTTCTCGCTGTCCTGATTGATGCTCATCCGCTCCTTGACCAGGCGCGCCATGCGCGAGAGGCCGACCGAGAACTGGTTGGCGATGAGCTCGCCCACCGAGCGGATGCGACGGTTCCCGAGGTGGTCGATGTCATCCACATGCCCGCGGCCCTCGTGGAGCTCGACGAGGTAGCGGATGATGGCGACGAAGTCCTCGGTGGTGAGGACGGTGTGGTTGGCCGGCGTGTTGAGGCGCAGGCGCTGGTTGACCTTGTAGCGGCCGACGCGGCCGAGGTCGTAGCGCTTCGGGCTGAAGAAGAGCCGCTCGAGGGCCTGCTTCGCCGTCTCCTTGTTCGGGGCATCGCCCGGCCGGAGGAGCGAGTAGATCTGCTTGAGCGCCTCGTCGTTGGACTTGGTCGGGTCCTTCGCGAGGGTGTTCTTGATCAGCATGCTCTCCGCGCGGCCCGAGGCCACGAAGCAGGAGACATGCCCGACCTCCGCCTTCCGGAGGCGCTTGACGAGCGTGACGTTGAGCGCCTGACCGATCTCGGCGAGGATCTCGCCGGTGGTCGGGTCGACGACGTCCATCGCGAGGGTACGCGGCTGCGGACGCTCCTCACTCTCGAAGGCGGTCAGTTCATCGCGGAGGTCGACGGTCTGGTACGAGGCGAAGACCTTGATCTTGTCGATCTTCTGGCGGCGGAGGCGGTTGAACACCTCTTCCGTCAGCTCGTCCCCTTCCTTCACGAGGAGGTTGGACTCGGCGCGTTCGCGCTCGGCGCGGGCCTTCTTAGTCTTGGCCTTCGGCGCGTCCTCGGCCGTGGCCTCCCCCGGGAGCTCGACGGCCTCGGCGATGATCGCGCCGATGACCTCACGGTCCCGCCCTTCCTTCCGCTTGGTGAGATCGAGCTCACGCACGCCGAAGAAGAGGCGATAGATGTCGGCATTGGTCCCGTAGCCGAGGGCGCGGAGGAGCGCCGTGGCCGGGAACTTCTTCTTCTTGTCGATATGGACGTAGACGACGTCGTGGATGTCGACGGTGAACTCGACCCACGAGCCGCGGAACGGGATGATGCGCGAAGAGATGAGGCGCTGCCCGTTCGGGTGCGTCGCCTCCTCGAAGACCACGCCCGGCGAGCGATGGAGCTGGCTGACGATGACGCGCTCGGCGCCATTGATCACGAAGGTCCCGAGCCCGGTGAGCAGCGGCAGCTCCCCGAGATAGACTTCCTTCTCGATCTGGTTCCTGACTCGCTTGGTCTTCTCGTCCGCCGGGTCCACCTCGAACACGGTGAGCACGAGGGTCGCCTTGAGGGGCGCCGAGTGGGTCATGTCGCGCTCGATGCACTCCTCGACCGTGTACTTCGGCTCGCCGAGGGTGTAGCGCTTGAAGTCCAGCGAGAAGTTCTCGTGGACGTCGGTGATCGGGAACAGGTCCTTGAAGACCCGCTCGAGCCCCACGTCCTCGCGGTCGTGGGCGGCGGCGTCGAGTTGGAGGAGCGACTCGAACGCGCGGGTCTGGATGTCGAGCAGATGCGGCATCTGCATGCCGTGCTCGCGCTTACCGAACGAGATCTGGGTGATCATATGTGCCTCGGGCCGGGCCCGGGTACAGGCCGAAACCGCCTCGCCCCCGGTCGGAGAACCCGACCGGAGGGAGGCGAAGGAACATCAGGAGTCCTGCAGCTGCCGCAAACTTGAGTGCAAGCTTACTTGATCTCGACGACCGCGCCCTCGGCCTCCAGCTTGGCCTTGACGGCATCGGCGTCGGCCTTCGACACACCCGTCTTGAGGGTCTGCGGCGCGCCGTCGACCATGTCCTTCGCCTCCTTGAGGCCGAGGCCGGTGAGCTCGCGGACCACCTTGATGACCTGGATCTTCTTGCCGCCGGCATCCTTGAGGATGACGTCGAACTCGGTCTTCTCCTCCGCCGCGGCGGCGGCGCCACCGCCACCCGCCGGCGCACCCGCAGCGACGGCCGCGATGGTCACGTTGAACTTCGTCTTGAATGCGTCGATGAGCTCGGTGAGCTCGATGACCGACATCCCGCCGATCGCGTCGAGGATCTCGTCCTTGCTCAGAGTCGTGTTCGCCATGGTACCGATTCTCCTTGGTGTGTAGTCCCCCAGGACGTCCTGGGGCTGGTGATTCAGGCCGAAGCCTGGGGGATTAGTTCGAACCTTCGAGCTGCGTCCTCTTGGCCTCGAGGGCGAGGGCGAACATCATCAGCACGCTGTTGAACGTGCCGACGAGGATCGACAGCGCCTCGTCGCGGGTCGGGAGCGAGGCCAACTTCTTGACCATCGCCTCATCAATCACCGCGCCTTCGTAGATCCCGCCCTTCACCGACGGCTTCTGGTCGTTCTCCTTGGCGAAGTCGGTGAGGAGCTTGGCGGCGGTGATAGGGTCCTTCGTCACCACGACGCCGGTCGGACCGCGGAGCTTCTGCCCCGTGAGTCCGGCCTCGTTCACCGCCCGCAGCGCGAGGGTGTTCTTGATCACGACGTACTCCACGCCCGCCTTCTTGAAGCGGCGGCGCAGCTCCGTCATGCGCTTCACGTTGAGGCCCGTGAAGTCGGTATAGAAGACCCCGTCGGCACCGGAGAGCTTGGCCTTCAGGTCGGCGACCAGCTGCTCCTTATCGGATCGCTTCATCGTCGGTTACCGGTAGGGGGTGGTGTCGACACGGACGCCCGGCCCCATCGTGCTAGAGAGAGCGACGGTCTTGACGTAGACGCCCTTCGCCGCAGAGGGCTTGGAGCGGATGATCTGGTCCATGAAGGCGGTGAAGTTCGTCTCGAGGGCGTCGACGCCGAACGAGACCTTGCCGATGGCGGCCTGCACGTTGCCCGCCTTGTCGACGCGGAACTCGATCTTGCCGGCCTTCGACTCCTTGACCGCGCGCCCGACGTCGAAGGTCACCGTCCCGGCCTTCGGGTTGGGCATGAGACCGCGGGGGCCGAGGACGCGTCCGAGCTGACCGACCTGGCCCATCTGGTCCGGGGTCGCGATCATGACGTCGAAATCGGTCCACCCGTCCTTCACCTTCTGGATGTACTCCGCACCGACGAAATCGGCGCCGGCCGCGGTGGCCTCGTTCGCCTTCTCACCGACGGCGATGACGAGGACGCGCACCGTCTTCCCGGTACCCGCGGGGAGGACGACGGTGCCGCGCACGACCTGATCGGCGTGACGCGGGTCGACGCCGAGGCGGACCGCCACCTCGACCGACTCGTCGAACTTCGCGAAGGCCGCGGTCTTGACGAGCTCGAGCGCCGCCTTGGGGGCGTACGTCGAGGCCGTCACTTTCTCGGCGGCCGCCCGGAACTTCTTGCCGTGGGTCTTCATCCCTTCACCTCCACGCCCATCGACCGCGCCGCGCCGGCGACCATCGCCATGGCAGACTCGATCGTGTCGCAGTTGAGGTCGGGCATCTTGAGTTCGGCGATCTTCCGGACCTGCGCCTGGGTGATGGAGCCGACCTTGTTACGGTTCGGCTGACCCGAGCCCTTCTCGATCCCGGCCTCTTTCTTGACGAGGAACGCCGCAGGGGGCGTCTTCAGGATGAACGAGAACGACTTGTCGGCGAAAATCGTGATCTCGACCGGGAGGATCGCATCCTGGCCCTGCGTCCGAGCGTTGAACTCTTTGCAGAATGCCATGATGTTGATCCCCTGCGGACCGAGCGCGGTGCCGACCGGCGGGGCCGGATTCGCCTTGCCTGCAGGGATCTGCAGTTTGACGAAACCGGTGACCTTCTTTGCCATCGTGCTTCCCTCTGAAACGTGAAGCGGGCTCGGGCGCCCTCCCGATGGAGGCGCTGGCGAGACTCCGCTGACTCCCACCGTCTGTTTTACGTCGTCGTGGTCTCCGACGGTGCGCTGCTCGGCGTGGATCGCACGCCTGCCCCGCGCAAGGGCGCTCTACGAATCGCTAGTGGCCCTTCAGCTGCAGATAGTCGAGCTCGACGCTGGTCGGCCGCCCGAAGAGGGAGACCGAGACCCGCACCTTGCCCTTGTCCGACATCACGTCCTCGACCGTCCCGTTGAAGTCGGTGAACGGTCCATCCGTGATCTGCACCGCCTGCCCGACGAGGAAGGGAATCTCCTCCTTCGGGCCCGCCACCTCTTCCTCGACCGCGATGCCCAACAGCCGCTTGACCTCGTCCTCTCGGAGCGGCTGCGGCTCGCGGTCCTTGCTGCCGACGAACTTGATCACACCCTGGATCGCGTTGACCTCATGCGCGGTGTCCTCGGTGAGGACCATGTCGACGAGGACGTACCCGGGGTAGACCTTGCGGTCGACCGTCACCTTCTTGCCGTTCTTGATCTCGACCACCTGCTCGGTCGGGACCAAGGCCTGCCGGATGCGCCGCGCCTCGGCCGGCGCCGGATCGGCGTCGATCTTGCGCTGCAACAACGAGCGGACCTTGTTCTCGTGGCCCGACGTGGTCTGAATGG
>VHBP01000074.1 GCA_016871915.1 Gemmatimonadota bacterium
ACTCGCGATGGCGCGCCGCAACGGCTTCCCGTCGCCGAGTAGCGCCTCATGCCCCACCACCTCGTCGAGCGTGCGCGGGCGCAACCGCGCCGCCAGCGGCACGCCGCTGGCGGCGCGCGCGGCACGGCCGGTGCTCACGTCGCGATCAGGGTGCGAAGGATCAGGGCGATCCCGCACCCGACGAAGAAGGCGACATTGTGTCCCCACCCGCTCTTCCCCTGGAACTCGGGGATCAGATTCGAGGCGCCGACGTACAACGTGACGCCCGCCGAGAGGGCGAGTCCTGCCTGTCGCAAAGGGTCGAGCCATTCGGTGAGGGCCACGCCGACGAGTGTCGCGACCCCAAGGGCCGTGGCGGCGCCGAGGGCCGCTCGACGGGTGCGTCCCGAGGCGACCCAGAGGGAGGCGATGGCGAGCCCCTCCGGCACCTTGTGCAGGAGGATGGCCCCGAAGACCAGGATTCCCAGATCGGGACCGACGTGGAGCGCGCTGGCGATCGCGACGCCGTCCACGAAGGTGTGGAGCAAGAGCCCGACGAGCGCAGCGTTCCCCACCTCGCGCCCGACGATGTGGGTCTCCTCACCGAAGTGGAAATGGCCGACAAGGGCATGCTGAGTGAGATGGACCAGCAGGAAGCCGAGGAGGATGATGACCGGCGCCGGCGGCCCCCCGGCGAGCAAGGCCTCTGGGAGGAGCTCGGTGAGGGAGACGGCGACGAGGAAGCCCGCCGAGAGGGCGAGCTGGAGCTCGAGCGTGCGCGGCGCCCACTTGGGGCGGGCGGTGATCGCGGCGGCCCCCACGACGTTCCCCGCCGCCGCGACCACGGCGTAGAGCACTGAGGTCACGACTCGGTGGTGCGCCGCAACGCCTGCACGAGCCCGCGCAAGGCGAGCTCATATCCGTCCGCCCCAAACCCCGCGATCACCCCGATCGCGCCTGGCGCGAGCCACGAATGCCGTCGCTCCGGCTCCCGCCCCCAGATGTTGGAGAGGTGGACCTCGGCGTACGGGAGCCGGACGGCCGTCAGCGCATCACGAATGGCGAGACTCGTGTGCGTCCAGGCCCCAGCGTTCACCAGCGCCCCATCCACCACCCCGTAGCAGTTGTGGATCGCGTCGATCATCCGCCCCTCGTCATTGAACTGCGAGAAGAGGAGGGTGATGCCGAGCGTCTCTCCCACGGCCTCGAGTCGCGATTCGATCTCCCCCAAGGTGGTGGTGCCGTAGATGGCCGGCTCGCGAATGCCGAGCAGGTTGAGATTCGGTCCGTTGAAGACGGCGATGCGCATCAGGAGACCCCCCGGAGCCATTGGTCGAAGTCCTCACCCGTCAGGTCGGCGCGTGGTGGCGATCCGACGTGCTTCGTCGGACGCGTCTCGGTCGCGGTGGGGCGCGCGGTCGGCCGTAACGGCGGCACGACGGGCGGTCGACGCAACGCACGGGACGCCACCGGTTGCCGCGCGAGCTGACGGAGCACCTCACGCGCGGACGGTCCGGTACCGACCGGGAGGTCGAGTCCCATCCCATCCGGTGCTGGCATCGGGAGCGAGATCGCCTCGAAGGATAGACCTGCGAGGAGTGACTCCTCCGTGACATCGGCGAGAGGGGCGATGCGGTGCGCATCCTCGGAGAAATCGAATGCGCTTTCGATCGCGTGCGCGTCCTCCAGGCGTTCCGGCTCGGAACTCTCCTGACGCTCTCCCAGCGCGATCACCTCGCGCAACCGGGCCGAGAGACGAGCATCATCCGGCGCCCGGCTCACGAGTTCACGGTAGATCGCGACCGCGCGCGCCAGGATCCCCTGCTGCACGTAGAGCTCGGCCATGGTTTGCGTCACGAAGACCGAAGGCATCGGCGCGTCGGCCTCCGTCTCCGGCGCGGGCGCGGGCGCGGACGCGGGCGCGAGCGGGAGAAGGTACGACAACTCGCTCGCGACCGGATCGTCGGGGTCGAGGGTGAGGGCCGCGCGCACCACGACGCCAGCCTCATCAAGGTGTCCGAGGTCCCGCAGGCAGCGTGCGAGGATCCCCAGACAGAGGACGTTGCGGGGCACCTCTCCCAGCACGGCGCGGAGGACCACGACCGCGTCCTCGAACCGGCCGTCCCGCCGCAGGGCCTCCGCATACGAGACGCCGAACCGCGTCGGCTGATCGGCGAAACGGAGGCGAAGGGCGTCAAGACGATCGAAGTCGGACATGCCGGGGGGCGCGGGGAAAGGGCGGTTCGGGCGTCAGCGCCCGTCGCGGAAGCTAGCATCGCCCAACGGGGATGGTCAATTCAGAAGTGCCCGTCTCGCTTGATTTTACGTCGTGGCGACCGGTAGGTTTTAGGGTTACTCCGTGCAGGACTTTCACCGTCAGCCTCAGGGTTCTCGTCCGTGCTGCAACAGATGCGGGGCATCGCGAAGTACATCTGGATCTTCCTCTTCGTCGCCTTCGTCGGCGGCTTCCTCCTCGGCGACATGTCTGGGCTCATCGGCCGCGCGCCGGTCACGAGCGCGACGATCGTCGCCAAGGTGAATGGGGACGAGATCCCCTACCTCTCGTGGCAGAACCTCGTCCAGCAGCTCCGACAGCAGCAGGAGCAGCAGGCGGGACGGGCCCTGACGCTGGACGACCAGCGCCGGCTCGAGGAGCAGGCGTTCGAGCAGATGGTCTCCGACCTCCTGCTCCAGCAGGAATACAAGCGGCGTGGGATCCGCGTCTCCGATGCCGAGATCCGGCAGGCGGCCCTCAGCTCCCCGCCCCCGCAGCTCATGCAGAATCCCGACCTCCAGACGGACGGGCGCTTCGACCTCCAGAAGTATCAGCGCTTCCTCAGCTCGCCGGTGGCGAAGCAACAGGGGCTCCTGGTGCAACTCGAGAACTACTACCGCACGGAGCTCCCGCGCGCGAAACTCTTCTCCCAGCTGATCGCCGACGCCTATGTGAGCGATGCGCGGCTCTGGCAGACCTTCCGTGACGAGCGGGACAGCGCCACCGTGCGCTTCGTGGCGCTCCGTCCGACCCCGGCCGAGATCGCCACGACCGAGGTGAGCGATAGCGAGGTGAAGGCGTTCTACGACCGATTCAAGGATCGCTGGACCCGTCCGGGCCGAGCGGTGGTCTCGCTCGTGACGATCGACCGCACCCCATCCGCGGCCGACACGGCTGCGACGCGTGAACGCGCGCGCGCGCTACGCGTGGAGATCCTCTCCGGCGCGGCGGGCTCGAGCTTCGCCGATGTGGCCCGCCGCGAGTCGGCGGACACGGTGTCCGGCGCGCAGGGGGGCGACCTCGGTCGTGGTGGCAAGGGGCGCTTCGTCCCCGCCTTCGAGACCGCCGCCTATGCGCTTCGCCTGAACCAGATCTCAGAGCCGGTCCTGACCGCCTTCGGCTGGCATCTGATCCAGGTGACCGATCGCAAAGGGGACACGCTCTCGCTCCGCCACATTTTGTTGAAGGTGGAGCAGGCCGAGGCATCGGCCACCCAGACGGATCGTCAGGCGGACCGCCTTTCCGCGATCGCCGCAGGGTCGAGCGAGCCGGCGAAGCTCGACAGCGCGGCGGGGGAGCTCAAGCTCCTCATCTCACAGATCCCCGTGCAGGATGGGCAGCAGGCTTCGTATCTTGGCCGCCCCGTTCCTGGCCTCACGGGCTGGGCCTTCTCTGGCCCCGTCCCCGGCGAGATCAGCGACCTCCTCGATGACGAGAACGGGTACTATCTGGCGCGCCTCGATTCGCTGAGCGTCGGCGGACTCCAATCCTTCGCCACGGTGAAGGAGGAGATCCGCAGCGTCCTCAAGGGCCGGAAGGCCGCGGCCGCGCAGCTGAGCAAGGGCGAGACCCTCCTCCGTGAGGCGAAGGGGGCCTCGCTGACGGCGGCGGCGACAAAGGCGAACATCGTCGCGGACAGCGCCGGTCCCTTCACGCGCCTCGGATTCATCCAAGGGCTCGGCTATGCCAATGAGGCGATCGGCGAAGCCTTCTCCATCCCGGTGGGAGGCCTCGGGCTGGCGCAGACCGATGAGGCGGTGGTGGTGATGCAGGTCCTCGCGCGGGTCGAGGCGAACCAGACCGAGTTCGAGGCGATGAAGGGGATCCTTCGCGAACAAGCGCTACAGGGCGCTCGCGAGCGCCGGGTTCGGCTCTTCCTCGACAACCTTCGCAAGGAGGCGACGATCGTCGACCGCCGAACCGAGATCAACGCCGGGGTGCGTCGGCAGTCGCAGATCGCCCCGTGATGGGCTGAACAGGGCGGCCGCGAACGCCTTGAGCGGTACGCACACGGGGGGCCAGCGCTTTGCGCTGGCCCCCCGTCGTCGATGCACCGCCCCGACCTCACATCAGCCGCTTCGGCTCCTTCTCCTCGGTATCGTCGTGCTGGACGCTCCGGGACTCCCCCGGCGGGAGCGCCTCGCGGTCGGCCGGCGCGGCGATCTCCCGCTGCACGTCATTCATGTTCCGCTTGAACTCGCGGATCCCCTTCCCGATCCCTCCCATGAACTCGGGCACCTTCTTGGCGCCGAAGACGACCAGGATGACCAACGAGATGAGGATGAGTTCCCCAGGACCCAGACCGAACATGGACGACCCCCTTAGAACAGCGAGCGCGCGACGAGGTAGGCAGCGAGGACCCCGACGATACTCAGGAGTGAGATGTCGAGCGCGATGGGTCCCAACCCGATGCTAATGATAATCAGATCGAGGGTGAGCGGTCCGATCGCCGCCGTCATCCCCGTGGTGAGGAACTCCTTCACCGCCCCGGAGGGGAGGAAGAGCCGAAGCAGATGCGTCAGGAAGCCCCCGACGATGAACCCACTCGCCAAGACGATGGCGTGAAACGCCGGACGATGCTTCGCGGACCCTTGCGCCATCAGGCTCTCCGGTCGAGGACGAATGCCAGCGCGTCGGCGAGGGACTGCCGCACGTCAGAATCCGGGATGTCGACGAGCGCCTCCTCGGCCTCCGCGGCCCAGCCTTCCCCCTGCCGCCGCGCATAGTCGAGCCCCCCGCACTCCGCCACGATCCCGACGACCTCGGCGATCGACTCGTCACTCGGCACCGGGTCGGCGAAGAGGGCATCGACGCGCCCACGCTGAGCGCGGGACATCATCGGAAGCGCCGCGATGAGCGGCAACGTGACCTTGTGTTCGCGGAGATCGAGGCCGGTCGGTTTCCCCGTAACCTCCTCCTGCGCCGTGTAATCCAGCAGATCATCGGCGACCTGGAAGGCCATCCCCATCCGCTCACCGAACTGCCGTAACTGGCGACGGAAGCGCGGCGCCCCCGCGAGGGCGCCCATCTCACAGGCTGCCCCGACCAGCGACGCCGTCTTGGCAAGGATCAACCGCTGGTAATCCGCCTCGCTGAAGCTCAATGCGTCGAACGATGCGAGTTGGCGGAGCTCGCCCAGCGTCATCTCGTTCGAGGCGGCCGTGAAGACGCGCAGCGCCTCGAGATCGCCGAGCCGCACCAGTTCGGCGATCGCCTTGGAGAAGAGGAAGTCGCCCATGAGCACGGCGACCTGATGACTGAAGAGCGCATTCAGCGTCGGTTGGCCGCGCCGCAACACCGAGTGGTCGACGGAATCGTCGTGTACCACACTCGTGAGATGCACCAGCTCGCTGACCGCCGCGAGCGGGAGCGCCCGATCCTCCGGCGTCCCTTCGACCGAAGAGGCGAGGAGGAGGAGCGTCGGGCGAAAGAGCTTCCCCCGCATCCCACGCAGATGGG
>VHBP01000075.1 GCA_016871915.1 Gemmatimonadota bacterium
GTTGCCGACGGGGACGACGATCGACGTCGTGCAGAACTCCGGGAATCGTGTCGAGCGCTCGGTCGCCAACGTGCAGCAGACGCTCATCGAAGGCGCCATCCTCACGGTGCTGGTCGTCTTCCTCTTTCTGAACTCGTGGCGCTCTACCGTGATCACCGGACTCGCCCTCCCGATCTCGGTGCTCGCGAGCTTCATCGCCGTCTGGGCTTTCGGCTTCACCCTCAATACGATGTCGTTGCTCGGCCTCTCGCTCGCGATCGGGATCCTAATCGACGATGCGATCGTCGTGCGCGAGAACATCGTACGCCATGTGGAGATGGGGAAGGATCACTTTAAGGCGGCCCACGAGGGGACGGATGAGATCGGGCTCGCCGTCGCGGCAACGACCTTCTCGATCGTCGCGGTCTTCGTCCCGATCGGCTTCATGTACGGGCTCTCGGGCCAGTGGTTCAAGCCCTTCGCGCTCACGATCGCCTGCGCGGTCCTTGTTTCGCTCTTCGTCTCCTTCTCGCTCGACCCGATGCTCTCGGCCTACTGGCCGGACCCGGAGATCGAGCAACACGAGCATCGGAGCTGGATCTCTCGCAAGCTCGTCATCTTCAACCAGTGGTTCGACACGCAGGCGCAGCGCTATACCAAGGTCGTCGGGTGGGCGCTCGACCATCGTGCCGCGATGATCGCGCTGGCGCTCGTGAGCTTCGTCGGTGCGCTCGCGCTGCAGGGCGCGTTCGGTGGTTTCGGCTTCGTCCCCGTCTCCGATCGCTCGGAGCTCACTATCCAGGTGGAGACCCCGCCGGGCTCTAACCTCGCCTACACGCGGATGAAGGCCGAGGAGGCGGCGAGGCTCGCGCGGGCGCATCCCGAGGTGCGCTACACCTTCACCACGATCGGCTCGGGCGGGGGGATGGATCCCTCGGAGGCGCTCGGCGCGGTGGATCTCGGGTCGGTCTATGTGCGCCTGATCCCCAAGAAGGAGCGCGGGGTCTCGCAGGATGAGTTCGGCGCGCGCCTCCGTGAGGAGGTCAAGCAGATCGGGGGCGCGACCGCCTCGGTCTTCACCGCCGGCTTCGGTGGGGCGGTCAAGCAGGTGCAGCTCGAGTTCCGCGGCACCGATGCGGCGCAGCTCCAGCTCGCCGCCGATACCGCGCTCGCGATCTTCAAGCGCGTGCCGGGCGCGGTCGACATCGGGCTTTCCACGAAGGGACAGAAGCCCGAGTTGGAGATCGGGCTCAATCGCGCGCTCGCCGGAAGCATGGGGGTGACCGTCGGCCAACTCGCACAGTCGCTGCGTCCTGCCTTCGCCGGTGTCGATGCGGGCGACTGGGTCGATCCCGCCGGGGAGAATCGCAAGGTGCGCGTCCGCTTCGCGGCGGAGTCTCGCACGCGGGTCAGTGATATCGAACAGCTCCCGATCACCGTCGTGAGTGGGGGCCGGATGGCGATGATGCCGCTCGGCCAACTCGCGACCGTGTCGTCGGGGATCGGGCCGGCGAAGATCAGCCATCTCGATCGTGACAATGTGATCGTCGTGCAGGCGAACGTCTCCGGCCGCTCCTTGGGCGAGGTGACGAGTGGGATCACCGATGCGCTCGAGGAGGCCACGCTCCCCGATGGGGTGCGCTGGTCGTTCGGCGGGGAGGCGAAGGAGCAGGCCCAGGTCTTCGGTGATATCCTCGCCGCGCTCGGGATCGCGCTGCTCCTGATGTATCTGATCCTCGTGATGCAGTTCGGCTCGTTCTTGGATCCGATCGCTATCCTCATCTCGCTCCCGCTCTCGCTCATCGGCGTGGTGCTCGCCCTCCTCATCACCGGCGACACCCTCAACATCATGAGCATGATCGGGGTGATCCTCCTGATGGGGATCGTCGCGAAGAACGCGATTCTCCTGATCGACTTCGCCAAGTGGGGACAGGAGCAGGGGATGGATCGTCGCACGGCGATCATCGAGGCGGGGCGCGTGCGCCTCCGTCCGATCCTGATGACGACGCTCGCGCTGATCGCGGGGATGATCCCTGTGGCGCTCGGGCTCGGTGAAGGGGCTGACTTCCGGGCCCCGCTCGGCCGCGCGATCATCGGCGGGACGATCACCTCGACGATCCTCACCCTCCTCGTGATCCCGACGATCTACGAGATCTTCGACGAGTGGCGCGAGAAGGTGAGCGGGTGGTTCAGCTTTCCGGAGCGGCCGAAGACCGACGAGTACGCAGTGCCGCGGCGGTCGTAGGCGACGCAGCGTCGGAAAAGAGAGAAGGGGCCCGCGTCATTCGACGCGGGCCCCTTCGTCACTTCAGCTGATCGTATGTTACGGGCGCGGGCCGAGCGGGCCCGGCATCTTTGGCCGGTTGGCGATGATCCACGCCTTCTGCGCCTCGGTGTGGACGTTCCAGACCGCCTCGTGCAGGGCGCGCACCTTGGGGCGCAGCGCCTCGGCGATCGGGCGGCCGGTCGCGAGGATCGCGCGGACCTCCTCACGCGTCTTGCCGGCCTTGCGCGCATCGCGCGCCGCGTCGAACACCTTCTTGAGCTCCGCGAGCGCCGGCGCGTTCTCCGCCGCGAAGGCGTCGCGCAGCGCCTTGATCTGCGTCTTCTGCGCCTCGGTCAGCGCGAGCTCGGCGGGAAGGGTCGGACGGCCCGAGCGGCCATCGACCGGATGATGCCCCGGCTGCATCCCCATCGTCCCTTCGAGTGAGGAGCCCTGCTCCCCGAACATGACGAGCGCGTAGTCCTCGGCCGGCGCGGTGTTCGTCGCGGTCGGGAGGAGATCACAGGCGGTCACCCCGAGGGTGCCGACGAGCAGAGCGGTGGCGAGCGGACGGAACATGGACGACTCCTGCGTGGGATGAGGCGGTCGAGACTGGGCCGGTCGGCCCGGGTGGACACCCGTACGACGACCCCGACACTAGAAATGTTAACCCCTCCCGCCCCCGGGGGTGCTAGCCCCCCGAGCGGGACCCCCTAACCGGGCCGCTCCCGTCCCCGCCCGTACCCCGTCACGACCGCCACCACCACCGTCGCCACCAGCGCCCAGGCATAGGTGTTGTGAAGCCCCGCCGCCCCCGGGGTCAGCTGGGGGACCGCCCCCCCGGCGGTGACCGAAGCGGCGAGGATCGTCGGGAGGAACCAAGGCAGCAGGAAGGGCCAGGTGCAGACGGTCAGGTCGAGGAGGTTGGCGCGGCGGTACGCCGTCACCCCCGCGGCGCCCCCCACCCGCTGGACCACCGGTCCCACCGCGAGCATCGCGACCACACTATGCGTGGTCAAAAAGGTCGCCAGCGTCACGAGCCCCACGATCGTCCACTCGGCGCGGCGCACCTCGGGGGCGGCGACCGACCGCGCGACGAGCCGGTCGAGCGTGCCCGAGGCCTGAAGCGGGCCGATCAGCGCCATCAAGAGCACGGTGAAGACGCTCACCCCGACCCCGCGCCCGATCCCGTCGATCACGACGCCCGTGGCGCCGAAGGCCCCGGGCTCCACGCGCAGCACCTCGCGCGCCTCGAGGAGTCCGCTCGCGACGCCAATCCCCACCGCGAGCACGATGCCAAGCAGCAACGCCTCGAGCAGTGGGCGCCGACGCAACAACGCCGTCACCACGATCACTGGGACGATCAGCAGGAGCAACGGCGTGCCGCTGAGCACCTCGGCCTCGCTCGTCGCCGTGATCACCTCACGCGGCGCGAACGCGGCGAGCACACAACTCGCGATCAGCGCGAGGAGCCCCGCGGGGATCACGTATTGCAGTCGTGCACGCACGGTACCGGCCACATCGGTGCCCTGCGACCCCGCACTCGCGATCGAGGTATCGGAGATCGGCGAGATCGAATCCCCCCAGGTCGCGCCGGCGAGGATCGCGCCGAGGAGGATCGCCGGAGGCGCGCCGAGTCCCACACCCGCGCTGTAGAGCACAGGGCCCGCGACGAGCAGCGTCCCGAACGAGGTCCCCGTCGCCGTCGAGAGCATCGCGCATCCAATGAAGGCGCCCCCCACGGCGGCGACGGGGCCCGCCCCAACGGTGCGTGCGAGCCAGACGATCCCATCGACGAGTCCCGCCGCGGCGAGTACCCCACCGAGCGCGCCGGCGAGGAGCCAGGCCAAGAGCATCGTCGCGACGATCGGTTGGGCGACGGTGGTGATCACGGCCTCCGACCAGGCATCGCCATCGGTGGCGAGGGCGCGGCTCAGCGCGAGGGCGAGCAAGAGCACCGGCCAGAACCCTCGCTCGTCGGGGGCGCCGGCGTAGGCGAGCGCCCCGACCCCAGCGACGAAGCCGAGCATCGGCGCGATCGCGCCGAGGAGACCGAAGCAGAAGGTGAGCGGGGTGGAGGTGGAGGGCATGGCGCGGAAGATACGATTCACGGCGCCACGGTGCGTGCGACGAGGTGCGTTCCCTCGTGCGGCGAGTGGGGCTAACCTTCCCTAATGTCGACCGCCTCGCTCGCCCCTGATGAGTTCGTCCTCTACGACCTCCGTGTGGAGGTCGTCGCCACCGATCGTCCGATGGTCTGCGCGCATCGCGCGGGGGAGTCCTTCACGGTGGAGGGGGAGTTGCTCCGCTTCCCGCCGGGGCAGGGGTTCCCGCTCTATCCCTTGGCGGCGTTGCTGCCATTGCTCCCTGCGAAGCAGCGCGTGACCGCCCCCGCCGATTGGATGACGACTGATGCTGAGGTGGCCTGTCCTGATCCGCACTGTGGGGGACGGTTCAGGATCACACGCACCGGGATGCGCACCTTCCGGCATGGCGACGTGACCGTCGTGCCGATGCCTGAATCGAATACAGCGTCGTGAGCGTCCCGCGGATCACTCTCGCGCCGAGCTACACCATCTCGCGCGTGATCAAAGGCGGGTGGCAGCTCGCGGGAGGGCATGGCGCCGTCGAGGCGGCGCGCGCGCACGAGGATATGGCGCGCTTCGCCGAGGCGGGGATCACCACCTTCGATTGCGCCGACATCTATACGGGAGTGGAGGCGTTGATCGGCGACTTCGTCGCCACACGCGCGCCGGGTGCTGTGCAGGTACATACCAAGTGTGTGCCCGATCTCGATCGCTTGGCGACGCTCGCGCCGCGTGAGCTCGAAGCATTGATCGCTCGCTCGCGGCAGCGGTTGCGTGCGGAGGCGCTCGACCTTGTGCAGTTCCACTGGTGGGACTATGCGCAGGGGGACTGGATGGCGGCGCTCGAGACGCTCGCTGAGCTCCGCGAGCGTGGAGCGGTAAGGCATCTCGGCCTCACCAACTTCGATACGCCCTCGGTGGAGCGGATGCTCACCGCTGGTGTGCCGATCGTCTCACATCAGGTGCAGTATTCGTTGCTCGATCGTCGTCCCGCGCGCGCGATGGCGCCGCTCTGCGCGCGGCACGGGGTGGGGCTCCTCTGCTACGGCGCCCTCGCCGGAGGATTCCTCGGCAAGCGCTGGCTCGGGCAGTCTGAACCGAAGCAGCCGCTCGAGAACCGTTCGCTGACCAAGTACAAGTTGATCATCGACGAGACGGGGGGATGGGCGCGCTTCCAGGCGTTGCTGGCGTTGCTTGATGGGATCGCGACGCGGCATGGCGTGGGGATCGGCGCCGTGGCGGTCGCGTGGGTGCTCGCGCAGTCAGGCGTGGGGGCGGTGATCGCCGGTGCGCGCAATGCCTCGCATCTCGCCGATACCGTGGCGGGAGCGACGTTA
>VHBP01000076.1 GCA_016871915.1 Gemmatimonadota bacterium
CACACGATAGACCGGCTCCGCGATCACCTCGCCGATCACCTCGGCGACGAGATCCCACTTGGCGAGGATCGCCTGGACCTCGGCCTCATGGCCGCGCTTGGCGACGACGAGCATCCGTTCCTGCGATTCGCTGAGGAGGATCTCGTACGGGGTCATCCCCGTCTCGCGAACCGGGACCTTGGTGGTATCGATGGTGACGCCGACGTCCCCACGCTCCGCCATCTCGGCGCTGCTCGAGGTGAGCCCTGCGGCGCCCATGTCCTGGATCGCGACGATGGGCCCGCTGCGGATGAGTTCGAGCGAGGCCTCGAGGAGGAGCTTCTCGGTGAAGGGATCGCCCACCTGTACGCGAGGCCGTTTGGCCTCGTTCTCCTCAGAGAGATCCTCGGACGCGAAGGAGGCGCCATGGATTCCATCACGTCCGGTGCGCGCCCCGACGGCGATGATCGAGTTGCCGACCCCTTCAGCCTTCGCGCGGATCAGTTCCTCCTCACGGAGGAGCCCGACGCACATCGCGTTCACGAGGGGATTCCCCTCATAGGCCGCATCGAACATCACATCGCCCGCGACGGTGGGGATCCCGACGCAGTTTCCGTAATCGCCGATCCCCTTCACGACGCCGGCGACGAGATACCGCACCCGTGGGGTTTCAAGTGAACCGAAGCGCAGCGAGTTCAGCATCGCGATCGGGCGCGCGCCCATGGTGAAGACATCGCGCAGGATCCCGCCCACCCCGGTGGCCGCGCCCTGGTAGGGTTCGACCGCCGAGGGGTGGTTGTGCGACTCGATCTTGAAGGCGATGGCGAGGCCGTCGCCGATGGAGATGACGCCCGCGTTCTCCCCTGGCCCCTGGAGGACCCAAGGGGCCTGCGTCGGGAGGGTCTTCAGGACGGGGCGCGAGTGCTTGTAGGAGCAGTGCTCGCTCCAGAGCGCACTGATGATCCCCAGTTCGGTGAAGGTGGGGGTGCGCTCGAGCATCCGCTCCAAGCGACCATACTCATCCATCGTGAGGCCATGTTCGGCTACGAGGGCCGGCGTGATCGTCGGATCGCCGGGGCGGGGGCGAGCCTCGGACGAGGCCGAGGACGGGGTGGAACGGGCGGTCATGAGCGGGAAGTCAGAGAGGATCAGGCCTTGGTGAGGGCCAGCAACGAACGGAAGAGGACGAGGCCATCGGTGGAACCGAGGAGCGGGTCGAGCGCGCGCTCGGGGTGCGGCATGATCCCCACGACGGCTCCAGTGGCGTTGGCCACGCCGGCGATGTTACGGAGCGAGCCGTTGGGGTTCGCGGCCACGGTGGGGTGACCCGCAGCATCGACATAGCGGAAGACCACCTGGCCCTCTCCCTCGAGGCGGTCGAGCGTCGCCTCGTCGGCGGAGTAGCGCCCATCGCCATGGGCGATCGGCATCGTGAGGAGCGCACCCTTCGACGTCTCGCGGGTGAAGACGGTCGCGGTCGACTCGACCCGTAGCGTCACCGCCATCGAGCGGAATTGCAGATGGTCGTTTCGGAGGAGGCCGCCCGGGAGCAGCCCCGCCTCACAGGCGATCTGGAACCCGTTGCAGATCCCGATGACCGGCCCGCCGCGCCTCGCGTGGGCCGCGATCTCCTGCATGATGGGCGCAAAGCGAGCGATCGCCCCAGCGCGTAGGTAGTCGCCGTAGCTGAAGCCCCCGGGGAGGATCACGACGTCGACGCCCTGCAGGTCGTGGTCCTTGTGCCAGAGGGGGACCGCCTCGAGGTGGAGATGCTCACGGATGGCGAGGAGCGCATCCTCGTCGCAGTTGGAGCCCGGGAAGGTGACGACGCCGACCTTCATGCCGTGGCGATCTCCGCGATCACGAAGTCCTCGGTGACGGGATTGGCGAGGAGGCGTTCACACATCTCGCGCACCTTCGCCTGGGCCGCCTCGGTATCCGCCGCCTCGAGCTCGATCACGAGCAGGCGTCCGACATGCACGTCGCGCACCGAAGCGAATCCGAGGGCGTGCAGGGCGTCGGTGACCGCCTTCCCCTGTGGATCGAGGAGGCCGTGGCGGGGGACGATCTTGACGCTGACGGTGAAACGGGTCACGAGCGGTGATCCTCGGTGTGGGTCGGGAGAGCTTCGGGGTGCCCCTCGGCGGACAGGGGGGACGGCAGGTCGAAGGCGCCGCGGAGCAGGGCCATCACGATCCCCAACACGACGTACGAGACGCCGACGGGGAAGAAGAAGGCCTGCGGCATGACGAAGAGGGCGACGATGGAGGAGAAGAGGAGGAGGATGCCGAGCGTCCCCTCGATCGTGCGGAAGCTGAAGCGGGGCCAGGCGCGATAGGGCACGGAGCTAATCATGAGGAAGCTGAGCGTGAGCATCAGCCACCGGAGGATCGTCTCCCAGGGCCACCCGGCAAAGAGATCGTGGTAGAGCGGGGTCTGGCTGAACCAGTAGTACGTCGCGAGGGTGCCCCCTGCCGCCGGACTCGGGAGCCCCGTGAAGTACGCCGACTTGGTCTCCTCGCCCGCCTGCTCGACGTTGAACCGCGCGAGGCGCATCACCGCGCAGGCCACGTAGAAGAAGACGAAGAGCCAATCCCACTTCGACTTGTTCAACTCGGCGAAGTAGATCATGAGCGCCGGCGCGAGGCCGAACGAGATCGCATCCACGAGGGAGTCGAGCTCCTCGCCGAAGGGCGAGCCAGAATTCGTCGCCCGCGCGATGCGCCCATCGATCGCGTCGCAGAAGCCGCCGAGCACGATGCACCACCCCGCGAGCATGTGGTCGCCGCGGGAGGCCGAGACGATGGCGTAGATCCCGAAGAAGAGGTTCCCGAGCGTGAATCCGTTCGGGAGCATCACCATCGAGGGGCGGGGGAAGCGCCGGCGCGCCATCAGGGCAGCTCCGCCAGCACCGTCACGCCCGCCTGCGGCTTCTCACCGAGCTTCGTCGTGACGGTGCTTCCCACCGGGACGAAGACATCGACGCGAGAGCCGAAGCGGATCAGCCCCATCCGTTCGCCCTGCGCCGCCGAGTCGCCGACCTTCGAGTAGGTGACGATGCGACGGGCGATGAGTCCCGCGATCTGTCGGAAGAGGACCTTGTGCGTGCCGGTCTGCACCCCGACCGACATCTGCTCATTCTCGAGCGAGGCCTTATCGGCGGCGGCGTTGATGAACTTCCCTGGGTTGTAGTGCACGTAGGCGACGGTGCCGCTCACCGGATACCGGTTCACATGGACGTTGAAGACGTTCATGAAGACGGAGATGCGGATCGCGCGCCCACCGAGGAACGACGGCTCATCGACCTCGCGGATGTCGATCACCCGGCCATCGGCCGGCGAGATGACGAGATTCGCCCCACGCGGGCCGGTCCGCTCGGGATCGCGGAAGAAGTAGGCGACCCAGAGGACGAGCAGGGTCAAGACGAAGGCAAGGAGCCAGAGGGGCCACGACCGACGCGCGAGGGCGGCGGTGTAACCGGCGGCGGCGAGGGCCGCCGCGATGAGGATGAAGGGGATCCCTTCGCGGGCGAAGCTCATGTCAGTCTCGTGCGGTCGAGAGGAGCGCCGGTGAGGCGCGCAAAGGCGTCGAGGTAGCGCTGGCTCGTCGCCGCGATGACCTCGGGGGGGAGGGGAGGGGGTGGGGCGTTGCCGTCCCACCGGCCGGCGCGCCGCTCACCATCGAGCCAATCGCGCAGCGGCTGCTTGTCGAAGCTCGGCTGCGGGCCGCCGGGGGCGTACTGGTCCGCGGGCCAGAAGCGAGAACTGTCGGGGGTCAGCACCTCGTCGATCAGGAGGACCGTCCCATCCGCGGTGGCCCCGAATTCGAACTTGGTATCGGCGATGATGATCCCGCGGGTCGCCGCGAGCTCACGCCCCTTGGTGTAGACGAGGCGTGCGAACCGCTCGAGCGTCGTCGCGGCGGCCTCGCCAAGCACCACGCGCATCTGCGCGATGGTGATGTTCTCGTCGTGCCCCGACTCGGCCTTCGTGGCGGGGCTGAAGATCGGCGGATCGAAGCGATCGCTCTCGCGGAGGCCGGTGGGGAGCGCCTCGCCCGCGAGCGTCCCGCTCGCGCGGTATTCCTTCCAGGCCGAGCCGGCGAGATAGCCCCGCATCACGCATTCCACGGGGAAGACCGTCGTGCGGCGGCAGAGCATCGTGCGCCCCGCCAGCTCATCGCGGTGCAAGGCGAGGGCAGGGATCTTCGCGACGATCTCGTCGACGTCGCTCGAAAGCAGATGATGCGCGATCTCCCCTTCGAACTGCCGCAGCCACCAGGTGGTGAGTTGCGTGAGCACCGCGCCCTTGTGCGGCACGAGCTCGCGCATGACCACGTCGAAGGCGCTCACCCGGTCGCTGGTGACGAGCAGGACCCGATCGTCATCGACGACATAGACGTCCCGGACCTTCCCGCGCCGGAGGAGCGGGAGGGGGAGATGCGTCTCGCCGATGAGCACCGGGGTCATACGCGGACCGCCTCGGGGGCGGGGCCCGATTCACCGGCCGCGACGAGGATCGGCCCAATCACCTCGGTGAGGAAATCATCCACCTGCGCCGCCGCGCGACCGATGAAACGCGAGGGTTCGAGGGTCGCGCGCATCGCGTCCACCGAGACGGGGAAGGCCGGGTCGGCCGCGAGGCGATCGAGAAGGTCGTTCGCGACCCCCTGATCCTTCATCGCGCGCGCCGCCTCGATCGAGTGCCGGCGGATCACCTCGTGCGCCTCCTGCCGATCGCCCCCCGCCTTCACCGCCTGCACGATGAGCGACTCCGTCGCCATGAAGGGGAGCTCTTCGGCGATCCGCGCCGCGATCCGTGCCGGATGGACCTCGAGCCCGCTCGCGACGTTCTCCATGAGGATCAGGATCGCATCGGTCGCGAGGAAGGCCTCAGGGATGGTGAGCCGACGGATCGCGGAGTCGTCGAGGGTCCGCTCGAAGTACTGCACCTGGTGCGTCTGGTTCGCCGTGCCCGCGATCGTCTGTACGAAGCGCGCGAGGGAGTTAATCCGCTCCGAGCGCATCGGATTCCGCTTATACGCCATCGCGCTTGAGCCGATCTGCTCCTTGCCGAACGGTTCCTCGATCTCACCGAATGACTGCAGCATCCGCATGTCGCTCGCGAACTTCGCCGCGCTCGTGGCGATCCCCGCGAGGAGGTCCATCACGTGGGCGTCGAGTTTGCGCGAGTAGGTCTGGCCACTCACAGGAATCGAATGCGCGACTCCCATCCGCTGACAGACGGCGGCGTCGAGCGCGCGGACCTTGGCATGATCGCCGCCAAGGAGCTCGAGGAAGCTCGCTTGCGTGCCGGTCGTCCCCTTTACCCCACGCAGCGGCAGCGTCACCAGCCGATGGTCGAGGTCCGCAAGGTCGAGCACGAGATCTTGCATCCAGAGGGTGGCGCGCTTGCCGACGGTCGTCAGCTGCGCCGACTGCAGGTGCGTATACCCGAGAGTCGGGAGATCGCGCCAGGTGCGCGCGAAGGCCTCTAGGGCGCGGATCACCGCAACCACGCGGCCGCGGAGGAGCTCGAGGCCACGGCGCATCTGGATGAGGTCGCCGTTGTCGGTGACGAAGCAGCTCGTCGCGCCCAGATGGATCACCCCGCGCGCAGCTGGCGCGACATCGCCGAAG
>VHBP01000077.1 GCA_016871915.1 Gemmatimonadota bacterium
GAAGGACCTCACGCATATCCGGCAGTACGTGTCACGCTTCGATTGTACGCTGACTGATGTCTCCGATGACATCGGGCTCCTCGCGGTCCAGGGGCCCAAGGCCGAGTCGATCCTGCAGCAGCTCACGCCGGCCGACCTCGCCGCGATCAAGTACTACTGGTTCGTCGAGACCACCGTCGCGGGGATCCCGATGACCCTCTCGCGCACCGGCTACACCGGCGAGGACGGCTTCGAGCTCTACCACGACACCGCGCACTCCGCCGCGCTCTGGAAGGCGCTGATGGGGACGGGAGCGATCACCCCGGCTGGACTCGGGTGTCGCGACTCGCTTCGCCTCGAGATGGGGATGGCGCTCTACGGCAACGACATCGACGACACCATCACCCCGCTTGAGGCCGGGCTGGGCTGGCTCGTGAAGATGAAGAAAGGCGATTTCGTCGGTCGTCCCGCTCTCGAGGCGCAGAAGGCCGCCGGCATCCCACGCAAGCTCGTCGGCTTCACCTTCACCGAGAAGGCGATCCCGCGGCATGGCTACCTGGTCTTCGTGAACGGCGCGCCGAGTGGGGTCGTGATGTCGGGGATCATGAGCCCGAGCGTCGGCGTGGGACTCGGCACCGCCTATGTGCCGACCGCGCATGCCCAGCCGGGGAACGCCCTCGAGGTGGAGATCCGTGGGAAGCGTGTCGTCGGCACCATCACCTCCTTCCCCTTCTGGACCAAGGGGACGGTGAAGCGGTAGCACCATGGGCGTCCTGATCACCCTCACCGATGTCGAACCCGCGGTTCGACTCAACGCACTCCTCGAGGCCGACGGTATCGAGACCACGATGGTCTCGCCGCTGGACGATCTCCCAAGCGAGATCCGTCGTGCGAAGCCCGATGTCATCGTCTTCACGGGCAATCTCCTCGATGCCCAGACGATGAGCCTCGTGCGCGACCAGCTCTGGGGCGGGGCGGCGGTGATCGGGCTGTCCGATGTCGGGGACGAGGGGCTCGAGCAGCGGCTCAAGTCGCTTGGCTTCAGTGATGTGCTCGTGAAGCCGGTGACCCCCGAGGCGCTCCGTGTGAGCGTTGCCGAACTCTTGGAGCGGCAGCGGGTCACGCGCGAGACGGGTCTCTTCGGCGAGAGCGAGGCGGTGCGGCAGGTGCTCGTGCAGGTCGCGCAGATGGCGCCGGTCTCGAGCACCGTCCTGATCGAGGGGGAGAGCGGGACGGGGAAGGAGCTCGTCGCACGAGCGCTCGCGCGGCTCTCACCGCGCCGGAACAAGCCCTTCATCGCGGTCAATGTCGGCGCGCTCCCAGAGACGTTGCTCGAGAGTGAGCTCTTCGGGCATGAGAAGGGGGCGTTCACCGGGGCGGCCGAGCGTCGGATCGGGCGCTTCGAGCTCGCGAGTGGGGGGACGTTGTTCCTCGACGAGATCGGAGAGATCCCATCGAGCACGCAGGTCAAGCTCTTGCGGGTCCTGGAGGAGCGGCAGGTCACGCGCGTTGGTGGGACGCAGGCGATCCCCGTGGATGTGCGCGTGATCGCCGCGACGAACCGTCCGCTTCGCGAGAGCGTCGAGCGCGGCGAGTTCCGTTCCGATCTCTTCTATCGGCTGAACGTCCTGCGGATCTATCTGCCCCCGCTTCGGGAGCGACGCGAGGACATCCCATTGCTCGTGCGCCGCTTCGTGCAAGAGTTCGCGCAACAGCATGATCGGGCCTTCCATGGAATCTCCGCCGAGGCGATGCAGGCGCTCGTGCACTATGGGTGGCCGGGGAACATCCGCGAGTTGCGCAACCTGATCGAGAGCATGGTCGTGCTCGCGACCGGCCGGGAGATCGGGATCGCTGATATCCCGGCAGCGATCCGCGACGGTGGGGGCGATCGGCTTCTGCCCGTGCCCATCGGGTCGATCCTCCGAGAGGAGGGTCGCGCTGAGGGTCGAGAGTTCGAGTTCATCGTCCGGAGTTTGGTGGAGGTGAAGCTCCAGCTCGAGGAGTTGCGGCGGCGGGTCGATCAGGACCGCGCGATGATGGAGCAGCTGGCGTCCGGCGGGTCTGGCGGCGGCATGGCGGGGGGTCGTCCGATCGGACTCGGGGCAGGTACGTTGCTGCAGGGTGGCGGGGTGGAGTGGCCAGGGGGTGGCGTCGAACCGCCGGGGACCGTCGCGCCGTCGAGCGGGGTGACCCTCACGCCGGGGATGACGATGGCCGAGATCGAGAAGGCCGCCATCTTGGCTGCCCTCCGAGAGACGAGGGGGAATCGCCGGAAAGCTGCCGAGATCCTACAGATCGGCGAGCGGACCATGTACCGGAAGCTCAAGGAGTATCAGGTCCCAGACCGCTTCGGCGAGTAGGGGTATCGGAAGGGATGTGACCTGGTGAGGGGGTGGTCGTCTGAATCCAGACAGCTCCCCCAGAGGCTGCTCTGGGGGAGCACCCCATTGATCCTGGTCGTGTGACTCAGCCCATCAGCGCCCCCGATGGTTCTATGGGTCCGTCACCAGACCGTCATCTTGAACGCGGCGAACCACTTAGGGTGTCATCGTCGACCGAGGATCGTCTCGATCCCGACCCCCTCGGCCTCGGCTTGGAAATTGAGGACCACACGGTGCCGCAGGACACTGAACGCGACGGCATCCACATCCTCGAAATCGGGCACGGCGCGACCATCCATCGCGGCTCGGGCCTTGGCCCCGAGCACGAGATTCTGACCAGCCCGTGGTCCGGCGCCAAAGCTCACGTACTTCCGCACCGCTGGTGACGCATCGGGCTCGCCGGGCCGCGTGGCGCGGGCCAACGCCACCGCATGGCTCACGACAGAGGGCGGGGCAGGGAGCCGGCGTACGAGCGCCATCAATTCCCGTAACTGCGCTGCCGAGACGATCGGCCGCACCTCGCCACGTGCCACGCCGGTTGTGGAGGTGACGATCGCTTCCTCCTCCTCGCGCGTCGGATACCCGATCCGTAACTCGTACATGAAACGGTCGAGCTGCGCCTCGGGGAGATGATAGGTCCCCTCCTGCTCGATCGGGTTCTGCGTGGCGAGCACGAAGAAGGGATCCGGGAGCGGATAGGTCTTCCCCGCGACCGTCACCGTCCGCTCTTGCATCGCCTGGAGCAGCGCAGCCTGGGTCTTTGGCGGGGCACGGTTGATCTCGTCGGCGAGCACGATGTTCCCGAAGACAGGACCACGCGCGAAGGTGAAGGCGCGCCGGCCCGTCCCATGGTCCTCCTCGAGTAGCTCGGTCCCCGTGATGTCGCTCGGCATCAGATCCGGGGTGAACTGGATCCGGCTGAACTCCATGTCGAGCGACTGGGCGATGGTCTGGATGAGGAGGGTCTTCGCCAAGCCGGGGACACCGACGAGCAGCACATGGCCCCCCGCCAGGACCGCGGAGATCATGTTGTCGATGATGTCGTGCTGCCCGACGATCCGCTGGCCGATCTGGGCGGCGATCTCACCCCGGGCCCGGGAGAGAGTGGCGAGGAGCTCGAGATCGCGGGAGTCGGTGGTCGACACGAGGGCAGGGTGATGGGAAGGACGCGTGACGCGATTCCCAATCTACTGTGCCCTCAGGCGCCCTTCACCCCGCCGGGACGACGAAGGCCACGCGCTCAGTGATGGGATGCTCGCGGCTCCGGAGGGTAGCGACGGCAGTATAGGCCCCCGGCTTCGACGGGACCCAACGCTCTCGAAAGGTGAGCTGGTCCCCACCGCGGAGGACCCGCTGCTGCATGGCGCGGGTGAAGAGGCGCCCCTCGCTCCACCGCCAGACCGGGGCTCCCGAGGCGTCGAGGATCACGACCTCATGGGTCCGGCCATCGGGGAAGCTGAGCTCCAGGCGCTCCTCCGTTCGATGGGTGACCAGGAAATCGAGGTCGACCGCCTCCCCGACCCGGACGTCGAGGATCCCATCCAGTGGCCCAGTCTCCGCCCCCGCCTCGGCCGGTCGCTCCGTCGCCTCCGCCGACCGCCCGACCCCTCCCTCATTCCAAGCCCCGACGGTGAAGCTCAGCGCCGAGGCGCAGAGGAGTCCGACGGGCAGTTTGAAGACCACGAGGACCGTCCTGGCGAATGAGGTTTTCCTGTCCCCTGTCCCCTGCCACCCGACCCCTGCCGTCTGGTCGTGCTTCGAGGCCAGTGTTATCCACATTTTGACGACCAGAAATGCCCTAGGTCACGGCCCTGCTTTGCTTGCGCTTTTTTTCACAAGCTCCTAGGATTCAAGGCTGTCATGCCCGAGGATTCTCGCTCTGCGCTGGCCTCGGCCGGACGGTTCGCCGGCCTCGGGTTCCAGCTGCTCGCCTCCATCCTCCTCTTCCTCTATTTGGGGCAGTGGGTGGACCGACGGTTGGGGACCGATCCGCTCTTCCTCTACGTCGGCGTCTTCACGGGCGCGGCGGCCGCCATCTATTCGATGTATCGGAGTCTGATGGCGGAGCAGCGGCGTGAGGAAGCGGAGCGGAAGGAGCGCAAGGGACCATGAGGGCCTGGGTCCGCTTCGGTGTGCTCTCGACGGCGGTCATCACCGGGCTCGCCTGGATGGTGACGCTGCGGTGGTCGGACCCGATGACGGTGCGCGCGATCTGGTCGAGCGCGGCGATCGCCTCGGTGGTGCAGTTGGTGGGATTCGCGGTCGCACGGCCGCTGATGCGCGAGAACCCGATCGCGGGATGGGGACTCGGCTCGATCGTGCGATTCGCGGCGGTGGTGATCCATGCGTTCCTCGCCTCGTTCGCCCTCCTGACCCTCGCCGCCGCTCCGGTGCGCGCCGAGGGAAGCGGTGCCGGTTGCCATCTCCCCGAGATGAGCCACTCGGCCGAGAAGGTCGACATCATCACGCCGCACATCACGAATTCGGATCATCTCGAGATCCCGTACTACAAGTTCCCGTTCTTCATGGAGTGCACCCTCCCCAAGTGGAAGCCGGTGCACCTCGGCGGGTTGGAGATCGATCTTTCCCCGAGCAAGCATGTGGTCTTCCTCGTCTTCGGGAGTGCGATTCTCTTCCTGCTGATGGTGATGGTCGCGCGGTCGCATCGGCGTGCGATGGCGAAGGGCGGGGTGCCGGCCGGCGGCGCGAATGCGATCGAGGCGATGATCCTCTACATCCGCAACGAGGTCATCCTGCCGAACGTCGGCCATCACGGCGAGGGGTTC
>VHBP01000078.1 GCA_016871915.1 Gemmatimonadota bacterium
CCGATCCCACGCGGGTCCCCCAGCGTGATGGCGATCGCGGGCGTGGTCACAATCGCAGGGAGACGTACATCTCGCGCCGGAGGTTATCGAGGGTGCGGCGGATCGATTTCTCCTCCCGGAGTTGCTTCCGGATCCGCTCCTGGTTCTCCGCGAGCGTGTATTCCCCCGGGGGCTTGATGGCGAGCACCTGTGCGACCGCCCATTTGTTGTAGCCGGACATCGGATCGGGGATCGCGAAGACCGCGGAGACGCCGCGTTCGGCAACGCCCTTCAATGCGACGCGATACTCCGCCGGAAGGGAGTCACGGGGGAACCCATCGGGGATCGCCCGCTCCTCATCGGCGTCGTGGAAGCGCGCCACCAACGTGTCGAACGAGGCACCGCCCACCCAGAGCGCGCGCATCGAGTCGGCCCGTTCACGCGCGAGGCGCACGTCGGCGGTGTCGATCGATGGCTTGATCAGGATGTGGCGCGCGCGCACCTCGGCGGCCCGCACCCGATCCACCCGGATGACATGGAAGCCATACGTCGTCTTCACCAGCGGGCTGATGCGATTGGGCTGGAGCGCGAACATCATCCGCTCGAACTCCGGCACCATCACCCCACGCCGCTGCCAATCGAGGTCGCCCCCCTTCACCGCCGATCCCGGATCCTCGGAGAACCGACGGGCGAGGGAGTCGAAATCGGCGCCGGCCTCGAGTGCGAGGCGGAGCGAATCGGCGAGCGACCGCGCGCGCTCCACGCTCGCCGCACTCGGCGTCGGCTCCACCACCACCTGACGGAAGGCGACCAACTCGGGTCGCGGCGGGAGGTCGCGCTTGAGCCGTTGGAACGCCTCCTCCACCTCGCGCTCGGTGATGTTCGCCGGCGCCAGTCGCCCCTTCGCGCGCAAGGAATCGATCGCCCGACGCTGCTGCTCGTCCCGGATCGCCGACTCGATCGCCTTCTTGCGATACTCCTCCGGGGTCCCGAACCCTTCCTGCTGAAGGGCCTGGCGGAACTGCTGCTCGCTCTGGAACTGCTTCCGCGCGCCATCGACCTGCTGATCCACGGCCGCAGCGACGTCGACCTCGGTCACCTCGATCTTGTACTCCTTGGCGACCGCGATCAGGACCTCCTTATCGATGATGCTATTGAGGAACTCGCGGGCGAGGGCGACCTGCGCCGCACTGTCCTGCGGCACCTGGAGCCCACGACTCCGGGCGAAGTTGATCGCCTCGAGCACTTCGCTCAGGAGGATCGGGTGCTTCCCGACGACCCCCACCACGCGATCGACCTCGACGTCGCGCCCCCCACGCTGCTGGGCCTCGACCGCCGTCACGTAGGTGACGGCGGCGAGGCTCGCGACGAGCAGTCGCCGAACGCCCTGACGCAGCGTCGCGATCACTTACGGCTGCTGGACGGGAGCGGCCGGGGCGGGCGCTTCGGTCGGCGGGCCCAGCGGCACCGCGGAGGGCGGCATGTTCGCCGCCCGCGCCGAGTCCGCCACGGCCCGGCGCTTGGTCGCCTCCGCCAGCACGCGGTCGAGCCCCGCCGGCGTCACACGATGATCGACGCGGCCGCGCAGCACACTCGCGAGCTGCTCCGGTACCTCGACGTACTGCACCTCGTTCCGGATCACCTGCGCGAGGAAGGCATCCACGCGGGCCGAGGCGAGCGTCACCCACGCACCCCTGTCCGTCGCGCTGTCGGCGAGCTGCGCCGGGGTCACGCGGAGCGCCTCCATGACCCCCTTCACCCCGCTAAAAAAGGCCTGGCGGACCTGATTCACCTCCGCGGTGTCGAGCGTGATCTTGAGCGAGTCGGCCACGCGAAGGACGAGCTCGTTCCGCATGAGGTTCTCGACGAAGGTCGGGATCACCGAATCCGGCGCCTGCGCGACCTGCGCCCGCACCCGCGACTGCGGCGGGAAGGCGGCCATCCACTGCGCCACGCGCGACGCGGTCATCGTCACCGGCTTCGACGTCGCGATCACGGTCTTGTCGGTGCGGAAGCCATCGGGATCCTCGGCGATCGCCTTCACGAGCTTGGCCGCGCTCGGCTTCACCTTCACCTGCGCCGTGCTGTCCATCTTCGCGAAGTAGGTGCTCTCCGCCGCCTGCGCCGCGATCGACGCATACGCCGGCCCGAACTGGTCCTTGATCTCCGCGAAGGTGTGCCGACGGATGATGTGATAGCCGAACTGCGACTCGACGACCCCGGTGATCTCCCCCGGCTTCACCGAGAGGATCCCGGCGTCGAACTCGGGGACCATCTGGCCACGTGGGAAGACGCCATAGCTGCCGGCGCGCTCCTTGGAGCCGGGATCGTCGGAGCGACGCTTCACGACCTCGGCGAATGTCGCCGCGGTGACGGTCTTCGCGATCCGCTCGGCCTCGGTCTTGAGCGCCGCGTTCTCCTCGGGCGAGACGCCCTCTGGCTGCTTGGCGAGGAGGATGTGCTGCGCGCCGAGGAGGACCCCCGCGTTGTACTGCTGCTCGAAGGTGGTCGAGTCGACGGTACCCCAATCCTTCCCGATGACCCCCTGCACCTCGCGGAACTTGAGCTGCGCGAGGGCGGCCCACATGCCGGCGTCGGCGTCTTCGATCGTCCCGAGGGTATCCCCCTCCGCCGCGGCGAGCGCGACGAGCTGGTAGTTCACCCAGAGCTGCGCGATCGAGCGGATGGCGTCGGGACGGAGCGGCACCTCCGAGTCGCCGAGGAGCTCGGTAAGGCGCTGCACGGTGAGCTCCTGCGAGCCCACGCGCGCGACGACGTCAGTGTGCGCCGTGAGGGCGCGCTTGAGCCCGTCACAGCCGGTGAGGCCGAGGACGAGGAGCGCCGAGGCGCCGAAGAGACGAAGACGAGTCATGACGAGTGGAGAGAGGTGGGGGGACGGATTCAGGGCAGCTCAGGGGTGATGGTGCGCAGCGCCCGGATCAGGCCATCCAACAGCGTCGCGCCCCCCAGCCGCGTAAGCTTGAGCGAGAGGGGTTGCACCCGTCGAACGTCGACCTGGAACTGGACGTCTCGGAAGGCCGCCGCGAGGGGCTTGAGACGTGGGACCGCGTCCGCACGGAAGGTAATACGGGCCTCGGAGCCATGCACCAGAATCCCCTCGACCCCCAAGGGGGCCCCCAGGAGGCGTAGTCGGGCGGCGGCGAGGTAGACCTCCGCGGGTTCCGGGATGGGGCCGAACCGGTCGCGGATCTCCTCGCGGATGAGGTCGACCTGCTCGATCACCCGGGCGGCGCCCAACCGCCGATAGAGGTCGAGCTTGACCTCCGAGGCCGCGATGTAGTCGTCAGGTAGATAGCTCGGGAGGTCGAGGGTGATGTCGGCCGGCGGTGTCGGGGGCGCCGCATCGCCGCGCTGGATCCGCTGGACCGTCTCCTCGAGCATCCGGAGGTAGAGGTCGAACCCCACGGCATGGACGAACCCCGACTGCTCGGGGCCCAGGAGGTTGCCGGCGCCTCGGAGCTCCATATCACGCAGCGCGATCCGGTACCCCGCCCCGAGCTCGGTGTGATGCTCGAGCACGCGGAGCCGGCGCTCGGCGTCCTCGTCACAGTGCTCGGGGACGATCAGGAAGCAGTAGGCGCGGCGATGCGACCGGCCGACGCGCCCCCGGAGCTGATAGAGTTGCGCCAATCCGAACCGATCGGCGCGATCCACGAACATCGTATTGGCGTTCGGGACGTCGATCCCACTCTCGACGATGAGGGTGGAGACGAGCACATCGAGTTCCCCCTCGACGAAGCACCGCATCACCTGCTCGAGCTCACGCTCGGGCATCTGCCCATGTCCCACGCCGACGCGCGCCCGCGGCACCAATCGTTGGATATGATCGGCGACGGCGAGGATGGTCTCCACCCGATTGTGGACGAAGAAGACCTGCCCCCCGCGGTCGAGCTCACGCTCGATCCCCTCGACGATCAGCGCATCGTCCCAGGGCTCGAGGGAGGTGAGCACCGGCGAACGATCGCGCGGCGGGGTCTGCATCAGGGTGAGATCACGGAGCCCCGCGAGCGATTGATGCAGGGTGCGCGGGATCGGCGTCGCGGTGAGGGTGAGCACATCGGTCTCGAGCCGCAGCTGCTTGAGCCGCTCCTTGTGCTTCACGCCGAACCGATGCTCCTCGTCGATGATCACGAGGCCGAGCGACTTGAAGACGACGTCGGGACTCAGGAGCCGATGCGTCCCGATCACCACATCCACGGTGCCTGCGGCGAGCTCCGCGAGTACCGCCTTCTGGTCCTTCATCGTCTGGAAGCGACTCATCACCGCGATGCGCACCGGGAAATCGGCGAAGCGGTCCCCGAAGGTGCGCGCATGTTGCTCGGCGAGCACCGTCGTCGGGACGAGCACGACGACCTGCCGTCCGGTCTGTACCGCCTTGAACGCCGCGCGCACCGCGATCTCGGTCTTCCCGTAGCCCACATCGCCGACGAGGAGGCGATCCATCGGCCGCGCCCCCTCCATATCCTGCTTCACCGCGCTCGTCGCGGTCCGTTGATCGGGGGTGTCCTCAAAGAGGAAGGAGCTCTCGAGCTGCTTCTGCCAGGCGCCATCGGGGTGATGCGGCGGGCGGCTCGCGACGCGACGGCGCGCGTAGAGGTCGATCAGCTCCGACGTCATCTCCTGGATCGCCGAGCGCGTCTTGTCGCGCTGCGCGGCCCAGCGCTTCCCGCCGAGCTTGTGGAGGCGCGGGGGCGGCGCCTCGTCGGAGACATCCCCGGCGGCGCGGTACTTCTCCACCTGGTCGAGTCGGTAGAGCGGGACGTTGAGGCGATCACCCCCCTCGTATTCCACG
>VHBP01000079.1 GCA_016871915.1 Gemmatimonadota bacterium
CGACCTACCTGCGCGCTGACAACTCCCTCTCGCTCCTGATCATCCCGGAGGCCCGCTGATGCGTACGCTCCCGTTCCTCACGGGCGCCGTCGCGACGGCGCTCACCACGATGCTCGCCGCGGCGCCGGAGCTCGCGGCCCAGTATCCGACGACGCCGCCGGCCGCGATGCCGATCCAGCCGGCGCAGTTCCCTCCCTTCGTAGAGGCGACCCTCCCAAATGGGCTGCGGCTCCTCGTGGTCACTAACCGCAAGCAGCCGGTCCTCTCCCTCACCCTCTCGATCCCCGCGGGGAGCGTGCATGAGCCCGCGACGCGCGTGGGGCTCTCCGAGATGATGGCGGGGCTCCTCACCAAGGGGGCGGGATCGCGCTCCGCCGATCAGATCGCCGCGGCGATCGAAGGGGTCGGTGGGACGATCAACGCCTTCCCGGGTTCGGAGTACATCACGGTGAACGCCTCGGTGCTCGCCGCCGATCGGCAGCTCGCCTTCGATCTGCTCGCCGACGTCGTGATGCGGCCGACCTTTCCGGCCAACGAAGTGGAGCTCCTGCGCAAGCAGACCCTCTCCTCGCTCGCGTTGGCCAAGTCGCAGCCCTCGTCGATCGCCTCGCGCTTCTTCGCCAAGGGGCTCTACGGCGAGCATCCGTATGGGCGTTCGGCCGATGAGACGAGCGTCGGTACGATCACGCGGGAGGAGCTCGTCGCTTTCCATGGGCAGCGGGTACGCCCCGGGCAGGCGCTGCTCGTGATCGCCGGGGCGATCGATGCGGCGGAGGCCCGCACGATGACAGAGTCGGCGTTCGGCGCGTGGAGTGGCGCGACGCTCACGGCGGCGGCACCGCGCCCGGCGCCGCAGCGGACGAAGTCGGAGATCCTCCTCGTCCATCGTCCGGGATCGGTCCAAGCGAACCTCGTGGTGGGGAACACCACCTGGCAGCCGACCGACACGCGGAGCTATGCGCTCACGCTCGCCAATCAGGTGCTCGGTGGCGCCGCCGATGCCCGCCTCTTCTCGATCCTGCGTGAGGAGAAGGGGTGGACGTATGGCGCCTACTCCAGCGTCGCGCGTCGCAAGCAGCTGGGCAACTTCAGCGCGACCGCCGAGGTGCGGAATGCGGTCGCGGATTCGGCGCTCGTCGAGCTGCTCGCGCAGATGCGGAAGATGGGGACGACGCCGGTGCCGACCGCGGAGTTCGAGCAGCAGAAGCAGGCGTTGGTGGGGCAGTTCCCGCTGACGATTGAGACCGCGGATGCGGTGGCCTCGCAGGTGGCGAATGCGCGGCTCCTCGGGTTGCCCACGGATTATGTGCAGACCTATCGCCAGCGGTTGGCCGCGGTGACGCCGGCCCAGGCGCAGGCGGCGGCTCGCGCGGCGATTCGTGCCGACGCGGCGTACATCGTGGTGGTGGGCGATGCGACGGTGCTCCTGCCGAAGTTCACGGCGATCGCGCCGGTCACGATCGTCGATGTGGAGGGGAAGACCCTCGCCCCCGCCGACCTCGAGGTGAAGACCGGTGGCCTGGCGCTCGACCTCACGCGCCTCGTGCCCGCTGCGGATTCGTTCGCGATCCTCGTGCAGGGGAACGAGTTCGGCTTCCAGACCACGGCGCTCGCGCGCGATGGCGATGGGTGGGTCTACCGCGAGCGCACGCAGATCGCCTCGTTCGTACAGCAGCAGTCGGAGGTGCGTTTCGGTGGCGATCTCTCATTGCGCGGCGTCCAGCAGTCTGGACGGATCCAGGGGCAGGAGGTGAAGCTCTCGGTCACCGTTGCGAATGGGAAGGCGAGCGGTGAGGGCGTGACCCCGGGGGCGCAGGGGATGACGCCCGTGAAGTACGCTGACGTCGCGCTGACGGCCGGCGTGCTCGATGAGAACCTTGCATCGGTCGCGATGCCCCTCTTTGCGTGGGGGGCCAAGGCGAAGCACACCTTCGCCGTCTTCGCGTCGAGCACGGGGACGGTGCAGTCGCGCACCCTCGAGGTGACGGGGGAGGGGACGGTGACGCTCCGCAGCGGTGGGGATCCGATCCCGGCGTATCAGGTGCAGCTGAGCGGGGGGCAGGCCCCTTCGACCTTCTGGATCGAGAGGGCCGCGCCGCACCGGTTGCTCAAGTTCGGGCCAGCGGCTCAGCCGTTAGAGTTCGTGCGGGTGAAGTAGGCGTCGCACCCCGCGCGCATCGCAGGCGTGCGCGCGGGGTGACACCGGCGAATGGATGCAAAGCGAAGGGCGGGGCCGGCGCGATGCCGACCCCGCCCTTCATGCTTCGGGTGCCGATCCCTTACTTCGGATCGAGCGCCTGCTTGATCTGCCACCGGGCCTCCGCGAGGTGCGCGCGGGTCGCGGCATCCGCGGCCTTCCCCTCGGCGGCGGCGAGCTGCCCATCGAGGGTGCGGAGCTCCATGCGGAGCATCGACTTGAGATCGGTGCTCCCACGCGAGCCAGCGGTGAGGCTCTGCCCGGTCTGCGCACTGCTCGAGATGCGCGGGAGGGTCGACGGTGGCGCGGCGAGCTTCGCGCTCACCGCCTCCACATAGCTGCGCTGTAGCCCACGACGGTAGGCGTCGACCTTCACGCTACCGGCGCTGAGCTCGCTCCAGATCCCGCTGCGGAGGTCGCCGAGGTACTCGCCAAGGGTGTAGATGTCGCGCGCCCCGGGAAACGCCTCGTACTCCACCAGGCGCGCCATGCGGTCATCCGACATGAGCGTCGAGAGGATCCCACGCTGCGCGCTATTGATGCGCGCGACCGCGCCATCGGGCTCCAGGCGGCGAAGGATCGCCGGATCGAGCAACCAGGTCGGGGTCTGGAACATGTTCTCCTGCACGAAGCGCACCGCGGCCTTCTGTCGCTCACGCGGGATCGGGGTGAAGCGGGGGCCCGGCTGCGACCCGTACTTCTCCTGACCCGTCGACGAGCCCGGGATCGTCGCCACATGGCGGATCTCGGTCGTGAACTGCCCGACGATGCGGTTGTACCCCTCGCGGGTGTACGACACATCCTCGAGCGGCTGCGTCGTCGCGGGGACGAGCATCGGGACCAGGCGCTTGAGGTTCTTGAGGCCGAGCGCGGTGCTCTTCACCGCATCCTGGTCACCGACCGCCTCGGAGTATGCGGTGAAGGGGATCGCGCCGAAGTCATCGGGCACGCCGTAGCGATACCACGGGGTGGCATCTTGCTCGCGCGCGATCGCGTCGAGCGCGGGACGCTCCTCATCAGACGTCTTGGCCCCCGGGATCGGGGTGTAGCCCCAACGGATCGCGTACCGGTCATAGACGCCGACCTTCGGGATCAGGTCGCCCAAGGCGATCCCATCCTCCGGCTGCGCCACATAGTTGAAGCGCGCGTAGTCCATGATGGTCGGCGAGTGCCCCATCTTGGCGACCCAGGTCTTGGAGCGGACCGAGTCGGCGGGATACATCGCCGACGCGACCTGGTTGTGCGGGAGGCCGAGGGTGTGCCCGACCTCGTGCGCGACGACGAACTGCACGAGGCGCCCCTGCAGCGAATCCGGCAGCGGGAGCTTCGCCGCACGCGGATCGAGCGGCCCGACCTGGGTCCAATACCACCAGGTCTGGAGGTTCATGATGTTGTGATACATCTGCACATCCGCCTCGAGGATCTCCCCCGAGCGCGGGTCGGTGACGCTGGGGCCGACGGCGTTCTCGATCGTCGACGGGAGCCAACGCACCACCGAGTAGCGCGCGTCCTCCGGCGACCAATCAGGATCCTCAGTCTTCGACGGCGCCTCCTTCGCGATGATCCCCTTCTTGAAGCCTGCGGCCTCGAAGGCCGGCTGCCACTCCTCGATCCCCGCCTTCACATAGGGGACGAGCCAGCTCGGCGTCGCCGGATCCACGTAGTAGACGATCGGCTGCTTGGGCTCGGAGAGCGCCGCATTCGGATCCTTCTTCTCGAGGCGCCAGCGGGCGATGAAGTTCCGCTGCTGCGCGCGCTGCTCCGGCCGGCTGAAGTCGGTCGTCGAGGTGAAGAAGTAGCCGACGCGCGAGTCGCGGAGACGCGGCATCATCGGCTGGTCGGGGAGCTTGACCATCGACCAATGCAGCACGAACGACTTGGTGATGGGCGGGGTCCCCGGCGCGGGCTGCGAGGGCGGGAGCCCCGGCAGGAACGACTGCGGGGTGGGCTGCGCCGCGATGGTCAGCGTCGCCTCGACCTCGATGTTCTTCGGGTAGGTCGCGACGCGCTCGAGGAAGGAGCGCGAGGCATCGACCGCGCCACGATAGCGCTGCGCGACGCTGATCTCGCTCGGCGGATTCGTGTAGATGCGCGAGACCTCGATCACCGCCGCCGAGTCGGGGCCGTAGGCTGCGACGTTGAACGAGGCGAGGATCGCGTCGTAGTTCGCGTTGGCGACCGCCTCGGCGATCGGGTTGCTCGGATCGGAGACGATCGCGTACGAGACACTGCGCAGGAGGACGCGATGGCCCTTCCGCTCCCAGCGCACGACGCGCTCGTCGAGCGACTGTCCACCGTAGCCATCGCCCTCGTTGGTCTTGGCGATCTGCGTGACGAGGAGGAGGTCCTTCCCCATCTCGGTGGCCGGGATCTCGTAGTAGAGCTGGCTCCCGATCTGGTGCGTCTTGAAGAGGCCGGCCTTGGTCTTCACCTCGCCGCGGATCACTTGGGCGTAGGGGCGCGGCTGCGGGTCGGCGGGCTGGGAACCGGGGGCGCCACCAGCGGGCGGCTGGCCGGCGGCGTTCGCGCCACCCTGCGGGGCCTGCGGGGCAGGGGCGCCGTTC
>VHBP01000080.1 GCA_016871915.1 Gemmatimonadota bacterium
GCGAGGGGATCCAGCTGCCGTCGTTCCATTGCTGAGCACGCGCTTCCGGCCCTGGCATCTCCTGCCATTCAGCCTGAAGTACGCGCGGCTCCGACTGCGCCGTCGCCCCGTCCTCGTGAACTTCGAGGTCACGATGCGGTGCAATGCGCGATGTCCCTTCTGTGACTACTGGAAGACCTCGTCGGAGATGAAGGCCAAGGAGCGGCGCTCCTTCGTCGACGCCGCGGTGGCCTTCGATCCGATGATGATCACCTGGACGGGTGGGGAACCCCTCCTCCGGTCTGACCTGGAGGAGTTGGTGCACGGTGTCCATACGGCGGTCTTCCCCGTCTGGATGACGGTGCTCACCCACGGCGCGATGTTGTCCATCGAGCGCGCCCGCTCCCTCTGGGCCGCGGGGATCGGACAGTTCGGCATCTCCCTGGACTACCTCGATGGCCGACACGATCAGGCGCGTGGGATCCCCGGCCTCACGGCCAAGATCCTCGCCACCGCCGAACGGATCCGCGCCGAGGGGATGACGGTGCGCTTCAACACGGTGATCAAGGACGACAACCTCGACGAGATCCTCCCGATCGTCCGTGCGGCGGAGGCGATGCGCGCTGGGGTGAATCTTTCCGTGTACACCGATTTCAAGAACGGGAATCGCGACCATCTCTTGGGCCCAGCGCATCAGGCACGGGTCGAGGCACTCGTCGCGGAGCTCCTCGCCTTCAAGCGGCGGCGGCGTGGCACCATCTCCAATTCCGATCACTATCTCGCGCAGATCCCGCGCTGGGTGCTCGGCGACCTCACGGCGCCGTGTGAGTCGGGGAAGGACACCGTGCATATCGATCCCTACGGCGGGATCCGGCGTTGCCCCGACTTCCCGACCGACGGGCCGTGGCGCGACTATCAGGGGTACGAGCCGATCGCCTGTGATCGTTGCTTCTACGCCTGTCGCGGCGAGGCGCAGGCACCCTTGCGTCTCAACCGGTTCCAGGACTTGGTGGCCTCCCCATGACCCAGCTCTTCCTCAACGCCTCTCAGGTGGTCACCTGCGCGGGCCCCGCACGCGCTCGGCGGGGTGTGGAGCAGGGAGACGCCGCGGTGCGGGAACGCGTGGGCATCGCGATCGAGGACGACGGGCGTATCCTGACCGTCGCCCCGGAGGCCGAGCTCCGTACGGCGTATCCCGCGGCGACGATCGTCGATTGTGGGCATGGCGTGATCACCCCGGGCTTCGTTGATTCCCACACGCATGCGATCTTCGGCCGCGCACGCTACGAGGAGCAGGAGATGCGCGCCGCGGGCCTCGGATATCTCGAGATCGCGAAGCGGGGCGGAGGGATCCACTCCTCCGTGCGCGACCTGCGGAGTCGGACCGCCGCCGACCTCATCGCGCTCGCCACCGAGCGGTTGCGTCGTATCGCCGCACACGGCACCACCACCGTCGAGATCAAATCGGGGTACGGACTCTCGCTCGAGTCGGAGCTCACCACGCTCCGCGTCATCCGTCAGCTCGCGGCCGATCTCCCCCTCCGCCTCGTCCCCACCTTCCTCGGCGCGCATGAGGTCCCGCTCGACCATCGGGAGACGGCGCGGGATCGTGAGGCCTACATCGGTCTCGTCACCGAGGAGATGATCCCAGCCGTGGCCGCGGAGGGACTCGCCCGCTTCTGCGATGTCTTCTGCGAGCCCGGGGTCTACACGGTCGACGAGGCCCGTCGCATCCTCGGGGCCGCACGCGCGGCCGGCCTGCAGCTCAAGCTGCATGCCGATGAGCTCGAGAACGGGGCGGCCGCCGAGCTCGCCGCCGAGCTCGGGGCGACGAGTGCGGATCATCTCGCCGCGATCTCGGAGCAGGGGATCCAGGCGCTCGCCGCGGCCCAGACGGTCGCGACCCTCCTCCCCGGCACGATGCTCTTCCTCGGTCGGCCCAAGCAGGCCCCGGCGCGCGCCCTCATCTCCGCGGGGGTCCCGGTCGCTCTCGCCTCGGATTTCAATCCCGGGACCAGTCCCACGGTCAACTTCCCACTGGTCCTCACCCTCGGGGTCAGTCAACTCCGGCTAAGCGTCGCCGAGGCGTTCGTCGCCGCGACGGTGAACGGCGCCGCGGCGCTGGGCCTGGCTCACGAGATCGGCCAGATCGCGCCGGGGTTCCAGGCTGACCTCGCGCTCTTTGACGTGCGAGACCACCGCGAGATCCCGTACTGGTACGGCGATCGATGCTGTCAGCGGACCTGGGTCGGGGGGCGTCCGGCACACCTAGGGTGAGGGGGGAGGTCGGCGCGGCATGCCGTGGGTCCGTGCGAGTCAAACGCTTGTCTTGTCGAGGGTTCGGCCGGTAGCTTTGCCCCGTGACCGACATCTCCAAGCTCAAGCGTCGCGCGGCTGATCTCGAGTCCGGGAAGGACATCGATGGCGCGATCGTCGCGTATCGCGAGATCGTCGAGCTGTTCGAGAACGGGGAAGCTGATCCGATCGACGTCCCGCTGTACAACCGCTTGGGCGATCTCCTGCTGAAGGCGGGCGAGACCACGGACGCGGTCGCGATGTGGGAGCGCGCGGTCGACCACTACGCCGAAGGTGGGTTCTACAACCCGGCGATCGCGCTTTGCAACAAGATCCTCCGGCACTCGCCGGGGCGGACCATCGTCTACTACAAGCTCGGACGCATCCTCGCGGCGAAGGGATTCCGCGTCGAGGCCCGGCTGAATTTCATCGAATACGCCAACCGGACGCAGCAACAGGGAGACCTGACCGAGGCCTTCCGGGCGCTCAAGGAGTTCGCCGACCTCGTACCCGAGGAGAGCGACGTCCGCGTGATGTTGGCGGACCAGCTGGCGAATGCCGATCGCGTGGACGAGGCGATCGAGCAGTTGCAGCTCGCGCATGCGCAGCTCATGCGACAGGGACGGATCCCGGATGCCGACGTCGTCGCTGCGCGGTTGCGAGCGCTCGATCCGGAGGCGGAGCTCTCGGCGGTGCAGCAGGATCGGATGGCGTCCGCTGACGGGTTGGTCTTTCTCGATGTCGGGGCGGTGAACCTCCCGAGACCCACGGGCGTGTTCGACGGCGGGGTGATCCTGGCGAGCGAGCCGGCCGAGGAGGACCAACTGGACCTCCCGCCACCGGAGCGAGGGCTCCTTGGGCAGCCCGCGGCGGCCGGACCGGAATTCGGGCTCGAGGCCCTCACGCCCATCGATGCGCCCGCGGCGGGGGCGGAGGACGTGCCTCCCGAGGGAGTTGCGCCCGCCACGCCCGTCACCGACCTCCCCTTGATCGAGCCGGACGCCCCCGCGAGGCTCACGCTTCTCGATCTGGCCGAGCTCGAGGTGTCACAGCGGGCCCCTCAGGATGCGATCCGTCCGGAGGGTCCGGCGCGCCGCGTCACCTCCGTCGCACTCGCGCCCACGGTCGATGGGCTGGCGGCCCAGGGGGGGATGGCGCCCGAGGATTGGCTCCTCCGGCGGCTCTACGGCGAGGCCTTGTTGGACGCGGGACGACGGGACGAGGGGATCGCGGAGCTGGAGCATGCGCTCGACCTCTGCGAGCGAGCCGGGGACGCGGCGAGCGTCGCCTCGTTGACGGAGGAACTGGTGCGCGTCGCCCCCGACACGGTGCGATTCCACCAGCGCCGTGTCGAATCGGCGGCGGCTTCTGGGGATTCGCAGCGGCTGACCGGGGCCTTCCTGGATCTGGGCGATGTCCTCGCGCGGGGCGGTGCCCCGCAGCGGGCCTCAGCGGTCTTCCAGCGGGTCTTGGCGATCGATCCCGATGACGTGCGCGCCCATGCCGCCCTCTCCGCCCTCCCGCCCGCACCGGATGCCGTGCCGGTGAGCCCAGACGTCCCTCTCCGGACGCGTCCGTCGGGTCCGACATCCCCCTCGGCTGGGTCGGAAGAGGGGCTCGTCTCGCTCGGGGATTGGCTCAAGGAGAGCATCGAACGAGGGAGTACGCGTATCGTTGTCGCGGAGCCAGCGGCCAGCGAGTCGCGCCCGATGGATTTTCAGGGGATGCTCACGCGATTCACGCAGGGGATCGCGGCAAGCAGGGCGGATGAGGACCCTGCGGCGCATTACGAGCTCGGCGTCGCCTACCGCGAGATGGGGCTGATAGACGAGGCGATCGGAGCCTTCCAAAAGGCATTGCGCTCGCCGAGGCACCGACTCCGTATCCTCGAGGCGTTGGGCCGTTGTTTCGTCGATAAGGGGCAGCACGCGGTCGGGCAGGCCATCCTCGAGCGGGCGTTGACGGAAGAGGGGGCGACGGATCAGGTACTGGTCGGGGTCCTATTCCTGTTAGGGCAGGTGGCCGAAGCCCTGGGAGCTCCAGGCGAGGCGCGTCGTTATTATCAGCGGGTATTCGCCGTCGACGGGCGATTTCGCGACCTCGTCGATCGGCTTACTTCGCTCGAACGCGCGACGCCGTGACCCCTGAATCCCCCCTCCCCTCCGCGCCGTCCGTCCCCGGGCTCCGCGAAATCCAGGCCCCGATCCGAGACCGGCTCGACCGCGTATCGGACGAGATGTGGCGCATCGTCCAAGCCGATGTCGACATCGTCCAGGCGGCCAGCGCCCATCTGCGTGGGATGCGGGGGAAGCTCTTTCGCCCGACGCTCCTCCTCCTCGCCTCTTCGGTCGAAGGGACGCCGGAGGATCGGGCGCTCCCGCTCGCGGCGGTCAGCGAGCTGGTGCATCTCAC
>VHBP01000081.1 GCA_016871915.1 Gemmatimonadota bacterium
CCACCGTGTACCCCGCCACCCGTTGTCCGTCAGCGATCCGCTCGCGAAGGTCGAGCACGGCGACCGTGACCGGCGCGGCCAGTTGGACCGAGGCCACCCCAGAGCGCGCACTGGTCCGGCGCCACTGCACCCGACGTCCCGCTGCGAGATCGATCGCGAACAACGCCTCGAGCTTGGCGCGCATTCCACGGAGACTCTCCACATCGCGCGGATGGAGCACCCCCGCCGGTGTCGGTGGCACATTCAGCAAGAGCTTGGAGTTCCGACCGACCGAGGTGAAGTAGAGATCCACCAGATCCTCGGTGGTCCGCACGCGCGCATCCTCCTTCGCATGGTAGAACCAGCCGGGCCGAATCGAGACATCGGTCTCGCCCGGTCGCCATACCGATCCACCCCGATCCCCTTCCGTGAGCGAACGCATCACCTCGTCACCGGTCATCCCCGGCACGGGGACGATCGTGGGATCGACGGTCGACCAATTCGTCTCCCCCGCCACCCCACGCTCATTCCCGATCCACCGCACGTCGGGGCCCGCATCGGAGAAGATCACCGCCTTGGGCTGCAGCTTCCGCACGAGCTTCCAGGTGGTGGGCCAATCGTACTCTTGCCGCTTCCCGTTCGGTCCCTCGCCATTGGCGCCATCGAACCAGACTTCGTGGATCTCACCGTAATCGGTGAGCAACTCGGTGAGCTGCACCGCGTACACATCCCGATAGCGAGGCGAGTCGCCGTACGATGGATGGTTCCGGTCCCACGGCGAGCAGTAGAGCCCGACCCGCAGATCCTCAGCACGACAGGCCTCGACGAACTCGCGTACGAGATCCCCTTTCCCGTCACGCCACGGGCTCGAGGCCACCGAATGCTTCGTGGTACAGGTCGGCCAGAGGCAGAAGCCATCATGATGTTTGGCGGTGAGGATCATCGCCTTGAATCCCGCCTCCCGCGCCACCCGCGCCCACTGCCGCACGTCGAGCCCGGTGGGGTCGAAGCGCGCCGGATCCTCGCGTCCATCCCCCCACTCACGGTCGGTGAAGGTGTTGATCCCGAAGTGCAGGAAGAGCGCGAGCTCGTCGCGCTGCCAGAGCAGCTGCTGCGCCGAGGGGCGGGCGCGTCGCGGGGCCATCGCCTCCATGAGGTGCGGCCCTACCACGGTCGCCGCGCCAAGGGTGGCCAAGAAGGTGCGCCGATCGATCGACATGCCTCGGAATATGGCGGCGCGCCTTGTCCGGCGCGGGAACGCTCGTTTCAATAGAGGGGTACCCGAACCCGGTACCCACCCCTCTGGAGATCTCGTCATGACTCGCTGGCTCTCGTCCCTAGTCCTCCTGCTCGCCCTCGCCCCCGCTCTCGCTGCCCAAGACGCCGACCGCTCCGTGAAGGACGGAGGGATCAAGGTCGCTGGGTGGAAGGGCCGCGTCGACCGTCGCCCCCTCCAGCAGGGGAAGACCATAAACGACTCGCGCTTCGTCGCCGAGGGGCGCGGCTTCCGCGTCTCCGTCGGCCCCGCCGGGATCTTCTACAACCCGGCCAGCACCCTCGCGGGGGACTACGAGGTGATGGGGACCTTCAAGGAACACAAGATGGCGGCGCAGCACCCGCACTCCTACGGGATCTTCATCGGCGGGCAGGGGCTCGAGTCGGAGAGCGAGACCCTCATGTACTGCATCGTCTACGGCACGGGCACCTACGCGATCAAGACCTTCCGCGGCGCCACCGTCTCAACCCTCGTGAACACCACCGCGCACCCCGCCATCCGGAAGGCCGATGCGAACGGGGAGGCCACCAACACCGTCGGCTGGCGCGTGAAGGGAGGTCAGGCGAGCTGCGTCGTGAACAATCAGGTCGTGAAGACCCTCGACAAGGCCGACTTCGTCGCCGCCGACAAGCTGAGCGCGACCGACGGGATCTGGGGAATCCGCGCCTCGCACAACGTGGAGCTCAGCGTCACGGGGCTCATGAAGCACTGAGACATCCTCCGAGGCGGTGGCGTCCGGGCCATCGCCTCGGTCCGGGCTCTTGCGGGGGCTGGCCACGGGCGGTATAACCCTTTGGTAATAAGGTTATCCCCCTGGCCTGCCCCTTCTGCGTTGGAGCTCTCCGCATGCGCCGTCCCCCCCTCGTCGCGCTCTTCGGTCTGGTGGTCCCCCTCATCGCCTGTGGTGGCCCGGCGAAGGAGACCGCCGGCGATGCGAAGGCCGTCGTCTTCACCGAGGCCGCCTGGGCCCCCAAGCGCGAGGCCGACATCCCCGCCGATTCGATGGGCGCCTCCATCAAGCGCGGGCTCTACCTCCTCCGCTATACGCCGGACAGCCTCCCGGCCTACGCGACCGCCAACCTGAAGTGCACGAGCTGCCATCAGGACGATGGGCTCGATCCCAATGCGGCGCCCCTCACCGGCTCGCATGCGCGCTTCCCCAAGTACATGGCGCGCTCGGGCACCGTGATCGCTCTCGCCGATCGCGTGAACTACTGCTTCACCCGCTCCCTCGCCGGCAATGCGATCCCTGTCGGGAGCCGCGAGATGACCGATATCCTCACCTATCTCGCCTTCATCTCGTACGACATCCCCGTCGGCACCAAGATCGCCGGGCACGATGGCCTCATCGCCATGAAGGACACCCTCGTCGGTGATATCGCGCGCGGGGAGAAGCTCTACGTCGAGAAGACCTGTGTCGCCTGCCATGGCGCGGATGGCGCGGGTATCGATGGCGCCTTCCCCGCCCTCTGGGGCGCGAAGTCGTATTCGATCGGCGCCTCAATGGCCCGCCTGGAGCGCGCGGCGAGCTTCATCTGGCACAACATGCCGCAGACGGCCCCCAAGTCGCTCACCCCGCAGGAGGCCTTCGATCTCTCGGCCTACATCAACTCCAAGCCGCGGCCCGACTCGCCGGGGAAGGAGCTGGATTGGCCGATGGGTGGCGCCCCGAAGGACGTGCCGTACAAGACAGCGGGTCGTGAGGCCTTCAACCCGCCGCCCCTCCTCCCGCGTGCGAATCCTACGGGGGCCGTTGTCCCGAACCCGCCGGTGATCGGCCGCTCCGACCGCTGATGCGCGCTCCCGACACCAGCGTCACCCGCCGCGACCTCTTGGTCGGCGCCGCCGGGGCACTCGGCGGCGCGGTCTTGGCCGGACTGCCGGTGAGCGTCGATGGCCAGGAGGCGGCTGCGGCACGACCCACCGTCCCCGCCGACCCGACGAAACTCCAAGGGGGTGTGACCACGCAGGTCGGCACCCGATCGCCATTCGAGACCCCCACTCGTGCGCCCTACGGCGAGACGGTCGGCAACTCCCTCACCCCGCTGCAAGACCTCACCGGTGTGATCACGCCGAGTGATCTCCATTTCGAGCGACATCATGCGGGGATCCCCGCGATCGACCCCGATCGGCATACGCTGACGATCCATGGCTTGGTCGATCGTCCGCTCACCTTCACGCTCGACGATCTCAAGCGCTTCCCGCAGGTCGTCCGCACCTACTTCATCGAGTGCTCAGGGAATGGACGCGCGGCGTATCGCGACCCCAAGCCCGACATGACCCCACAGAAGGTGTCGGGGATGATCAGCACCTCGGAGTGGACCGGGGTCCCGCTCGCGACCCTCTTTCGCGAGGTGGGCGCGAGCCCGAAGGCGAAGTGGTTCCTCGCCGAAGGGGGCGATGCCTGTCTGATGACGCGCTCGGTCCCGATCGCCAAGGCGTACGACGATGCGATGATCGTCTGGGCACAGAACGGGGAGCCGCTCCGACCCGCGCAGGGCTACCCGATGCGTCTCCTCCTTCCCGGCTGGGAGGGGAACATCAACGTGAAGTGGTTGCGTCGGCTCGAACTCGGGATGGCGCCCTGGATGACGCGTTGGGAGACCTCCAAGTACACCGACCCGCGGCCCGATCATAAGGCCGACATGTTCACCTTCGCGCAACAGCCGAAGTCGATCATCACCGCGCCGGGCTATCCGCGCGAGGTGAAGGGGCATGGCTGGCACGCGGTGAACGGACTCGCCTGGAGCGGGAAGGGGAAGATCACCCGCGTCGAGGTCTCAATCGACGGCGGGAAGAGCTGGTCCGATGCCGAGATCCTCGGCGAGGTGCGCCCGAAGGCGGCGGTCCGCTTCCAGCAGATGTGGGAGTGGAAGGGGCAGGAGACGATCCTGCTGAGCCGCGCCACGGATGAGACCGGTGAGGTGCAGCCGACACGCACCGCATTGATCGCCAAGCGCGGGATCGGGACCGACTACCACTTCAATCAGATCGTCGGGTGGAAGGTGGAGCGCACCGGGAAGGTCTTCTTCCATGGGGAGACCTGATCATGCACCGTTCTCTGATCCTGCTCAGTTGCACCGTCGGCGTGCTCATGGCCTGTGGCCCATCGGACGTGACACCGCGCTCGACCGCGATCACGTCGGCGGACTATGCCGCCTTCGGCCCGATGGACGGCGCGCGCCTCGGACTGGGCCGCACCCCCGACAAGACAGCGCTCGCCGCGATGGACACTGACATCGACGCTGAAGGCGCCACGCTACCGTCGGGCCGCGGCTCCGACGAAGAGGGCAAGACGCTCTATGCGCAGCAGTGCGCGATGTGTCATGCCGCGGACGGACGTGGGATGCCGCCCGCCTTCCCGCGCCTGCTT
>VHBP01000082.1 GCA_016871915.1 Gemmatimonadota bacterium
CGTCGGTGATGAGCCAGGCGCTCGATGTGAGCGAGGCGCCGGTGATCTTCTCGCACTCGAACGCACGGGCCCTCGCCGATCACCCGCGCAACGTCCCGGATTCGATCCTCAAGCGTCTCCCCAAGAACGGAGGGATCGTCATGGTGACCTTCGTCCCGGGGTTCACCTCGCAGGCGGTCGTCGAGTGGAATCGAACGCCGGCGGCGCAGCGGTCGGCTGGTGCCAGTGCACCACGCGCCACACTCGCGCAGGTCGCCGATCACATCGAGCAGATCCGGAAGGTCGCTGGGGTCGATCATGTGGGGATCGGAGGCGACTTCGACGGGATCAGCGATGTGGTCGAAGGGCTCGAGGATGTCTCGACTTATCCCGCGCTCTTCGCCGAGCTCTCGCGTCGCGGTTGGAGCGAAGCCGATCTGCGGAAGCTCGCCGGGGAGAACATCCTCCGCGTCTTCGCGCAGGCGGAGCAGGTGGCGGTACGACTCCGTGCCACGCGGGCGCCGAGCACGAAGACGATCGGGGAGTTGGACGGGGTGCGGCGGTGAGTCGATCGGTGCCCTCGCTTGGCGAGGGCACCGCGATGGTCAGGCGCGGGCGAGGATCGTCGAGGCGCGCGCGCGCAGCCAGCGCCGGAGATCGGTCACCGAGGTGAGGGGGTCGGCACCGATCTCGGAGAGCACCTCGCCATAGGAGAGCGCGCCGCTCCCACCGACCACGAGTCCGACCTGCGGCGGGAGCTTGGACCGCAGCGTGCGGAGCTCTCCCGCGAGGCGTGGATCGTCCGTCGGGTAGACGATTGAGAGCGCGACGGCATCGGCCTTGGCGATCTGCGCGGCGCGCGCCAGCTCCTCGGCCGGGAGATTCGGGCCGAGATAGATCACCCGCCATCCGTGGCCACCCGCGCTCGTCGCGGCAAGCATCGCCCCGAGCTCGTGGAGTTGGCCGGCCGGGGTCCCCACCACGACGACCGGGGCCCCCTGCGGTGGGGCCGAACTCTCGCCCATCCAGGTCAGGACGCGGCGGATGGTCGCGGTGGCGAGATGCTCATTGGCGGGGAGCAGGAGCCCCTGGTGCCAGAGCGACCCGATGGTGAAGAGCATCGGGCCGATCACTTGATCGATGACCTCGTCGGCCGGGAGCCGGAGGGCGGCGGCACGAAGGGTCATCTCCAAGGCATGGCCATCGAACTTCTCGACGGCGATCAGCGCCGAGGAGAGGAAGCTCTCGATCGCCGGACCATCCCCCGATGGGGCCCGGTTGAGTTCGGCGGCGCGCTCCTCGGCGAGGATGAGCTTCTGGAGCTCATCATTCGGCAGGGTCGCCACCTGACCGATCTGGCGGCCCAGGCGGGTCAGTCGGGCGAGCAGACGGAGTCGCTCGATGTCCGCGTCGGTGTATTGCCGCTGACCGCCGGCGCTCCGGACGGGCCGGATGGCGCCATACCGCTTCTCCCACGCCCGAAGCAGGTCCGGGGTGAGCCCGGTCCGCTGCGCGACGATGCGCATCGGATGGGGGAAGGGAACGCCGGTCGGGTCAGCCATGTCCAGAAATAAACTGGACAAAAGGTGTTCCTGTCAAGAATATTCCTAGGATTCGTTCAGCAATTCCCTGTACAGATCACACCAGACCATGGAGCAGCCCATGCGCCCGTCCCGGATCGTCCTTTCCCTCGCCCTCCTTGGCGCCGTCGGTGCCTCGCCGATCGCGGCGCAGAGCAACCGCCTGACTGCCGCGGCCAGCACGCGGGCGACCGCCGTCGTCTCCCTCTCCGCGCCGCGGGTGCAGGGCCAGCCGGCTCCGACCCCCCTCACCATCAAGGTGGAGTACGGCCAGCCGCATGTGCGCGGCCGTGCGGGGCTCCCGACCGAGCTCGCGAAGGATGGGACGGTCTGGCGTGTCGGGGCGAACGCCGCGACCACGCTGACCACCGAGGTCGATCTCACCATCGGTGGGTCCGAGGTCCCGAAGGGCGCCTACTCCCTCTATGCGGTGCGCGAGGGGGGGAAGACGCTTCTCATCATCAACAAGAACACGGGGCAGTGGGGGACGGAGTACGACGGGTCGAAGGACCTGGCGCGCGTCCCGTTGACCTCGCGGACCGCGGCAGAGTCGCTCGAGTCGCTCCAGATCGCCCTCGTCCCGGCGCCGTCAGCGCCGAACACCGCGGCGCGTGGGGTCCTCTCGATCGCGTGGGGGACGCTGGCGCTCTCGACGGAGTGGGTGGTCCGGTAGCTCGGTCGGGGTGGGGTCGGGGCGTCCTCAGCGAGGGGCATCATCCGCTAACTTTGAGGGGAACCCCGACCTCGCCCCCACCTGCATGGCACAGACCCCGCTGCACACGCTCAACGCCGCCGGCCAGTCGATCTGGCTCGACTTCATCGACCGCGCGATCCTCCAGTCCGGTGAGTTGACCCGGCGGATCCGGGACGAGGCCCTCACGGGGATGACCTCGAACCCGACGATCTTCGAGAAGGCACTCGCGACGGGATCGGCGTACGATGCGCAACTGCGCGAGGGGGCGGTCAAGGGGCTCGATGCCTGGGGGCTCTTCGAACTCGTCGAGACGGACGACGTGCGTGTCGCCTGCGACGCCTTCATGGACGTCTATCGGCGCACCAAGGGACAGGACGGGTACGTCTCCATCGAGGTATCGCCTAGCTCTGCGCACGACGCCGCGGCGACGATCACCGAGGCGCATCGCCTCTGGAAGACGGTCGATCGCCCCAATGTGATGATCAAGGTGCCGGGGACGGCCGAGGGTTGCATCGCCCTGCGTCAGCTCATCGCCGACGGGCTCAATGTGAATGTCACGCTCCTCTTCTCGGTCGCGGCGCATGCGCGAGTGATCGAGGCCTATCTCGCCGGGCTCGAGGACCGAGCTCCGAAGGGCGGCGACCTCTCGCACGTGGCCTCGGTAGCCTCCTTCTTCGTGAGCCGTGTGGATGGCGCGATCGACCCGCGGATCGACGCGTTGGTCGCCGAGGGCACCATCACCGCCGAGCGCGGGAAGGCGTTGCAGGGGAGGGCCGCGATCGCCAACGCCAAGCGGGCGTACCGGCTCTTCCAGGAGCAGTTCGCCGGCTCACGCTGGGCGGCCCTCGTCGCCAAGGGGGCGCAGGTGCAGCGGCCGCTCTGGGCGAGCACGAGCACCAAGAACCCGGCGTATCGTGACGTCCTCTACGTCGAGGAGCTCGTCGGTCCCGATACGGTGAACACGATGCCGCCCGCGACGCTCGAGGCGTTCCGTGACCACGGGATCACGCGTCGCACCGTCGACGCCGACCTCGCCGCGGCCGATCAGGTGGTCGGCGATCTCGTGACCCTCGGGATCGATCTCGATGCCGTCACCGATCGCCTCCTCGTCGAGGGCCTCGCGAGCTTCCAGAAGTCGTTCGACACGTTGATCGCGGGCATCGAGGCGAAGACCGCGACCCTCCGCGGGCGCTGAGGGACGTGATGACGGTCCGCGCTGCCGCACCCAGTCCGACGCGTCACGACGTCACGAAGATCGTCGCGACCCTGGGCCCGTCGTCGACCGATGCCGGCGTCATTCGTCAGCTCCTGCAGGCCGGCGTAAACGTCGTGCGCATCAACTTCTCCCACGGGACCCACGACAAGCACGCCCAGGTGATCCAGACGGTGCGCGCGCTCGCCGATGAGTTGCGGCTCCCAGTCGCGATCCTCGGGGACCTGCAGGGGCCGCGCATCCGGATCGGGGTGCTCCCCGAACCGCTCCACCTCCATCTAGGGCAAAAGCTCACCCTCGTGCATGAGTCGCAGGCGGAGGCGGGGGAGATCCCCGTCACCTATGACCATATCGCCGAGGATGTCCGGCCCGGTGCGACGATCCTTGTGAACGACGGGCTTCTCGACCTGCAGGTCGACAGCATCGAGGGGGCTCGGGTGCACTGCACCGTCCGCGTCGGCGGGCTCCTCTCATCGAACAAGGGGATGAATCTCCCCGGGATCGAGGTCTCGGCCCCCTCGCTCACCGAGAAGGATCGTGCCGACATCACCTTCGCCATCGACCAGGATCTCGATTACCTCGCGCTGAGCTTCGTGCGGCGACCGGAGGACATCGCGGCGCTCCGGGTCCTCCTCCCGGAGGCGATGCTCATCGTCGCGAAGATCGAGAAGGACTCCGCACTCGAGCGCATCGAGGAGATCCTGCAGGCGACGGACGCGGTGATGGTCGCGCGCGGGGATCTCGGGGTGGAGTTGCCCTTCGAGTCGGTGCCGCTCCAGCAGAAGCGGATCATCGCCCTCGCGGCCCGCTACGGGCGGCCGGTGATCACCGCCACGCAGATGCTCGAGTCGATGATCGAGCACCCGCGGCCGACGCGCGCGGAGGCGAGCGATGTCGCGAACGCGATCCTCGACGGGACCGATGCGGTGATGCTCTCGGCGGAGACGGCGGCGGGGGGTCACCCGGTGCTGGCGGTCGAGGCGATGCGTCGGATCACCTCGGCGGCAGAGCAGGCGGAGGTGACGCGCGGGCAGGGGCTCGATCGCGTGGCGCCGGGTTCCGCGACCACGGAGGAGACGATCGCGGCGGCGGTCGTGACCGC
>VHBP01000083.1 GCA_016871915.1 Gemmatimonadota bacterium
CGGGCCCTTCGTCTCCGGCGTCTATGCGGGCGACCCGGAGCGACTCTCCGCGCGCTACGCGATGCCGATGCTCTTCCACGCCGAGCGGCGGCATGGCTCGCTCCTCGTCGGTGGGATGCGCGAGGCCAAGGCGAAGCAGGGCGTCGTGCGGCAGCGGGGGATCACCAGCTTCCGCGACGGATTGGCGACCCTCCCCAACGCGATGCACGCCGCGCTCGGGTCGCGTGTCGTGCTCGGCAATCGGGTCGTCTCGGTCGTCCGCGAAGGGGATCAGTGGCGGCTCCAACTCGACGCAGCAGGCCAGCGCACCTCGACCCTCGTCGATGCGGTGATCTATGCCGGCCCCGCCCACGCGATCGGTAGTGTCGGGTTCCCCGTGGAGGCGCAGCAGGCGCTCGCGCCGGTCGCCGCGATGCACCATCCGCCGGTCGCGACGATGGCGCTTGGCTTCCCGCGCGCCGCGGTCGAGCATGCGCTCGATGGCTTCGGGATGCTCTGCCCCGCCGTCGAGGGCCGCACGATCCTCGGGGCGATCTTCTCGTCATCGCTCTTCCCCGGCCGCGCGCCCGACGGACAGGTGCTGGTCACCTGCTTCCTCGGCGGCGCGCGCGAGCCCGTCACCGGACGGATGGAGACGGGTGAGGTGCTCCCGCTCGTGCTCCGTGATCTGCGCGAACTGATCGGCGCCACGGGTGAGCCGAGCTTCGTGCATCATCAGCGGTGGTCCCGCGCGATCCCGCAGTATCAGTTGGGACATGACGCGGTGGTCAGCGGGGTGGGGCGTGCGGAATCCGCATGCCCTGGGCTCTACCTCACCGGGCAGTGGCGCGCCGGCGTCGCCCTCGGCGAGTGCATCGCGCAGGGGCAGGAGATGGCGGCCCGTGTGGTGGCCGAGCGGTGGATGTCAGGCGCGGCGTGACGACACGCGCGCTGCTCTCCTAGGCGAGGCGACTCTCCTCATCCTCGTCGTGCGTCAGCCGAGCCAAGAGCGCGGAGAGTCGTACCGCATGCTGGGTCGCTGACTCCACCTCATGCAGGAGCGGCGCGATCGATCCCACATCAGCACTGTCGGCGATCTCACTCACCGCGACCCCGGCATTCGCCCAGATCGCCGAGACGAGCGCCTGCACCGAGGGTTGGGCCGGGTGGGCCTCATCAGCTGGACGCTGCGACGAGAAGATCGTCCGCTGGAGCCGTTCCCTGGCCTCGTCGGCGGCGTGCCGCTGCGTGAGGTCGGTGAGCATGATGATCACCCCGAAGAGTCCGCCATCGAATCCGGGGATCGGATCGGCGCGCAGGGCCACCGGGGTCCCCGGCTCACCACCGCGTGCCATCAACCGCAGCTCACCGCGCCAGGGACGGCGATCGGTGAGGAGCTGCTGCAGCATCGTCTGCGTCCGAGGCACATCGTCGAAGCAGGCGGCAAGGTCGGTGAGTGTCTCGATCGTGCGATGCGGCCCACCGATGAGCCAATCGAGCGCGCGCGTGGCGACGAGGATCTGGCCGCGATCATCCGCGATCACCACCGGATCATCCGAGGCCTCGACCGAACGCCGCATCGCGGTCAACTGATTCTCCGCGATCAGGATGCGCACCGCGCGCAGCTGCAGCACCATGTCGGCGAGGGAGGCACCGATCGCCTTGGCGATCGCACACTCGCGCATCTTCCAGGTGAGGGCGGTATCGCGGACGAGTTCGTTCCAACCGACGGGCGCCCCGGAATTCGCGGAGGCCTCTGCGGCGCTGGACCGCGTCGCTGGGTGTGGCGCCGGTCCGGCGCCCCAGGTCACATCGCGGAGCTGCTCCCGCCGGAACCAGGCGAGATACTCCCCGCGCACCCCACCGACGCGGACCGCGAGCACACCGGCCGCGGTCCGCGTGAGCCCCGCGAGCGGGGGATGCAACTTCGCGATCGAGGCCGTGGCGAAGACGGGATCGACCTCCTGCGTATCGAGCCAACTGAAGAGCGCGCGCAGATCCCCGTGCGCGGGCACCTCACCCGTGGCGGTGATCTCCCCATCGAAGAGGAGGGCAGCGCCGGTGGCCCCGAGGGGCTGCAAGAGTTGCCGCGGCGCCTCGAAGAGCGCGCGGCGCCAGTCGCCATCCCCACCGGTCGCCTCGATCAATCGATGCTCGAGCCGGCGCACCAACACCTCGGCCTGCGCCTCGGCGTAGTGCTCGAGCGCGGAGATCCGCGTGGAGACGACCTCGGCGATCAGCTCACACGCGGCACGTACATCGAAGGGGAGATGCCGCGCGGTATGATGCTGGCAGCTGATCACGCCCCAGAGCCTTCCCTCGTGTGTGAGCGCGGCCTCGAAGGTCGCGAGGATCCCCTCGCTCCGCAGCCGCGCGCGCACGGCATCGGGTACGGCAGCGAGCCCCACCATCGATAGATCGACTGACGACTCCGCCATGCCCTCGCGCGCGGAGAAGAAGGGCACCGGTGCCTGACTCGCATCCTTGAGCAGGAAGAGCTTGCGACGTAGCAGGCGTTCCCCGTCGACGATCGGCACCGCCGTCGCTGGGAATCGGCGATGCAGATAGTTGGTCAATCCACGACGACGCGACTCGGCGATCACCTCCGCGTGTCCCGCCTCGTCGAGCCGATGCACGCTGACACGATCGTAGCCGGTGAGCCCACGGATCTCCTCACTCACGATCTCCGCGAGCGCGGGGAGTGAGTTCGCCGATCCCAAGCGACCGACGATGGTGGAGAGTCGTGTGGTGAGATCGTCACGCGCCGGGATCGAGCGGCGCTGCAGATCGTTGAGTTCGATCAGGAGCTGATTCGGCGCGATGCGGTGCACCTGCATCGTCGCCACGATCGGACCACGGCCCCCGATGAGTCGCACGCGCGTCGGATGCGGGGCCACCACACTCGCCTCCGACTGCGTCGCGCGCACCGTGGCAAGCAACTCCGGACCGAGTCGTTCGATCGAGACGCCGATGAGCGCCGAAGCGTCCCATCCGAGGAGATTCGCGACCTGTGCAGTGACCCGCAGTACCGTGAGCCCGGGGTCGGCGACGACCAACCCCACCCCATGCGCCTGCAACCCGATCGGCACGAGGTCATCGCGATCGGGGAGGCTGCGGTTGGTACCGATAGGGGGGCGATCGGTAGGGGACATCAGGGACCGACTGGGGGGAACGTCCACCCGTCCATCTAGGTGGGCGCGTCCCCACTATATACGGTCGGGACCACGAAAAAGCACTAGGAACAATTAGGACCTGTCCGTCCAGTTTCCGTGACGATCGACAGGCGTGACAGATTGCGATTTTGGTCGTATCTTCGCGGAGAAGGGGTCGATCAGACCCCGCATGTGGCGGGTGGCCGGGGCAAGGTCTGTCCAGGTTTCCCTCCCCTCCCCCGGGGGTGGCGGTTGGCAGCTGGGACATCATTGGTGATCGGGACGCGCGCGAGTCAGCTCGCACTCTGGCAGTCCAATCATGTGAAGGACCGGCTCTGCGCCCTGCACCCCGGGCTGACCGTTTCATTAGAACGGATCAGCACCCGCGGCGATGAGATCCAGGATCGCCCCCTCGCTGCGATTGGTCGCAACTCCCTCTTCGTCGCCGAGATCGAGGAGGCCCTTCGCAGTCGGCGTGTACGCCTCGCCGTGCACAGCGCGAAGGATCTCCCGTCGACCCTCCCACCCGAATTCACGATCGTCGCGTACTCGGAACGCGTGGACCCACGTGATGCCCTGATCTCGCGCGCCGGTCGGCTCGCCGAGCTCCCCCACGGGGCGCGCGTGGGGACCAGCAGTCCGCGACGTGCCTGTCAGCTGAAGGCCCGTCGCCCCGATCTCGTCTGTCTCGATATCCGCGGGAACGTCGATACGCGACTCGCCAAGCTGGATCGCGGCGACTACGACGCGATCGTCCTCGCCGCCGCGGGTCTCACGCGACTCGGCTGGGAGGGGCGCGTGACCGAGTATCTCGAGCCCGAGACCATGCTCCCTGCCGTTGCGCAGGGGATCCTTGCGATCGAGGCGCACGCCGATGATGCGGAGGTCGCGGCGCTCTGCGCGCCACTCGATCATCTCGCGAGCCGGCGCCGCGCCGAGGCGGAGCGCGCCTTCCTCGCGGCGATGGGCGCGGGGTGCAATGCGCCGCTCGCCGGCTTCGCCACACTCGCTGGCAGTACGCTGACGATGACCGCGCTCGTGGGCGCGCCGGATGGCCGCCTGGTGCGCGTGCAGGAGCACGGGGCGCTCACCGACGCCGTGACGATCGGCGAGCGTGCTGCGGCCACGTTGGAGCGCGACGGCGGCGCGACCTTGCTCGCCGAGGCGCTCGCGCAGTCGAGCGGCGCACCGCCATCCCCGACGCATGGGTGATCGCCCCCTCCTCGGACGACGTATCGTCGTCACCCGCTCCGC
>VHBP01000084.1 GCA_016871915.1 Gemmatimonadota bacterium
TCAACTTCTCGATGAGCGGGAACATCAACGAATCGAAGTTCAAGATCCCCGCCACCGCGACGCGCCCCGGCTTCACCGTCACCAACGAGCAGCGCACCTACAATCTCAATTCGCTCACCGTCCGCTCCCTCTCCACCCATTGGTCGGTGGGGATGAAGATCGGCGCCGGATACTCGGACTTCCTCAACCAGGATTTCGCACTCCGCTTCCAGCCGGCGGTCGAGTACAACTACTTCCCTTGGACCGAGCAGACGCGCCGGCAGCTGACCTTCCTCTACAACGTCGGTCCCAACTACTACGACTATCAACGCGAGACCGTCTATGGGGAGACGTCAGAGCTGCGCCTCTCGCAGCAGCTCACCGCCTCCTTCGTCTCGCGACAGCAGTGGGGGACGCTCAACCTTTCGCTCGATTGGTTGAACTACCTGCATGACTTCGATCGGCATGCCCTCACCTTCACGAGCAACGCCGACCTGCGACTTGGCCGCGGCTTCTCCCTCAACGTGAACGGCTCGGCCGCGCGCGTACGCGACCAGATCTACCTCCCCGCCGCCGGCAACACCGAGGAGGAAATCCTCCTCCAGCGCCAGGCGCTCCAGACCGGGTTCCGCATCACCACGAACATCGGGATCCGCTACACCTTCGGGTCGATCTACAACACGATCGTGAACCAGCGCTTCAGCTCGCTCGGGTCGAGCGGGGGGCGGTTCCAGTTCATGTTCTTCTAACCGGGATCAGTTGTCAGGGGTCAGGGGACAGGGCCTGGGCTCTGCCCCGTCTGGTGAGCCGCGCGGCGAGCGAGTATCTCTCTAGGGCTCGTTCCCTGCCACCTGATCCCTGATCCCTCATGCCTGCCTCGCTCGGTGTCGGCTTCATCGGTTCCGGCTTCAACACCCGCTTCCACCTCCAAGCCTGGCAGGGGGTCCGTGATGCCGATGTCCTCGGCGTCTGGTCGCCCAACAAGACCAATGCCGCCAGCGCGGCAAAGCTCGCCCGTGACCTCGACGTCGGCCCGGCGAGAGCCTACAAGAGCATCACCGAGATGGTCGCGGACCCGGCGATCGACGCGCTCTGGCTCTGCGGCCCCAATCAGGCGCGCATCGAGAACGTCGAGGAGATCGTCCACGCCATCAAGCGCGGGAAGGGGACGCTCCGCGGGATCGCCTGCGAGAAGCCGCTCGCCCGCAATGTGGCCGAGGCGCAGGAGGTGCTCCGTCTCGTGAAGAGCGTGGGGCTCAAGACGGGCTATCTCGAGAATCAGCTCTTCGCCCCGCATGTCGAAGCCGGAAAGAAGCTCCTCTGGGCGCGCGGCGCGGCGACCACGGGACGTCCCTACCTCGCCCGCGCGGCGGAGGAGCACTCGGGGCCGCACATGCCCTGGTTCTGGCAGGGCGCGCTCCAGGGCGGCGGCGTCCTCAACGACATGATGTGCCACTCGGCGCTCGTCGTGCGCTATCTCCTCACCGAGCCGGGCCAGCCGCTCCGCACGGTGCAGCCGAAGCGCGTCACCGGGCACATCGCCTCGCTCAAGTGGTCGCGCCCGACCTATGTGAAGCGCCTCAAGCAGATGATGGGGCCGCAGGTCGACTATGCGAAGCGTCCGAGCGAGGACTTCGCGAGCGTGATGATCGAGTTCGAGACGGCGGACGGCCACCGCGTGATCGGCGAGGCGAGCACGAGCTGGAGCTTCGTCGGCGCGGGGCTCCGGCTCTCGGCCGAGCTCTTGGGGCCAGAGTATTCGATGAAGTGGAACTCGCTCGACAGCGGGCTGCAGCTCTTCTTCTCGCGCGAGGTGACGGGGCGTGCTGGCGAGGACCTCGTCGAGAAGCAGAACGCCGAGCAGGGGGTGATGCCGGTGGTGCCCGAGGAGTATCTCGCGTACGGGTACACCGGGGAGGATCGCCACTTCGTGCGCGTCTTCTTGGGCAAGGAGAAGCCCCTGCTCACCTTCGAGGATGGGCTCGAGGTGGTGAAGATGCTGATGACGGCGTATCGCTCAGCGGAGGAGGGGAAGACGCTCAGCTATCCCGCGAAGGGGGTCGAGCGGTTCGTGCCGAAGGTCGCCAAGGGGACCTGGAAACCGTAGGACGAAGACGATCCCTCGTGCGCACCGATCGCTCGGCACGCACGGAGCCTCCGCACTATACGCTGTGCGCCGCCCGTACCACGGCGGCGAAGACCTCGGGATCCGACGCGCGGGCGTGCACCTCATGCACGCCCGTCTCGCGTATGATGCACCGCACATTCGGTGCGCGAACACCACCCCCGGCGAGAATCACCGTCCGCCCCGCCGCGCGTGTCACGAGACGCGCGAGCGTGGGGATCCCCTGCTCCGCGGACTCGGAGTGCCCTGAGGTCAGGACCACATCGATACCCAAGGCGATCACCTGATCGAACGCCAGCTCCGGATCGGGGGCGCGATCGAAGGCGCGATGGATCCCCACCCGAAGGGGCCGCGCGAGCGCGATCAGCTCCGCCATGCGCGCGACATCGAGTGTGCCATCGGCGTGCGTGATCCCCATGACCACCCCCGCCGCACCGGCGGCCTTCACCATCGCGATCCCGTCCTTCATCGCAACGAACTCATCGGCGCTGTAGACGAAGTCCCCCGTGCGCGGCCGAATCATGACATGCACCGGGATCCGCACCGCGGCAAGCACGTCACGCAACAACGCGGGGGACGGGGTCAGTCCCCCCTCCCCCGGTCCACAGAGCTCTAGGCGACCGGCACCATTGGTGGCAGCGGCGACCGCCGTATCCAACCGATCGACGTACGCTTCGACGATCACGTGGTTCCTGGTACCTGACACCTGCCGCCTGGTCCCAGGGTACGAATGCCAGGGATCAGAGCGACCATCCCGCCCGATAACCCGGCATCACCAACTCCGACGGCGGCGTCACGTTCTTGATCACCCCCGTCTCCGGATCCATCTCCAACGTCCGCCCCATCCGTACGGCGAGACAGCCGATCAGGATCATCTCCGTCATCGGGCCCGCATAGCTCGCGAAGTCGCTCCCGGCGCGCGTCCCGTTCTTGCACGCCGTGATCCACTCCTGATAGACCCCACCGGTACGTGGATACTTCTGTGGGACCGGCGTCGCCGTCACCTGGGCCATCACCGTCTTATCGAGGAGCCGCGGGTTCTCCGCGTAGATCCCCGCGAGGATCATCCCCTTGTCACCGATCCAGAGCTGGCCCCCTTCGCGATCGTGCGGCCACTCCTCGCTCTCGGGCCACCCCTCAGGCTTCGGCGGGAAGATCGAGCCATCGCGCCAGGTGATCGTCACCGGAGGCTGATCCCCACGCGCCGGGAACTCGTAGGCGATCCGCTCGGCGGCGGGGAAGCTCTCGCTGAAGAGCGTCGTGCTCTCCGGGATGATGCGCGAGGGATACTTGAGCCCGAGCGTCCAATACGGCGCGTCGAGGATATGACAGGCCATGTCGCCCATCGCGCCGGTGCCGAAGTCGAGCCAGCCACGCCAATTGAATGGCGCGTAGCGCGGGTGATAGGGGCAATTGGCCGAAGGACCGAGCCAGAGGTTCCAATCCATCGTCTCAGGGACGTTGTGCGCATCGGTCGGGCGATTCACCGCCTGCGGCCAGATCGGGCGATTCGTCCAGCACTCCACGCGCCGCACCGAGCCGATCAGTCCCGCCTCGACCCACTCGCGGATCAGACGGATCCCCTCGAGCGCATGGCCCTGGTTCCCCATCTGCGTGACCTGCGTGGGCCGCTTCGCCGCCTCCGCCTTCAGCGCGCGCACCTCACCGATCGTGCGGGCGAGCGGCTTCTGGCAGTAGACATGCTTCCCCATCTTGAGCGCCATCATCGCCGCCACCGCATGCGTGTGATCGGGCGTCGAGACGGTCACGGCGTCGATGTTGTTCCGCTCCTTCTCGAGCATCTCACGGAAGTCGCGATAGCGCTTCACCGAGGGATACGCCCGATATGCGCGCTCGTAGGAGCGATCGTCCACGTCAGCGAAGGCGACGAGCTGCTCGCCGGCCACGCCGCGCACATCACTGAACCCCATCCCCCCCCCCCCGATGCAGGCGATGCGGAGCTTCTGACTCGGCTGCTCGCCGGCCCAGGCGAAGAGAGGACGCGGGATGGCGGCGGCGGCGCCAGCGGCGGCGATGCCACCGACGAAGGTGCGACGATCCAGAGGTGATCCGGCCATGGGGAGATCCTCAGCGAGTGGCGGTGGAGGGCGCGGCGGGACGGAACAGGAATGCGAGCACGACGAAGAGGACGAGGGCGCCGGTGGCGGGGATCATCCAGATCGCCGACCAATCA
>VHBP01000085.1 GCA_016871915.1 Gemmatimonadota bacterium
GACTTCTCGATCTGCGAGACCGCGAGACCGAGCGCCTTCGCCTTATCGGAGGACTGAGAGGTGGTTGGGGTCGCCATGATTTCTCCTGAAAGTGAATGTAGCGGGGGGGTGGGTGGTGGGTATCCCGAAGGAACGCCGACGGACTGAAGCGGTGGCATGAAACCGAAGATTAGCCGAAGTCAACCGCTCTGCGCAATGGCTGATCAAACGGCATACACTTATTCACAAAACGTCTTTTCCACATAATTGATTTGCGGTATAAATCGTCTTTAATGAATAGCTTGAGATGTTGATAAGTCACGAAGCTATGTTGAATGCATTTTCCACATGCTTCACGAGGACGCGCTCCCCGGCGACCAGGACCCCGATGACATCGAATCGATAGGTCTCTGGCTGGCGCCCGTGCCGATCGATCCAGACCTGGGCGCTCTTGGTCAGCTCGCGCTGTTTGCGGCGGTGGACCGCCTCGACGGGATCCCCGAATTCGGCGCCCTTCCGCGCCTTCACCTCGACGAAGGCCACGACCCCATCGCGCTCCGCCACGAGGTCGATATCGCGTCGTCCGTTGACGAAGCGGTGATAGACGATCCGCCACCCCCGCTTCGCGAGCCACCGGGCGGCGATCCGTTCTCCGAGTGCGCCGAAGCGCTGATTGTGTGTTCGCATGGGCCGAAGATGCGATGCCGCCACCGGGTCGCATCACCCGATGGCGGCACGCACCACCATTTCCATGCAACGCTCCGGTCAGGCCCCGACGCGATCCCCCGCGATCCGGTCGAGATCCTCGAGGCCGATCATCACATCTCGTGGCTTGGAACCATCCGGGGGCCCGAGGACCCCTGCCAGCTGCAGTTGATCGATCAATCGCGCGGCCCGCCCGTACCCGATCTTGAGCCGGCGCTGTAAGAGCGAGGTCGATCCGCCCTGATGCTGGATGCAGACCTCGGCCGCCTCGCGAAAGAGCTTGTCCCGGTCGCCTACCTCCTCGGACGACTCCTCCCCACCACCGGCCTCCAGCGCCTCCCGGGTGCGGACGGTCTCGAGGATATCCGCCTCAGCGCTCGGCGCCTCCGGGGCGCCGAGTCCGGCCGACTCGAGCGCTGCGGTACGCGCCGCACGACGATCCCCATACCACCCCATGAGGCGCTCGGTATCGTCATTGGAGAGGAAGGCCCCCTGCAACCGACTCGGTTCGGACTTCCCTGGCGGGATGAAGAGCATGTCCCCGTTGCCGAGCAACGATTCGGCCCCCATCCCGTCGATGATCGTGCGCGAGTCGATCTGGCTCGCGACGCGAAAGGCGATCCGGCTCGGGAAGTTCGCCTTGATGAGCCCGGTGATGACGTTCACACTCGGCCGCTGCGTGGCGAGGATCAGGTGGATCCCGATCGCCCGCGCCTTCTGCGCGAGCATCGCGAGCGGGGTCTCCACCTCGGCCGCGACGGTCATCATCAGATCGGCGAGCTCGTCGATCACGACCACGATGTACGGGAGGATCCCCCCCGTGTACTCGCGTTGCTCGAAGGCGACCCCCTGCTCCTTCGGCTTCCGGAGGGGCGTCCCCCCGCGAAACTTGGTATTGAAGTCTTGGATGTTGCGCGCGCCGTTCTCCGCGAGGAGCGCGTAGCGCTCCTGCATCTCGATCACCGCCCACTTGAGCACGGCCGCGGCGTCACGATTGTCGGTGACGACCTTGTGCCGCAGATGCGGCAAGACGTTATAGACCGAGAGCTCCACCATCTTGGGGTCGACCATCAGGAAGCGCAGCGTCTTCGGCGTATGCCGATAGATCAGCGAGGTGATGATGGTGTTCACGCACACCGACTTCCCTGAGCCGGTCGCCCCCGCGATGAGGAGGTGCGGCATCTTCGCGAGGTCGGTGACCACCGGCAGCCCTTCCAGATCCTTGCCGAGCGCGACGGGGAGGGCCATCGGCTTCTTCTGATACTCCTCCGATTCCAGCATCTCGCGGAACGCGACCATCTCCGGCGCGGGGTTCGGCACCTCGATGCCGACGGCGCCCTTCCCCGGAATCGGAGCGACGACGCGGATGGAGGGGGCACGCATCGCCAGCGCGAGGTCATTCGCCAGGTTCGCGAACTGGCGCACCTTCACGCCGGGGCCCGGTTCGATCTCGAATTGTGTGACGGTGGGGCCGCTGGTGCGCCCGCTGAGCGTGCCGTCGACCTTGAAGGTCTTGAGCGACTCGATGAGCTTGGCCCCCATCTGGTCGAGTTGTGTACGACCCGCATTCGCATCACGCTCGGCCCCAGGGGTGAGCAGGTCGACGCTCGGGAGCTCATCGGGGTCGATCACCACGGCCGGCTTCGCGCGCCGAGGCCCACGTTTGCGCGCGGCCTTCGGCTCCTCCGATGCGACCTCGTCCTCCTCTGCCTCGTCCTCCTCGACCAGATCGGGCGACGGTTCGTCCGCCAGCTCGATCACCTCAATTTCCGCTTCCTCCAAGACCGACGCCTCGATGGGGGCGGTGGTCGGCGGGAGCACCGCCTCAGCCTCCGCGGTGGGCGGGAGGGCGAGCCCCATCAGCGAGAGGTCGACCGCCGGCATCTCCGCGGCAGCAGGCTCCATCGCCTCAGCGGTCGTGATCGGTTCCGGCGTCGCCGGCTTGGGACGGGGCGCGGGGAGTTTGACCGAGACGAGGCTCTTGATCGGATTCCACGCCACCGTCGCGGCGGTGAGGACGCTCACGGCGGTCACGATGACGAACCAGGCGCCACCCCGACCCAGCGCCTCCGCGAGATAGAACCCGGCGAAGGCGCCCCAGAGGCCAGTCACGGTGTCGGTCGTGCCCTTTGGCACGGCATCGAGCCGCGCGAGCCCGGCCGCCACGGGGACGATCAGGACGAGGCCGATGGGGAAGAGGTCGATGCGAGCCTGCTTCGGATGACCGATGCGACCCAGGAGGCGCAATCCACGGATGGCGGGGATGAGCGGGACGACGATCGCGGCGAGCCCACCGACGAGCCAGAGGATCGTCCAGCGGAGGCATCCCCCCACGGGGCCGAAGGCGCCGCCCACCGTCAGGCAGGACTCGGCCGGTGCGGGGGTGCGGCTGAAGATCAGGGCGCCGGCAAGGAAGAGCGAGCCGACGAGGAGCACGATACCGATGATCTCCTGCCGGAGGGGGGAGACCGCACCATCCCCCGACGCATCCTCCGGTCGGTCAGCCCCGTCGACCGGGGTCGTGGCGCGCTCACCCGTCGGAGCGGCCGCCCGCTTCCCCCGCGACTGACGGGGCCCAGGAGCGAGCGGGGAATCGAGGAACAGCGGATCGTCTGACGCAGGCTTCCGGGGCATCGGCCGTCTGGGGTCGAAGGGATACCCTCCGGACGACCCAGGGCACGGTCAGGAAACGCCGCGCTTCGCGAAGAGGTCCGCTCCTTCCTGCTCGAGGAACTTGGTGTGGACCTCGCCCCGAGCGAAGTGCGGATGCTGCATCAACGTCCCGAGGAATGGGATCGTCGTCGGCACCCCTTGGATGACGAAGCTCTCGAGCGCGAATCGCATCTTGGCGATCGCCTCCGCGCGATCCTTCCCGTGGACGATGAGCTTGGCGATCATCGAGTCGTAATACGACGGGACGGTGTAGCCGGCGTAGGCGTGTGTGTCGACGCGGATCCCGTTGCCGCCGGGCATATGGAAGACCTCGATATTCCCCGGGCCCGGCTGGAAGTTGCGCGCGGGATCCTCGGCGTTGATGCGGCACTCGATCACATGGCCGCGGAGCTCCGGCGTTTGCGTGACCGAGAGGGGGAGTCCCGCCGCGACGCGGATCTGTTCCTTCACGAGATCGACCCCGGTGAGCATCTCCGTGACCGGATGCTCGACCTGGATGCGGGTATTCATCTCCATGAAGTAGTACGAGCCATCGCTATCGAGGAGCATCTCGATCGTCCCGGCCCCCACGTAGTCGATTGCCTTGGCCCCCTTCACCGCGGCGGCTCCCATCTTCTCACGCAGCGCGGGCGTCATCACCGGACAGGGCGCCTCCTCGACGAGCTTCTGGTGGCGACGCTGCACGGAGCAGTCACGCTCGCCGAGGTGGATCACATTCCCATGCGTGTCACCGAGGATCTGAAACTCCACGTGGCGCGGCCGCTCGAGATACTTCTCGACATAGACCGAGCCGTTGCCGAAGGCGGAGAGCGCCTCGGAGCGCGCGAGTTGGAAGGAGCGGGCGAAGTCGTCGGCATCGCGCGCGACGCGCATCCCCTTCCCGCCCCCACCGGCCGCCGCTTTGATGATCACGGGGAACCCCATCTGCTCCGCGACGGCG
>VHBP01000086.1 GCA_016871915.1 Gemmatimonadota bacterium
ATTGAGCGCCGGTGCATACAGCGTTTGCGGGCTGGATTCAAATGGCAAGGCCGCGTGCTGGGGCGGCTTCGGATGGGAGTGGGGCTCACCCGTCAATACCATTCTCAGCCCCTATTCCACAGCCCCGGGTTTCTCGTTCACCGCTATATCACGTTCCAAGGGTGGGTTTTTCGCGTGTGCCGTTCAGTCCCAGGGGCAGGGGTATTGCTGGGGTGGTGGATGGAATGGTCAGCTCGGTAATGGGTCGACCAACGGGAATAGTGTGCCGTCGCGTGTGGCTACTTCGGACCCACTCTCCTCAATCGTAACAGGTTCAGATCACGCATGCGGGCTCACATCGCTCGGGAAAGCGCTGTGTTGGGGTGAAAACAATGTCGGCCAAGTAGGGGATGGAACATTTGAGCGACGACTGACCCCAGTGGCGGTGACCGGCAATCATACTTTTGCTCAACTGGCGGCCGGACAGCGTCACACTTGTGGTATCAAGGCTGACGGTACGGCGTTTTGTTGGGGAGCGAACGGGTTTTTCGGGCTCGGTTCTGGTTTGACGGTCGATCGGAGTGCTACGCCTGTCGCTGTTGCCGGAGGCTTGAAATTCGCAAAAATTTTTCCTGGGTACGATGGTGTAACCTGCGGGATTGTTGTTACGCCAGCGGGGAAGCTGTATTGCTGGGGGAACAATGGTGTGGGGCAGCTCGGAGTGGGGACAGCTGGCCCTCCAATTCCGTTGCCTGTTGCAGTGAACTCAACCCTTACCTTCACTCAAGTTGCTCTCGGCTGGCAATTCGGCTGTGGGCTAACCACTACAGGTCAGACGCATTGCTGGGGGAATAATGGATATGGTGAGCTAGCGCAGAGCATCCCGATTGGAACGATTACCGGAAGTCCAACGCCTCTTAGCGCACCCGTGGCTTTTGTGAGCATTGTCGCTGGAGAGCGATTCGCGTGTGGCGTCACGGATGCGAAGGTCACCTATTGCTGGGGTTTGAATCGAATGGGTTCGGTCACTGCAAGGCTTCAGGCCCCATCGCCGGTCTCGACTTCGACGGTGTTCCGCGGGTCGCGGTAGTGTTGACCTGATCGTTTTCTTGTGGTTGGATGCGGGCCGTCCGGCGGGAGCCGGGCGGCCCGCATGGCATTTCAAAGCGAAATTCCTGGTGGTCAACGGAATCGAGCTGTTTGCGTCGCCTCAGCAACATCAGTCACACCGCCTCGCGTAAGCCCCCACCGCACCAACTCCCGATACTCCTCCGTCAGACTCGTCCCGAACATCGGCGGGTCATCTGAATTGATCGTCACATTCAACCCCGCCTCGATCATCTTGAGGATCGGGTGCGGCGCCCCCTTCGGCACCACCCCGGTCCGATAGTTGCTCGTCGGGCAGACCTCGATTGGGATCTGCCGCTCCCTGAGCATCGCGACGAGGCTCGGATCCTCCAGGCACCGGATCCCATGGCCGATCCGCTCGGCCTTGAGCAGCTCGACCGCCCCCCAGATGCTCTCGGGGCCCGCCCCCTCGCCGGCGTGCGCGACCACATGTAACCCGTTCGCCCGCGCCTCGGCGAACTCGTCCACGAAGAGCTCCGGGGGATACCCGGCCTCGAGCCCGCCGAGCCCGAGCCCGATGAAGACGCCCGCCTTCTGACCGGCGAGGGTGAACTCGAGCACACGCCGCTTGGACTGGGGGAAGTTTCGCGCGATATCGGGGATGAAGCGGACCTCGACCCCGTGCCGCTCGCGCCCGACGGCGCACCCCTCGGCGAAGGCCTCGAAGAGTGCATCCCACGCAATCGAATCGACGAAGAGCGAGGCGCTGAGGAAGGCCTCGGTGTAGACGATGTGCTGGCTCGCCTGATATTCGTGGAAGGCGACCGTCATCTCGTAGAAGTCGCGCGCGGTCCTCATCGCCCGACTGGCGGCGATGTAGACCTCGATGAAGTGCGCGAAATCGCGGAACTCGTAGAAGCGCTTCCACTCCTCGAGGGTGGCGGCCGGGAGGGCGAAACCGTTCCGCTGCGCCATGGTCCAGATCGTCTCGGGGAGCTGCGCCCCCTCGAGATGCACGTGGAGTTCGACCTTCGGCATCGCGACGATCCAGGCGTCGAGCTCGGGGGTCAGTCCCCCGACGCTCGCGGTGGGCTCCTCCGGGTGCCGCGCCGCCATCACTGATACTGGATGTACAGGACCTTGGGGTTCAGCTTGGCGATCGTGGAGATCGGGGTCCGCGGGTTGTCGTTCTTGGGCTTGTAGAACTGCTTCCACCCCGCGAACTGCACCGGCTCCGCCTTCACATACTCGCGATAGCTGTCGAGCTTGAGCCAGGGCGCCCCGAACCCGTCCATGTGCATCACGATCTGCACCTCGGGACGGAGGGTGATGTTCCTGTAGTTGGTGACACCGTTCCGCGTGAAGCGATGCACGACCAGCAGTTTGGGCGGAATCTTGTGCTGTTGCACGAGCCCCTGCAGGAATTCGGTCGCATAGTTAATGTCGGCGGCATCGTAGGTCCCGATGCGCTTTCCGGGGACGCCACCGTTCTTCATCGAGAACTCGGGATCGATCCCCAGGTGGAAGTTCGGCCGCACGAGGAACTTCGCGAGCCGCGGGAGCTCCTGCTGCAACGTCGAGAGGCCAACCTGCACATCGAGGAAGACGAGCGCGTTCCGCGACTCGGCCCAGCGCGCGACGCGCTCCACCAACGAGTCCCCCATCCGCGCGCGATACTTGCCATCGCTCCCAGGAGCAGCCTGCGCGACCACGGCGATGAGATGCAGCGCGGGCTGCACCGGGGTCTCGGGATCGGCCTGCTCCCATGCCTTCACCTCGGCGTCGAGCATCTTGAGCATCGCCTGCGGCTCGTATTCGCCAAGGACGCCCATGCGCTTCGAGAGGGGATTCCCGTAGTAGGCGATGATGCGCTTCTGCGGGAGGATCGCGCCCGGGAGGGGCTCAGGCCCCTTCACCGGCCAGAGACTATCGAGCTGCGCGTTGCGCCGCGCGTACATCGACTCGCGCGCCATCCCCGTGGGGTCCTGCCGCGAGGCGGCGTCCGAGGTCACGCGCGGCTTGGACGTCTTGGTCGACGTCTTCGCGGCAGGCTTGGACTGGGTGGCCGCGGACTGTGCAGCCGCCGGGGCGGGGAGGGTCGCGAGCGCGACCGCCAGAAGAAGCGAGAGGTGTCGGGTCACGAAGCGGAAATGTAGTGGGCGCCGCGCGCGCGGCGAGGGGGGATCACCCTCGCGCTCTACGGCGCAATCACCGTCAGCCGGCGATCGGCGCGCACGGTGTACTGCCCCGCGACATCGATCTCCAACTGCACGAGGTAGTCGCCGGGCTTGAGCCCTGAGAGATCGACCTCGACCGAGCGTGGGGAGGTCCGCTTGCCGAGGGCGGAGCGATCCTGCACGGAGAGACTCACCGGGGTCGTACCGCGCGAGAGACGGAGTGCTCGAGAGGCGCGCGCGACCCCGCCGCGTTCGTCGGTGGTCTCCGGGGCGACGACCAATGAGATGGTCATCGGCTCACCGGCAGGATTCGTGTTGTACGCCTCCCAGTAGATCCCGAGCTTGCGATCGGCGCGCACCTTCTGCGTGGCGATCGCATGCGGGAGGACCTCCTCGACGGTGCTCGGGTCGGCGCCGTACGGCGAGAAGAAGAGGAGATCGGAGAGGGAGACGCGTGCCCCGATCGCGAAGGGGGGGCGGATCCCATACCGCGCGCGGATGAGGGTGGCGGTGGAGTCGCTCCCGATCTCCGCGCTCATCAGGAGGGGGCCCCAGGGCGCGCGTACGGTGAGGGTGCCCTTCGCGGGGATGTCGCGCGCGATGGTCGACTGCCCCGCCGGCGTGGTACCCGGCGTGAGGACCAAGGCGCCGTCGATGCGCAGACCCTTCAAGCGCTCGACCTTGGAGACGTCGTAGGCGAGGACGACGAGCGCGGTGTCGCCGCGGCGGAAGAGGCCCTGCTGGTGCTCGAGCATCAACAGGTGCTTCGCGTACGGCGGGTGATAGCGGGCGATCACCGGGGGGAGTTGGACCGCCCAGTCGATCGAGTCCGACGCCGCGGGGCTGGTGAGCACGTTCGAGGGCGGGATGAAGCGATGCGCTGGCACCGGTTCGGCGCCGATCACGCTGACTCGTATCGAAGGATCACCAGGAGCGTTCATGCCCCCCATCATCATCCCGCTCGGCGGGGCCGGCTGCAGTCCCTCTGTGGCCCACTGCCGCGGCCACCCGAAGCGGATCATCAGCTCACGCTCCGCTTCG
>VHBP01000087.1 GCA_016871915.1 Gemmatimonadota bacterium
ATAGTCCCACCAGGTAGGGGGGCGAAACCCCGGTGACTGCCCTTCCATAGTGGCACGCCCCTGACCAGCTGTCAATAGCGATTGACGTAAACTTGTATTGACAGATGGGCGGGTGGGCGCCAATATCTCCCTAGGTGTCTCCTCGCTGGTCCGGTCGATGTCCAACGGCCGGCAGGCAACCCATTCACCGGGATCGGCGTGTCAGCATCCACAACGTCAGGCGGACTGTACACACCGGAGCAACGCGCGCGGCGCGATGCGACGCGATGGACGCTGGTCCAGGGGATCCTTGCGCCCCTGCAGTTCCTCGTCTGCATCGCCTCGGCGATCCTCGTCGTCCGCTATCTGCTCACGGGGGAAGGACTCGCGCTCGCCAATCTCTCCGTGCTGCTCAAGACGGGGATCCTCCTGCTGATCATGGTCACCGGTTCCATCTGGGAGAAGGTGGTCTTCGACGAGTGGCTCTTCGCCAAGCCCTTCTTCTGGGAAGACGTCGTCTCGATGGGAGTGATCGCGCTGCACCTCGCCTACGTCGTCGCACTCTTCACCGATGGACTGACCGTGCGTGGTCGGATGCTCCTCGCACTGGTGGCCTACACGGCGTACGTGATCAACGCGATCCAGTTCATCCTGAAGCTCCGTGCGGCGCGGTTGCAGGAGGCCGCCCAGCGCTCGCCCCGCTCACCGAGCGCCTCCTCTTCTATAGTAGGGGCCGCGGCATGACCGGCACCGCACTTCCCACGATCAACCCCGCCACTGGGTGCGTCGACGCGCCGGTGCTCCGCGAGCGCGGCCAGCGCGAGGTCTTCTGCGGCCTCACCGGGATCGTCTGGCTCCATCGGAAGATGCAGGACGCCTTCTTCCTCGTGGTCGGCTCTCGCACCTGCGCGCACCTCATCCAGTCCGCCGCCGGTGTGATGATCTTCGCTGAGCCACGCTTCGCGACGGCGATCCTCGGGGATCGTGATCTTGCGGGGATGGCCGATTGCAACGAGGAACTCGATCGCGTGGTGCGTGAACTCCTCGCCCGACGCCCCGATATCTCGACGCTCTTCCTCGTCGGCTCCTGCCCGAGCGAGGTGATCAAGCTCGATCTCGGTCGCGCGGCTGAACGCCTTGGCGGCGAGTACGCCGGTCGCGTGCGCATCCTCAACTACTCCGGCAGCGGAATCGAGACGACCTTCACGCAGGGGGAGGACGCCTGTCTCAAGGCGTTGGTCCCCGTGCTTCCCGAGGCGCCAGCGACGCAGGAGAGCGTCCTCGTCTGCGGGACCCTCGCCGATGTGGTCGAGGATCAGTTCGGGCGCCTCTTCGCCGAACTCGGGATCCCGGTGCAGTTCTTCCCACCGCGTCGTGCGACGCAGTTGCCGTCGATCGGGTCGGGAACGAAGCTCCTTCTCGCGCAGCCCTTCCTGAACGAGACGACGCGCGCCCTCCAGAGCTGCGGCGCCACGCTCCTCGCAGCGCCGTATCCGCTCGGTGTCGAGGGGACGACCGCCTGGCTCCGCGCCGCCGCCGAGGCCTTCGGTATCGCGCCGGAGCGATTCGCGAGTGCGATCGCGGCGCCGGCGCAGCGGGCACGCACCGCCGTCGCACGGTATCGCTCGACGCTCGAAGGGAAGCGCCTCTTCTTCTTCCCCGACTCACAGCTCGAGATCCCGCTCGCACGCTTCCTTGCCCGCGAGCTCGGTGTCGAGCTGCTCGAGGTGGGCACGCCCTATCTCGATCGCGCATTGGTGGCCGCCGAGCTGCCGTTGGTTCCCGCGACGCAGCTGGCCGAGGGACAGGATGTCGAGAAGCAGCTCGATCGCTGTCTCGCGGCACGTCCCGACCTCACGATCTGTGGACTTGGGCTCGCGAACCCGCTGGAGGCGGAGGGGCTCCGCACCAAGTGGAGCATCGAGCTCGTCTTCTCGCCGATCCAGGGCTTCGATCAGGCGGGAGATCTCGCCGAGCTCTTCGCGCGGCCCTTGCAGCGCATCGCGCGGCTCAAGGTCTAAGCGATGCAGCTCACGCTCTGGACCTACGAAGGCCCGCCCCATGTGGGCGCGATGCGTGTCGCGACCTCGATGGAGGGGGTGCACTATGTGTTGCACGCCCCGCAGGGCGACACCTACGCCGATCTCCTCTTCACGATGATCGAGCGGCGGTCGGCGCGGCCCCCGGTGACCTATACCACGTTCCAGGCGCGTGACCTCGGCGGCGACACCGCGAATCTCGTGGTGACGGCGGTGCGAGATGCCTACGAGCGCTTCAAGCCGCGCGCCCTCTTGGTGGGCGAGTCATGCACGGCGGAGCTGATCCAGGATCAGGCCGGTGCGCTCGCGATGGGGATGCAGCTCCCGATCCCGGTGGTCCCGCTCGAACTCCCCTCGTACTCCAAGAAGGAGAACTGGGGGGCCTCGGAGACCTTCTACCATTTGGTGCGGACGCTGGTGGGATCCACGGCGCGTCCGCGACCGGATCGGGGCGATCGTCGCCCGCGGGTGAACCTGCTCGGCGCCACCGCGCTCGGCTTCCGCTGCCGCGACGATGTGCGCGAGGTCCGAGAGCTCCTGCGCACCATCGGGGTCGATGTGCATGTCGTCGCGCCGCTCGATGCGACGCCAGAGACGCTCGCGACGCTGACCGACGCCGACGCTAACGTGGTGCTCTACGGCGAGATCGGCTACACGACCGCTGCCTGGTTGCAGCGGGTGCATCAGATGCCGATGGTTCGCACCGTGCCGATCGGCGTGGGTGCCACGCGCGACTTCCTCACCGAGGTCGGGACCGTGCTCGGTATCGATGTCCGTGCGGCACTCGAATCACCCGCGGCGCGGCTGCCCTGGTACTCGCGCTCGGTGGATTCAACGTATCTGACGGGCAAGCGGGTCTTCGTCTTCGGCGATGCCACACATGCGATCGCGGCGGCTCGCATCGCGCGCGACGAACTCGGCTTCGAGGTGGTCGGACTCGGGACCTATTCGCGTGAGATGGCGCGCGAGGTGCGCGAGGCCGCGCAGCAGTACGGCCTCGAGGCGCTGATCTGTGACGACTATCTCGCGGTGGAGGAGGCGATCACCGCCGCCGCGCCCGAACTCGTGCTCGGGACGCAGATGGAGCGGCATATCGCTAAGCGGCTGCACATCCCCTGCGCGGTGATCTCCGGTCCCTTCCATGTGCAGGACGTCCCCGCGCGGTATAGCCCACAGATGGGGTGGGAAGGGGCGAATGTGATCTTCGATGCCTGGGTCCATCCGCTGATGATGGGGCTCGAGGAGCATCTGATCACGATGTTCAGCGAGGACTTCGAGTTCGGGGAGGCGGGGAGCCATCTCGGCGCGCGTGGCGGCCATGTGAGTTCCTCTAGTGTCGAAGGGGCCACGGCCGTGCTGGATGCCCCAGCGCCGATCGCGACGGTCACCGTGGCGGCCGATCCGTCGGTCCCGGTCTGGACCGCTGAAGGGGAGAAGGAGCTCAAGAAGATCCCCTTCTTCGTTCGGAAGAAGGCCCGTGCGAATACCGAGCGCTTCGCCGCCGAGCGTGGGATCACCCCGATCGACGTGACGACGCTGTATGAGGCGAAGGCGCACTATGGCAAGTAAGCGCGCCGCTGCTGCCGTGCCGATCCGTGTGGTCGTGGTGACGCTCGATGCGCACCTCGCCGATGCGTTCGGGCGCGCCCAGCAGATGCTCGCGAAGGATCTTTCGGCGCTGACGCTGCGGATGCATGTGGCAGCGGATTTCGCGACGGACGCCGAGGCGGTGACGCGTGCGACGGCCGATATCGCCACGGCGGATATCGTGATCGGGACGCAGCTCTTCACCGAGGAATCGGCGGGACCGGTGAAGGAGGCGATCGCCGCGCGCCGTGAGGCGGCTGATGCCACGGTCTGCATGCTCTGTGTGAACGAGCTCGTCCGTCTCACCAGGCTCGGTGGGTTCTCGATGAGCGAGGAGGGGAGCCGGTCCCCCTGGTCGCCGATCTCGCTGCTCAAGCGGTTGCGTGGGGAGCGCAAGGACGGGAAGTCGGCAGGAGAGCGTCAACTCACGATGCTCCGCCAGCTCCCCAAGCTGCTGCGCTTCATCCCGGGGACGGCGCAGGATGTCCGCGCCTGGTTCCTGCTGATGCAGTATTGGCTCGCTGGTTCTGATACGAACATCGCGAACATGGTCCGGCTC
>VHBP01000088.1 GCA_016871915.1 Gemmatimonadota bacterium
GCCGCTCGGGAGATCAGCCCCGGGCACGCGCCCTGGGAGTACTTCGGCTACGACCGAAAGCAGTATGCGAGGGTTCGCGAGCTCGAATCGGTCCTCTCGCATGTCGTGGTCGACGACCTCGACCGTGCTGGCCTAGGACTTCGCCTCCGGTGGCTCTCGGGCGGGATGAGCGACGATGCTCGGACCGTGCAGCGGCATCTTCTCCCCGAACGTGCCGGCTATTACCTCGGGACGCGCATGGTGGAGAGTGTGGTGGCAGAGCGTGGGATCGCGTGGGCCCTGCGGGCCGACGCGCAGGAACTGTTGGCTTTCACCGACGCGGCGGTGCGGACGGCCTAGACCGACGACTCACCGTGCGGTGGACGCGCGCGACCGGCTCCGGGGCCGGCCGCGCGTCGTCATTTCCGGAGGTCACTTCCCCACACAGAAGGTGCGGAAGACGCGGGTGAGGATCTCCTCGATGTCGATCCCTCCAAGGAGGTCGTCGAGCGCATGCACCGCGGCCCGGAGGTGGGTCGCGGCCACCGGGGCGGGGAGCGCTGCGTCCTCCCACGCCTCACGGAACGCCGCGATCTCTGCGCGCGCCACTGCGAGGCTGGCCACATGCCGCGCCCGAGTGACCGTCGGGAGCGACTCGGTCGGCTCCGGTGTCACCGTCGCGATCGCTGCGTGCATCGCGCGCTGCAGCGCGTCGAGACCCACGCCGGTCTGCGCACTCACGCGGACGATGGCCCGCACGTTGCCGGCACCACTGCCAGCACCATCGATGGCCCCTAGCGCATCGGTCGATCCGCCGTCGTCATCGCGCTTGGTCCATACCGCGATGATCGGCGCGGTGGTCCGCGTGGCGAGCTCCACCACCGTGCGCCCGAGCGACGCCTCGTCCTCGCCACACGCCACCACCAGGTGGGCCTCTGCGAGTCGACGATGGCTCACCTCGATCCCCAGCCGCTCCACCGGATCCTCACTCGCGCGGAGCCCCGCGGTATCGACGTAGCGGATCGGCCAGGGCTGCGCGTCGACCAGCACCTCGATCGCATCGCGGGTGGTGCCTGGGACCTCACTCACGATCGCCCGCGCTTCCCCCACGAGCGCATTGAGCAGCGACGACTTCCCCGCATTCGGTGGCCCGGCGAGGACGACCATCGCGCCATCTCGCCCGAGCGCCGCCTGCGGGAAGGTCCCGATCAACTGCGCGAGGGTCGACTCGAGATCGGTCGCCGCCGCGAGGATGCGCGACCGGTCGATCGGCCCATCATCCTCCATCGGGAAGTCGATGTCGTAGGCAAGGAGGGCTTCGAGATTGAGGAGCGCCGAGCGCAGCGTCTCGAGCTGCCGCGAGAGGGCGCCGCCCAACTGTCGGAGCGCCGCGCGATGCGTCGCCGCCGACCGCGCCTCGATCAGATCCGCGATGGCCCCCGCCTGCAGGAGGTCGAGCTTCCCGTTCCGCACCGCGCGCTCGGTGAACTCACCTGGGAGCGCGGGGCGTGCCCCGGCCGCGACGAGCGCGGTGAGCAGTGTGGTCGCGATATAGGCACCGCCATGCACCGAGAACTCGACCACATCCTCGCCGGTGGCGGAGTGTGGGGCCGAGAAGACCGTGACGAGCGCATCGTCGAGCGGCGCCCCGTCAGCATCGATGAGCGTGACCCGCGTGGCCCGCCGTGCAGCAGGTGGCCAAGTGGTGGCCGTTCCTGTCCCCTGACCCCTGTCCCCTGACCCCTGATGAGTACGCACCACCCGCCCGGCGATGTGGAACGCCTGAGGTCCACTCACCCGAACCACCGCGAGAGCCCCGATCCCAGGGGCTGTCGCGACCGCGGCGATCGTATCGCCGCGGAGGTCAGCCCTTCCGCTTCGCGCCTCCACCTTGGACCGGCGCGCTCATCGGCGTCGACTTGCCACGCTCATTGGCGATCAACCACTGCTGCGGGAGCGCCGCGATGTTCTGCACGGCGTAGTACAGGTTGAGCCCCGAGGCGAAGTTGAAGAGGAAGACCGTCATCATCACCGGCATGACGATGCTCATCATCTTCGTCTGCGGATTGGGCGGGGTGTTGCGCATCCCGATCCACGAGAGGAGGTACATCGAGCCCCCCATGACGAGGGGGACGATGTAATACGGGTCAGCGACCGAGATATCGGGGAGCCAGAGGAAGGGGACGCCGCGGAACTCGATCGTGTTCTGGAAGACGAAGAAGAGCGCGAAGAGGATCGGCATCGGGAGGAGCATCGGCAAGCACCCCGCGAGCGGGGCGAAGGGGCTGATCCCGGCGTCCTGATAGACCTGCATCACCGCCGCCCGCTGCTTCTCGGGGTCGCCCTTATGCTTCTCCTGCGCCTGCTGCACCAGCGGGGCGATCCGCTGCATCTGGATGCTCGAGCGCATCATCTTCGAGTTGAGTGGCCACATCGCGAGGCGGATCGCCACGCCGAAGATCACCAGGATCCAGCCGTACTCGATCCGCAGTGTGCGCTTCATCCAGAGCAGCACCTTCATGACGATCGTCGCGAAGGGCTGCACGAGCCCACTGATCCACCCACCATACGGATTGGTCTGCTCGAACTCGCGTCCCATCGCCACGAGCCGCTCCCACTCCTGCGGACCGGCATAGAGCTCGAAGCGCACGCCGTCGGGGCCGAGCGGCGAGACCACCGTCGCCATCGCACGCGTCGCCTCACGGTTCACCCGCGGGGCTCCGGTCACCTGCAACTCCGCCAACGGCGAGGCCGTGGTATCGACCGCGATCACCCCGACGAGGAAATATTTGCTCTTGGCCACCGCCCAGGTGAGCGGCCCCTGTCGTAGGATCCGCTCACCGGGATCGGGCTTCCGGAAATCGATCCGCTCCGCGCCGCCGATCGGCGCACGACTCGCGTAGGCGAGATGGCGGTGGTCATCGGTCGAGTCGCGCTCTTGCGAGAGGAACCCGGTCGGGAGATCGATGAGGAGGAAGGCGGGCGAGGGGATCCCACGCGCCGTGACCCGCACATCGGCGAGGTAGTTCGAATCGGCAAGGGCGTATGTCACGGTGATCTCCCCGCCCTGGCCCAGCGGCGCGGTGAAGCTCACCCGGTTGGTCATCTCGGGTGCCACACTCGATGGGATGAACGGCAGCTCGTCGAAGCGCACCGTATCCCCGCCGGCGATCAACCGATAGCGGAGGAGGGGTTCCGCCGGCGCCTCGAGCGCCACCGTCCCCGTCGTCGCACCGAGCCGAGAGTAGTTGGGGAGGGAGGCGGAGATGAATGCCGCCCCGCGCGAGCTGTAGGTGTAGGAGGCGAGCGTATTGGTGAGCGTGACCTGGGTGATCGCCACGGGGGCCGGCGCCGAATCACCGGCAGCGAGCGCAGCAGGAGCGAGGCTCCCCGGCAGACCCGCGGTGGGTGCGGCACTCGCGTCCGGAGCGGTCATCGAGCCGCTGGCCGGCGCGGCAGGCGCGCGCGTCGAATCCACCGCGACGACCGGCGCGGACACCTTCGGCCGCGGGAAGATCACCGGCGTGAGGAGGACGACGGCGCCGGTCAACACCAGCGCGAGGAAGAAACGCTTATCCATCACGGAGCTTGCTCGGGAGAGTGTCGGGGACGGGGTCGAAGCCCCCCGCCCGGAAAGGATGACAACGTGCGATGCGCCTGACCGCGAGCCACCCACCACGCCAGGCCCCGTGTCGCTCGAGCGCCTCGATGGCGTAGTGCGAACAGGTGGGGTGGTAGCGGCACGACGGCGGCAACAGGGGCGAAATCGCCACCTGATACCCACGCACGATCAGGATGAAGAGTAGTCGCATCAGGGGGCCCGGACCACGCGCGTGGCGATTCGTTGCACATCGCCCAACAGTGCATCGAAGCTCGCTGTGTAACTGGACGGACCCGCCCAGAGCACCAGGTCGCTCGGCGCGCCGTGCGAGTCGTTGGTGTGGAGCACCGGCCAAAGGGCTCGGCGTACCGCGTCACGGAGTCGACGCTTCACGAGATTGCGCTCCACCGAGCCATGCCGATGCTTGGGGACGATGAGGCCGACCCGAGAGTGATGCAGAAGGGAAGCCAGTTGTCGGACCTCGAGATGCGAGGTCCGAAACCGCTTCCCTTGT
>VHBP01000089.1 GCA_016871915.1 Gemmatimonadota bacterium
CGGACCGGCTCCGGGATGTACGTGTCGAGCGCGTCGTACAGCTCCTGGATCTTGTCGATCCACTTCTGGTCGCCCTCAATCGCGCGCACGGCCGCGCCACGGATCACCGGGGCGTTGTCGCCGTCGTAGCCGTACTTCGAGAGCAGCTCACGCACCTCGAGCTCGACGAGGTCGAGGAGCTCGGCGTCGTCGACGAGGTCGCACTTGTTGAGGAAGACCACGATGCGGGGCACGTTCACCTGGCGGGCCAGGAGGATGTGCTCACGGGTCTGCGGCATCGGGCCGTCGACGGCCGACACCACGAGGATCGCGCCGTCCATCTGCGCGGCGCCCGTGATCATGTTCTTCACGTAGTCGGCGTGCCCGGGGCAGTCGACGTGCGCGTAGTGACGGTTCGCGGTCTCGTACTCGACGTGCGAGGTCGCGATGGTGAGGATCTTGGTGGCATCGCGACGCCCCTGCGACTCGGACGCCTTCGCGACCTCGTCATAGGCGACGTACTTGGTGCCGAACCCCTTGTCCGCCGAGATCTTGGTCAGGGCGGCCGTGGTGGTGGTCTTGCCGTGGTCGACGTGGCCGATGGTGCCCACGTTTACGTGCGGCTTGGTCCGCTCGAACTTTGCCTTGGCCATGGTGTTGCGTCCTGAGAGAGAAAGGGTACTTGTGATGGAAAACGGGTGAACGGTCCTACAACCTGCGAGCTGCCTGCCTTACTTCTGCTTCGAGATGATCTCCTCGGCCTTCGCCTTGGGGACCTCCTCGTAGTGCGAGAACTCCATCGAGTACACGGCGCGCCCCTGGGTCATCGAGCGGAGCCGCGTGGAATAGCCGAACATCTCGGAGAGCGGGACGGTGGCGCCGATCACCTGGGCCTCGCCACGCTGCGTCATACCACCGATCTTGCCGCGCCGCGACGAGACGTCGCCGAGCACGTCGCCCATGAACTGGTCGGGGCTGACGACCTCGACCTTCATCATCGGCTCGAGGATCACGGCCTGCGCGCTGCGCGCCGCCTCCTTGATGGCCATCGACCCCGCGATCTTGAACGCCATCTCGCTGGAGTCGACGTCATGGTACGACCCGAAGACGAGCTCGACCTTCACGTCGACCATCGGGTAGCCGGCGAGCACGCCGTTCTCGAGCGCCTCGCGGATCCCCTCTTCGACCGGCTTGATGTACTCACGCGGAATCACGCCGCCCGAGATCTTGTCCTCGAAGACGTAGCCCTGGCCGGGCTCCGCCGGCATCGCGTTGATGACGACGTGGCCGTACTGACCCTTCCCGCCCGACTGGCGGATGAACTTCCCTTCCACCTTGTCGACGCGCTTCTTGATCGTCTCACGATAGGCGACCTGCGGCCGCCCGACGTTCGCCTCGACCTTGAACTCGCGCATCATGCGGTCGACGATGATCTCGAGGTGGAGCTCGCCCATCCCGGAGATGATCGTCTGCCCCGTCTCGGCATCGGTGTGCACGCGGAAGGTCGGATCCTCTTCGGCGAGCTTGTTGAGCGCGATGCCCATCTTGTCCTGGTCGGCCTTAGTCTTCGGCTCGACCGCGACGTCGATCACGGGCGTCGGGAACTTCATCGCCTCGAGGATGATCGGGTGATCCTCATCCGAGAGCGTGTCGCCGGTGCGCGTGTCCTTGAGGCCGATGGCCGCGGCGATGTCGCCGGCATGCACCTCCTCGATCTCATCGCGCTTGTTGGCGTGCATCTGGAGGAGACGCCCGATGCGCTCGCGCTTGTCCTTCGTCGAGTTGAAGACGTGCGAACCGGCCTTGAGGACGCCCGAGTACACCCGGAAGAAGGTCAGACGGCCGACGAACGGGTCGGTCGCGACCTTGAACGCGAGCGCGGCGAACGGGGCGTCGTCGGAGACGGCGCGGCTGTCCGGGGTCGCGTCGTGCTGCGGGGCATGCCCCTCGACCGCCGCCACGTCGATCGGCGCCGGGAGGTAGTCGATGACCGCATCGAGGAGCGCCTGGACGCCCTTGTTCTTGAACGAGGCGCCGCAGAGGATCGGCACGAACTTCATCTTGATCGTCGCCGCGCGGATCGCGTGACGGATCTCCTCGATAGTGAGCTCCTCGCCGCCGAGGTACTTCTCCATCAGGGTCTCGTCGTGCTCGACGACCATGTCGATGAGCGCATGGCGCGCCGCCTCGACCGCGTCGTGGAACTCCGCGGGGACGTCGGCGACCGTGAAGGTCTTCCCGAGGGTCGCGTTGTCGAAGATGTACTGCTTGCGCTCGATGATGTCGATGTGGCCGGTGAAGAGCTCACCCGAGCCGACTGGGAGCTGGATCGGGAGCGCCGCCTTGGTCAGGCGATCGCGGATCATCTCGACGCAGCGCTCGAAGTTCGCGCCCACGCGGTCCATCTTATTCGCGAAGATCATGCGCGGGACCTTGTAGCGGTCCGCCTGGCGCCACACCGTCTCGGTCTGCGGCTCGACGCCGGCCACCGAGTCGAGGAGCGCCACCGCGCCGTCGAGCACGCGGAGCGAACGCTCCACCTCGACGGTGAAGTCGACGTGCCCCGGGGTGTCGATGATGTTGATCCGGTACTCCGGCCCCTCGCCCTTCGTATCCGACTGCCCGTGCCGCATCCAGAAGCAGGTCGTCGCGGCCGACGTGATCGTGATCCCGCGCTCCTGCTCCTGCTCCATCCAATCCATCGTGGCCGCGCCGTCATGCACCTCGCCGATCTTGTGCGACTTCCCCGTGTAATAGAGGACGCGCTCAGTCGTCGTGGTCTTCCCGGCATCGATGTGGGCCATGATGCCGATGTTCCGGTAGAACTTCAGGTCAGTCGTGCGAGCCATCGTCTCAAGGATTCGGTCAGGGTCGGTCGGTCTGGTGCGATTCTCAGGTCCTGCGGTTCGGTCCAACAAAAACGCGGCTGGACCAGCATTCCCCCCATCCTGCATCCGGGGAATCGGTCTCCATCCGCTCTCGCCGGGTACAGTCACCACTGCAGCATGACTGGGGACCCGCGGCGCGCCGGGCGAACCATCCGCCCGACGTCAGATTGTCCTGCGCGCTTTTCGGGAACCTCGGCGCTGGGTCACACCAGCGGGATCGGTCGGGCTGTCCACTCCCCCCGCGCGTCACTCCAACCGACGTTGGCGGGCCCATCTTGCCGGGGCGCAGTTCCCCGGGGTGACCGTGCGACATCCGAATCGGCCACCATGCTGCGGTACAACGACTACCGCCGTTAGACCCCAGCCTAATAAAGGTAGCTGGTTCTGGCCGGCTGTCAACCTAAGGGCTAAAGGCTTGAGGCGTAAAGCTTTCAGCCTCCAGCCTTTGGCCTTTAGCCTACCAGCGGTAGTGCGCGAACGCCTTGTTGGCCTCGGCCATCTTGTGCGTGTCCTCGCGCTTCTTCATCGCATTCCCCTCGCCCTTGGCCGCCGCGAGGGTCTCGGCCGCGAGCTTCTCGGCCATCGACTTCTCGTTGCGGTCACGCGAGTACGAGATCAACCAGCGCATCGCCAGCGCGGTCCGACGCTCCGGACGCACCTCGACGGGCACCTGATAGGTGGCGCCACCGACGCGGCGGCTCTTCACCTCGACCACGGGCTTGAGGTTCGTGAGGGCCTGCTTGAAGACGTTCACGCCCGGCTGGGCCGCCTTCGCCTCCACGATGTCCATCGCCCCGTAGAAGATCCGCTCGGCGGTGGACTTCTTCCCCTGGTACATCAGCACGTTAATGAACTTGCTGACGGTCTGGCTGTCGTAGCGCGCATCCGGGAGGATGGTGCGCTTCACGGCACTCTTGCGGCGGCTCATTTACTTCTTCCCTCCCGCCGGGGCACCCGCCTTCGGCTTCTTGGTCCCATACTTAGAGCGGCTCTTGTTGCGCCCGTTGACGCCAGAGGCGTCGAGCTTGCCGCGCACGATGTGATAGCGCACGCCCGGGAGGTCCTTCACACGGCCACCGCGGATGAGCACGATCGAGTGCTCCTGCAGGTTGTGGCCCTCGCCCGGGATGTAGGCGGTGACTTCGAAGCCGTTCACGAGACGGACACGCGCGACCTTGCGCAGCGCCGA
>VHBP01000090.1 GCA_016871915.1 Gemmatimonadota bacterium
ATCGTCTTCGGGAAAGGGATCTGCCGTGCGGATCGCGGCGTTGTGCGTCACACGCCGTACCCCCTTCGTCTCCCGATCCCAGATCCAGAGATCTCGAGCACTCGTGCCATCCTCGAAGGTCTCGGCGCGCGACACGAGGAGTCGGCGCCCATCCGCGAAGAAGCGTGGGTCGTCCCACGCCGCGCCGTTCATCGGCGCTAAGGTCGCGATCGTATCGCGCGGCGCGGGAAAGATCCGTTTCGCGGCCACATCCTCCGGGTCGCGCTTCGCCGCCTCCTCACGGGCCTTCTTCGCCTTCTCCGTCTCCGGCTTGGTCTCCATCGACCAGATCGTCACCGCCGCGGGCTTTCCCGGCGCACTCCGCTGCACCGCGACCATCTTCCCATCAGGAGAGACCGAGGCCCCACTCGTGAACCAATCGAGCTGCTGGAAGTACCGCCCACGCACCTCACCCGCTGAGGCCATCACCCGCTCCGCCGCGACCGCCTTCGCCGTCACCTCGGCGACGAATCGCCCATAGAGACGATCAGGCTTCTCGCCATAGACCCCTTCGAAGGCCTCGATGAAGCTGCGGTCCTTGCGCGCCGTCAGTCGGCGCCAGAGCTGCTCATGTGTCGCCCACCCATCGCGATCGGCGAGCCATTCGAGGAAGGCCGAGCCGACGAGGTAGCGCATCGCGCCGCCGAGGAAGGGGGTCGCATCATCGAGCGCATCGTAGGTCGGGAGCTTCCCCTCGAGCGCGAGCTGCCGCAGGATCGCGGGGCGGAAGACCCCGTTCGGGCGGCCTGACCCGGTGAGACGCCCCTCGATCACCGTCGCGTACCCTTCGAAGATCCAGGCCGGCGCCTTGATCACCATCGGACTCACCGCGATCGGCGAGAGCTTGTCGCCGATCTGATTCTTCGGCGAGCGCCCCGGGCGGAGCAGATGCGCGAGATGCGCGTACTCGTGCACCGCGACGAGTTCCCCCCATCCGGTGTAATGCCCGAGCTGGCCCGGTTCCGGCGGGACCGGCCAGAGCCGAATCGACGGGCCCCGCTGCAGCGGGAGCGCCGACCCATTGGTCTGATTGACCGGATCCTCGACGATGATCTCGATCACCTGCGGCGGGGTGTACCCCACCATCGTTCCCACCGCGGTGCGGATCTCCTCCATCCGTCCTGCGACGTCGCGCGCCCACGCCCCCAGCTCCTTGGGGTGATGGATGCGGAAGTGCGGGGTGGTGATCGTCTCCCACGCCGAGTGCGGGGTGGTGAAGAACTGGGCGGAGGCCGTGGTCGCGATCAGAGGGAGGAGCGCGAGGGCGTGTCGCAGGAGGCGAGCGGTCATGGTGAGCGATGGGGGTGAGAACACGTCGAACAGGGGTATCGATGAGTCCGTACGAAACATTCGGGATTTGGTTCCAACGTCGCGTGACGCTGGGTCCAGAGCCTTCCAAGCGCTGAGGGGTGGCTACCCCTCGTCCGACTCCCCCCGGTCCCACCAGGCGAGGATGGCGGGGGGAAGGGCGAAGGTGGTGAAGAAGAGCACCACGAGGAAGTTCTCCACGACCCCCTTGGAGATGACCGCGGGGAAGCCGATCGCCGACCCCGTCGCCTTCGGCACGTCGCGCGCCCCGGCTACTTCGAGGGTCACGAAGGTCAGCACGAAGACCCAGAGCACATAGTTCAGCGCGACGCGGTGCGCCCGATCCCGCGCCGATCGTTCGCGCTCATCGATCTCATGGTCCTCACCGTACGCCTGGTTCAGGTATTGCGTGGCAAAAAGGATCATGCTCCCCCCCACACCGAGGAGGGCAAGTTCCCCCACGGCTCTCATGAGCCAGGTGGACTCGGCGGTCAGATAGAACTTCAGGAAGAACCACGCCCAGAGCGATCCGATGCTGAGCACCGAGAGCACGCGGGCCACACGCGGGGAGATCGCCAGGGCGTAGCGATTGGTCTTGGTCGTCGTCTTGCGCAGCATCATGGAGTCTCCGATTCAGCGGTCGCGCCGAGCTGGTCGGCGAGTGAGGGGAAGGGATCGAGCGCAAAGAGCATCTCGACGCGCGCGCCGAGCACCTGCGCGAGTCGCAGCGCGAGCTCGACGCTCGGGCTGTAATCGCCGCGCTCCAAGAAGCCGATCGTCTGCGGATTCACATCCACCGCCTCGGCGAGCGCCTTGCGCGACAGTCCGCGCTCGGCGCGGAAGAGGGCGATGCGGTTATGCATCGCGCGACGGCCCGTCAGCCTGCGCCGCGTCGGCATCCCCTCGCGCCGCGAGGCGCCAGGCGGCGATATGCTGCGGGAGTCCGAGGAGCGCGCACAAGAAGAGGGAGACGAGCCAGAAGACCCAGATCCCCCGCCCCGCTGCGGAGAGCCCGCTCACGGTGCCGAGGAGCACCATCGTCACCGGGATGAGCGCTCGATACGCCGTCCGGTACGCGGCATCACGGTCCTGCCGCTCGATCTCATCGAGCTGGGCATCACGGAGGTCGAAGATCCCCGACACGCTCCCGTTGCACATCCCGGTCACGAACATCCAGGGGATGAAGAGCACGACGGCCGCGACCGCGAAGGCCCAGAGTGGCATCGCGGGGTCGGTCTGGTGCCAGTGATAGAGAAGGATCGGGACCGTCACGAGGACGAGTGTGAGCCCGACCTGCAGGACGCTGATCCGGCGTAGTGCCTGCGAGGTGCGATACCGCTCCATCGACGGATCATCGAAGGCGGAGGCGAGTGGCCCCTGGCGCAGCTGTGCGCGGGAAGGAACGACGGGGCCCGGAACTCTTTCTGGAGCCATGAATTTTCTCAAGCAGGTTTATTGTTATGTATAGATAATAACTGAGGGCACATTTATTGTCAATACGCAATATATTTGGACCACGAATACGGCTGGGAGCCATCTCCCCCGCCCCGTGTATCATTCAGTCGTGAAACGACTTCGGGCCCTGCCCTACCTCTCGGTGCCACTCGCGCCCCTGCTGGTCGCTCTCGCCGCATCCGGCACAGGCGCAGGCGCCCAGATCGTCACCGACTCAACGGCCGCGCCTCGCACCGTCCCGACCCTCGCCGAGCTCCCCGAGGATCCACGCGCCCTCGCGCAGACCGCCCAATCCGACTTCGAACGCTTCCGCCGCCTCAACCTCCCCCGCTACCGAGGCAAGGTCCCGCGCGGTCGCGCCTGCCCCGAACCGGTGGGTCTCACCTGGTGCTACTGGTACGATACCACCGCCTCGATGCCGGCCGAGCCGGAGAAGATCGCCGAGTCGCGCCGCGCACTGCTCACCAAGCTCGACTCGCTGGGCGACGCCCACCCCGGTGACAACTGGATCAGTGGGCAGCGCGTCCGCTACTACATCGAGGACGGTCGCCCCGCCAAGGCCCTCGAAGTCGCCCGCGCCTGTAAGACCGTCGGGTGGTGGTGCGAGGCCCTCGCCGGGCTCTCCCTCCATGAGATGCGTCGCTACGCCGAGTCGGAGGCGACCTTCGATCGGATCCTCACGCGGTTGAGTCCGCGCGAGCGCTGCACCTGGCGTGACCTCACGCCGTATCTCGACGAGGACACGCGACGCGTCTACATCCGCACGCAGTGTGGGACCCCCGAGCGCGACGCCTTCGAAGCGCGCGTCTGGTGGTTCGCACGCACCCGCTACGGGATGGCGGGGAACGATTCCCGCACCGAGCATTTCTCCCGCCTGACGTACGCGATGATCATGCGCGACGCGATGAGCGCGTACGGTCGAGGCTTCGACGAAGCGGAGCGTGAGCTGATGATCCGCTTCGGGTGGCCGCGGCAGTGGGCCACAGAGGGACTGCAGCCGGCCCCGCCGAGCGGGATGATGATGGGGGGCATGAACGCTCCTGGTGATCCTTCGATGCGAGTCAGCGTGATCGGCGCCGAACCGGTGCCAGCGCATCGCTTCATCCCGCCCTCGAACGTGCTCACCAGCCCCGCGGCGTCGGACTCGATCGACTGGGCGGTGCAGCTCCCCCCGGTGATCGCCCGCTATCACCCGCCGTACGCGAAGCACCTGTTGATGCTCGAGCACCAGCAGGGCCTCTTCCG
>VHBP01000091.1 GCA_016871915.1 Gemmatimonadota bacterium
TCCCGACCATCTTCGACTGATCGCCGAGGTCGGCGAGGGTCACCTCACCCCCAACGACCGATGGACTGACCGAGGGACTCACTGAGGGACTCACTGAGGGACTCACTGAGGGACTCACTGAGGGACTCACTGAGGGACCGACGGGCGGCGCGAGCGGCGCGACCGGCACGAGCTTCCCTCCATCCTTGGTGCAGAACCGCGCGTTATCCGCGTAGGTCGCGCGGCAATTCGGGCATCGCATCGTCAACGTGGCATTCCTCCGTCGCCGATCAGGGCGCTCAGGCCATCCCATTCCACATTCCCACCACTCAACACACAGACCGTCGGCCCACTGACCCGCACGCGCCGATCCAAGAGCGCCGCGACGGTGATCGCCCCGCTCGGCTCCGTCACGATCTTCATCCGATCCAACAGGAACTGCGCCGCGCAGGGGAGCAGCGCATCGGGGACGGTGATCACCTCGTCCATGTGCGCATGCAGGTGCTGGAAATTGCGCGTGCCGATCCGTACCGCGAGGAGTCCGTCGGCGAGCCCGTCAGGTTGCGCGGGGATCGTCACCGGCTCACCGGCAGCGACGGCGCGTGAGTACTTCGGGGACCCCTCCGGCTCGACGCCGATCACTCGCACCTGCGGGGCGAGTGCCTTGATCGCGGCGGCGACTCCCGAGCTGAGGCCACCCCCACCGATCGGTACGAGGACCGTCCCCACCTGCGGGTAGTCCTCCCCGATCTCGAGCCCCAGCGTCCCCTGCCCTGCGATGATCGTTGGGTCGTCATACGGTGGGACCATCGTCAGCCCCTCGGCCTCGGCGATCTCCAGCGCCCGCGTCATTCGCTCGGCGGTGGTGACACCGGCATAGAAGCACCGCGCGCCAAGCCGCACGGCGCCATCGCGCTTGGCCCGCGGCACCGTGGTGGGCATGACGATGGTGGCCGCGACACCGAAGAGCTTCGCGGCGAGTGCGACCGCCTGCCCATGATTGCCGGAGCTCGCGGTGATCACCCCGCGGGCACGCGCCTCGAGGGAGAGTCGCGCGAGGAAGGTGTAGGCGCCGCGGAACTTGAAGGCGCCGCCGCGCTGGAGCATCTCGGGCTTGAGGAGGACTGGCACGCCGAGCTGCTCGGTGAGCGAATCACAGGGGAGGAGCGGGGTCCGCACCGCGACCCCGTGCAGGAGGGCCGCCGCCGCGCGGATCTCGTCGAGCGAGACGAGAGGCTCCTGGTCCTGAGCGAGTGGGGCAGCGGTCATCTGCGGAATCTCCCGCCCATCACCGTGCCCCGCAATGCATCGCGGTCCCCGTCAGGGCCGTGGGATTCGGTGGACCATACCGCCCACCGATCACTCGGGTGGTCCCCCCGTCGAGGATCACCGTATAGAGCCCATCATATTCGTGGTCACAGAGGTCGGCACGGGCGGGGCCACCCAGGGCGGCGAGCCAGGGCATGATCGTGTTCGAGTGCCCCACGAGGACGATGGTCTGCCCCGGATGCCGCCGGGCGATGGCGACGATCGAGTCGCCCTGTGCGGCGCGCGGGACGAGAGGGATCAGCTGCGAGGTGAGACCGAATCGCGCCGCGACGGGGCGCGCGGTGTCACGCGTGCGGATCGTCGGCGTGTGATAGACCGCCGCGATCTTCGCATCCCGCAACGCCACCGCGAGGGCCTCGGCGCGCTCACTGCCTCGCGCCGTCAGCGGCGGGTCGTTCACCGGCTCCGTTCCCTTCTCGGCATGCCGCACGAGAATCACGATGGTCGGCGCGGATGCTGGTCCCTGCGCCGGCAGATCCGAGACGCGCGTGCACAGCAGGACGGTCACGACGAGGAGCGAGGACAGGAGGCGCATGGGAGCGGGCAGTGAGAGAGATCAGCGGCGGATGTTGGTGCGCATGATCAGGACGCCAGGTCCATCAGCGCGCACCCGCACGAAGAGCACCTCGCCATTGGGGAGGAGTCCCACAGGGACGCCGCGATCCTCGAGCGTCCCGACATACACCCCATCGGGACCGAAGACATCGAGTCGTATCGCGTCCGCCACACCCGGCACGGTCCGTTCGACCCAGAGGGTCCCGTCCTTGTGCAGGGCGAGCCGCGTGATGGCCACCACAGCCGAATCGACGGGGCGGCGGAGGATCGCGAGGAGCCGCGGCCCCTCGAAGAGCCGCACCTCATAGGTCGGCGGCCGATGCGCGACGACGCGCGGCCCCTCCGCATGCGCGACGATCGTCGCACCCTCCGCTTCGAGGAGCGGCACGCCCGAGAGGGTATCGGCCCGCAACACCGACCGATGTACACCGTCCTCGCCACCGCTCCCCTGCACGACCCAGAGCCCACCGGCACGGTACGCATGCCACTCGGCGGTAGTGAGGGCTCCGTTCAAGGGACGATCGTCCACGGGATCGAGCGTCGGGCCGAATCGCACCAATGCCTCCTTCCCGAGGTCGGTGACGATCAGGGTATCGGCCTGCGCGGCGATCCGCACCGGTCGCCCGAAGGCCCCCGGACCTCCCCCCGACGCACCAAGCACGCGATCGAGACGCCCATCGCGCCCGAAGCGGAGCACCGCGGTATCCCCACCGATCACATAGGTGCGCCCCCCGCGATCCGTGAGCACCTGCAGCGGGGTCATGGCATCGAAGACCCACGGATGCCCGTCGGCGTCACCGAGCGGACCGATCTCCGTGAGGGTCCACCCGAGGGCACGATCCTCCGGGCCCGAGGTGATGAGACGCACCCCAGCGGAATCGGCGCGGACGACGGAGGGATCCGAGGGCTCGGCGCCACCGCACGCCGCGCTCCCGCACGCCGCGAGCAGGAGCGCCGCGACCGAGAGCACCGACCGGCGCCGACCAGAGGGACGACGCCGGGTCACCGTCACTCCTCGGACGCGCCGAGCTCCATCTGGTCGGAGCCGCCCGCCTCCTCACCACCCTCGCCCCCTTCGCCGCCCTCGGCCTCCTTGTCGTCGGAGACCACGCGCGCGATCGCGGCGACCACATCCCCCAGCTCGAGATTCTTGAGGCGCACGCCCTGCGCGACACGTCCCGTCTCGCGGATGTCCTTGACCGCGCACCGCAGGGACTGGCCGCCACGGGTGATGAGCATCAGCCCATCCTCCGGCAGCACCTCGAGTAACCCGACCACATCACCGGTCTTCTCGGTGCGCTTGACGGTCAGGATCCCCTTCCCGCCGCGACCCTGCACCCGATACTCCTCGACGTTGGTGAGCTTGCCGAGGGCGAGTTCGGTGACGACGAGGAGCGAGGCTTCGCGCTTCACCACCACCATCCCCACGACGCGGTCGCCCGCCCCGAGCGAGATCCCCTTCACCCCGGTGGTGTCGCGGCCCATCGAGCGGGCCTCCTGCTCATGGAAGCGGATGCTCAACCCATGCTTGGTGACGAGCACCACGTCGTTGGTCCCGGTGGTGATCTGCACGTCGACGAGCTCATCACCCTCCTCGAGCTTGATCCCCTTGATCCCGGTGGAGCGGACGTTGGAGTAGTCGGAGAGGGCGGTCTTCTTCACCGTCCCGTTCCGCGTGCAGAACATCAGGAACTCGGTCTCGGTGAACTCCTTCACCGGGACGATCGCCTGCACGAGGGTGTCCGGCGTCACGTTGATCAGGTTGACGATCGGCTTCCCCTTGGTCGCGCGGCCGCCCTCCGGGATCTCATGCACCTTGAGCCAGAAGCAGCGTCCATCCTGCGTGAAGACCAAGAGGTAGTCGTGCGTCTTGGCGACGAAGAGGTGCTCGACGAAGTCGTCGGTGCGGAGCTCCGTTCCCTTGGTCCCCACTCCGCCGCGACGCTGCTTGCGGTAGGTGGAGATGGAGGTCCGCTTGATGTAGCCGGCGTGCGAGATGGTGACGACCATCTCCTCGTTGGCGATGAGGTCCTCGATCGAGAACTCCCCCTCGTCGCTGACGATCTCGGTGCGGCGGTCGTCGCCGAAGGTCTTCACG
>VHBP01000092.1 GCA_016871915.1 Gemmatimonadota bacterium
CTGGTCGATGGAGACCAAGCCGGAGACGGAGAAGGCGAAGAAGGCCCGTGAGGAGGCGGCGAAGCGCGACCCGGAGGATGTGGCCGCGAAACGGATCTTTCCCGCGCCGCGCGATACGATCGCGACGCTCGCGCCGATGCAGGGCACCGGGTGGGATGACCCGCGTTTCTTCTCCGACGGTCGCCGGCTGCTCCTCCTGCGCAACGAGACCTTCGAGGATGGGACGAGTGCGCGCGACCTCTGGATCTGGGATCGGGAGACGAAGGGGGTACGGCGTGTGACGCACAACGCCGCGATCCGCACGGCAGATCCCTTTCCCGAAGGCGATCGCGCGGCGGGGATCCGCTGCCGAGCGGGGACCTGTGATGTCGTGACGGTGGCGCTCGATCATGGAGCGGCGGGGGCGCTCTCGGTCCTCGCGCCCGGCAGCTTCGAGGCGAATTTCGCCGGGGTGCGCGTCTCCCCCGATGGGAAGTCGATCGCGACCGCACGGCAGCAGAATGGGCGCTGGCAGATCGTGACCATCGAGGTGAGCACCGGCGCGGTGCGCGTGGTCTCGCCGGACGATGGGATCAGTCGCTACGAGCCGACCTGGACCCCCGATGGCGCGGCGTTGATCGTCGTCTCGGAGGCGTCGGGGACGCCGCAGCTGGAGCGACTCGCGCTCGATGGGTCGACGCGTCCGGTGTCGCGCTTCGCGGGGCTCACGAGTCAGCCGGAGGTGAGCCGTGACGGAACGGTCTGGTTCCTCGCGCTGCATGCGCGTGGGTACGACCTCCGCACCCTCGCGCTCGATAGTGCGGCCACTGGCCGTACGGTGGTGCTCGCCGATTCGCTCGCGCCGGTCGCGCCGCGTCAGCGCACCGCCGACGCACGGCCCTTCCCGACCTCCGAGGTCACCTCGAAGCCCTATGGAGTCGGCCGACTTGGCGCCACCTGGCTCCCGAACGTGAACCTCTCGGCGGAGGGGCAGAGCCAGGAGGGTGCGGTGACGGTCTCGGATGCGGTGGGACGGTTCGGCGCGGTGCTGCAGGGTGGGTATGGGGATCCGGCGGTCTGGCGCGGCGGGAGTCTCGCGCTCACCTGGCGCGGGGTACGGCCGAGCCTGACGGTCGCGGGGTTCTCGACGCGCCACATGCCGTCGCGGCAGGAGCTGGAGCCGTCGGGCACGGGGGCCTTCGATGCGGAGTATCGCGGGGTCTCGCTGGTCGGTGAACGGGCGGTGTATGGGACGAGCGGATCGTTGACGGTGCGGACCGCGCTCTCGTCAGGGCGGCTCACCTCCTTGGCGCTGCTGCCGGCGCCGTGCATCGAATGTCTCGCGTCTTGGGCGCCAATCGCGGAGTCGACGCGTCAGCTCGTCGCGGGGCAGGTCGCGGCGGTGCGGACCTACACGCCGAAGGGGCGCGCGCGGATCACGCCGTCGGTCGCGGTGGATGCCGCGGCGGGGAGCACCTTCGACTCTGGGTGGCTGCGGACGCAGGTGCAGGGCCGGCTCGCGATCTCCAATTGGGCGGGGGTCGGGCTCGACCTGCAGGCGACGGCCGGCCAGCTGACCGCCGGCGCGCCGACGTACGAGCACTTTGCCTTGGGCGGGGCGGAGTCGCCCTATGTGGATCCCTTGCTGCTGCAGGGGCGGTGGGCGGCGCCGGGACAGGCGTTCGGAGCGCTCACGGGGACGAGCGCCTTCCGTGCGCGGGCCGCGCTGATGGGGCCGATCGCCCCCTTCGTGCAGGTCGATCGGGTCGGGTCGGGTGGGGCGGGGCAGGAGCGGCGCCTCGTCGGGTTCGAGAGCGCGGTGAACACGCCGGCGCTCGCGGTGGCGCGCTTCCCGGCGACGCGGTCGACGTTCGGGATCGCGATGCCGCTCGATGGGCCACGCGCCAAGCAGGCGGTGTTCTACACGACGATCGTGCTCACCCCGTGAGTGGCGGGACCGGCGGCGAGTGATCGGTCCGGGTGCGAGATTTCCGCGATGCCTGAGATCCTCTTCGAACCGTTGCACCCGGGCGTCGTCCCCCCACAGCGGGCGACGGCGCAGAGCGCGGGGCACGACCTCGTGCTCTGCCTCACCGTGCCGACGGTGCGGGTCTTCCGTGATGGGGTGATGGAAATTCGCGCCGTGGAGGTGGATGGCGCCGAACGCCGCATCACACTCGCGCCACGCGAGAAGGCGCTGCTCCCGCTCGGCTTCAAGGCCAGGCTTCCCGAGGGCTATGAGGCGCAGGTACGGCCGCGCTCCGGGACGAGTCTCAAGACCGATCTCGTGATCGTGAACAGCCCTGGTACCATCGACGCCGATTACCCCGACGAGTGGTGCGTGCCAGGGGGGAATGGTGGCACCGCGCCGCTCGTGCTCCGTCATGGGGAGCGGATCGCGCAGATGGTGCTCGCGCGCTTCGAGGCGCTCCCGTTCACGCTGGGCGAGGTCACGCAGAGCACCACGCGGGCCGGTGGGTTCGGCTCCACCGGCTCGTGAGTCCATTGTCGCACCATTCATCGTCGTCCCCTTTCCGAGGATCCCCGATGTCGCTGTCTCGCTGGTCCACCCGCGCCGCACTCGCCGGCGTCTTCGCGCTCGTGGCGCGCCTGGCACAGGCCCAGGCCCCCGCGACCGTCGCGATCGAGTCATACACCCTCCCTAACGGCCTGAAGGTCCATCTCGTCGAGGATCACTCGGCGCAGGTCGTCGCCGTCAACGTCTGGTATGACGTCGGCTCGCGCAACGAGCGCGAGGGGCGCACCGGCTTCGCCCATCTCTTCGAGCATATGATGTTCCAGGGCTCGGCGAACGTGAAGAAGGCGGAGCACTTCCAGCTCGTCGAGCGGGCCGGGGGGCAGATGAATGGCTCCACGCAGCCCGATCGCACGAACTACTTCGAGGTCGTGCCCTCCAATCGCCTCAATCTCGCGCTCTGGCTCGAGGCGGATCGGATGCGCTCCCTCGCCGTCACGGCGGAGAACCTCAAGAACCAGCAGGAGGCGGTGAAGGAGGAGCGTCGACTCCGCGTCGACAACCAGCCCTACTCGGCGGGGTTGGTCGACTCGCTCCCGACGATCTTCGACCGCGCGACCTGCTTCCCCTACGCGCACTCGATCATCGGATCGATGGATGACCTGAATGCGGCGAAGGTCGAGGATGTGAAGGCCTTCTTCGATCTCTACTACGCACCGAACAACGCGACCCTCGTCATCACCGGCGACTTCCAGCCGGCGCAGGCGAAGGCGCTCATCACCCAGTACTTCGGGGAGATCCCGCGCGGGCAGACCCCGCCGCTGGTGACCTGTGCCCCGCAGCAGGGGACGGGGCGCGAGCAGGTGAAGCGGATCGCGGACAAGAACGCGACCCTGCCGGCCGTGCTCATCGGCTATCGCGCGGTCCCGCCGGCGCATGCCGACTTCCCGGCGCTCGAGTTGCTCGGGACGATCCTCGGCAGCGGGGAGAGCTCGCGGTTGAATCGCGCCCTCGTCCGCGAGCAGAAGCTCGCCGCTGGCGCGCAGGCCCTCGTGAACCCCTTCGGTCCGATGCGGGGCGCCGGGATCTTCGGCGCGCTCGCGATCGCGAACCAGGGGGTGAGCGCCGATTCCATCCGCGCCGCGCTCGTGCGCGAGATGGCGCAGGTGGGAGGGGGCGTGACCGCGGAGGAGCTGACGAAGGCGAAGAACGCGTGGCGCGCGCAGACGATCTTCGGGCGGCAGTCGGCGCTCGCGATGTCGGAGGCGGTGCATTACGCGGCGCTCTACCTTGGCGACGTGAACGCGGTGAACCGCGACGCGGCGCGCTTCGAGGCGGTCACGCTCGATGACATCCGTCGTGTCGCGACGAACTACCTGCGCGCTGACAACTCCCTCTCGCTCCTGATCATCCCGGAGGCCCGCTGATGCGTACGCTCCCGTTCCTCACGGGCGCCGTCGCGACGGCGCTCACCACGATGCTCGCCGCGGCGCCGGAG
>VHBP01000093.1 GCA_016871915.1 Gemmatimonadota bacterium
TCCTCGAGCCGTTGCGACGGAAGGGGATCATCCTCAAGGTCTGAGGCGCAAGTCCTAAAAAACGCGCCCCCCCGGCAGTGCCTGCTCAGCGTGGGAGCGTCGCCAGGAACGCGAGGACCGGCGCGATCGTCTGCGCCGGATCCTCCTCGTGCGGGACATGGCCAAGCGTGGGGAAGCGGGCCACACGACTCCCCGGGATATCCCGTGCGAAGCGCGCCGCATTCGACGGCGGGATCAATCGATCCAGATCTCCCCAGAGGATCAACGTCGGCGCACGGATCGTCGCGATCTGCAGGGTGTCGAGTCCGCCGCCGCGATTCGCGGTGCTCCCGCTGCCGGTGCGCGGCCGCTGCGTGAAGGCCCGACGATTCCCCTCCCGCAACGTGAGCTCGTAGTACCGATCGACTAGCGCCGGCGTGACCTTCGTCGGGTCGCCATACACGTTCTTCACACTGCTCTCGATCACGCTCCGCGGGAGGACCTGCGAGGCGACGTAGCGCATCCCCGGGAGTGCGGCGATCTTGAACCCCACCGGGACCGAGGTCGCCTGCGACGGATACCCCGCGGGATCCACGAGCACGAGTCCCGCGACGCGGGTGGGCGCGCGCGCGGCGAGCTGCCACGCGTAGAGCCCCCCCAGCGAATTCCCGGCGACTACGACGCGCGGGGCCCCGAGCGTATCCAACAACGCCTCGATCACCCCGAGGGTCCGCGTCAGCGATCCTGGGCCATCCGCAAAGGGCCCCGTGAGCCCGAACCCGGGGAGGTCGAGCCGGATTACGCGGCGCTCGCCGCGCAGCGCCGCCGTCCATCCCTCCCACGTGTGCAGGCTCGCCGCCGAGCCGTGCAACAGTAGCAGCGGCTGCGGATCGTCCCGCGGCCCTTCGTCGCGGTAGTGCACCGCTGCGCCATCGAGCGTGATGAACCGCGACGGGGCTGGGGCCCAGCGCGGGATCAGGGATTCTACCGAGCGATCGGGGGCCCAGACCGAGGCCACGGCGAGGCCGGTGAGGGTCAGGAGCACGGCGATGAGGGTCTGTCCTGGTCGCATGGTCACAGTCTACTGCGCTGCCCCCTCCTCGCGACATGGGAGCCACCCCCCCGCCGCATACCACGCCCGCGCTCGCCGCGACGACACCCCCTCGCTCCGCCAATCCCCCGACGACTCCGCCACCCGCTTCGCCCAGTGTGCAGTCAGTGCCGTTGCGAGCGTAGCACAGGTCGGGGCGGGGAGCCGCCCCGCCTCCTCCGCGAGCACCGCGACCGCATCTCCCGAGAGCGTCGCATGGTACGCCACGTCGAACGTCCCCCCCTCGGCGGCCCGTGCAAGGTTCGTACGCACTACGATCGCTTCCGGGTTCACGAGATTGAGCAGCGCCACCCATCCGATCGTCACCCCGAGCATCCGCGGGGCGAAGCGCGCCGACTGCTTGCGCGGCAAGGTCGTGAGCACCACCCCCAGTGCCGCAGCGACGAGCACCATGATCGCGACGGCCAGCACGCGACCCCCCGTGAGCCCGAACTCCCCGATGTAGAGCCGCATCCGCACAATCGCCGAGAGGAGCAGTGCCGCGACCTCGACTACGAGCACCCCCCCGATCACCCCGAACCACTGACGCTCCGTCTCATCGTCTCGAAGCAACCACTCTGCTAGCACGAGCGTCGTGACCACGATAATTGACGCCACGATCATCTCGGCGAACCCGCTCCGCGCATACTCCGCCGGCGTGAGCCCCACCGTCGCCAGGAGATGCTCGGCCCCACCGAAGAGCGCCTGCGCTTGCGTCGTGAGATAGAGCGCGAGGAGCGCGACCATGCTACTCAGCCCCACGCTCACCGTGAGGAAGGGGAGCCCGGGCGAGCGGATCTCGGGCACGATCGTCGACACCCGATCGCGTGTCGCACTGCGCAGCCACCCGAGCGCGAGCCAGCTGACGAATGCCGTGGTGAGGAGATGGTGTATGGCGGTGGTCGTGAGGAGGCGATGGATGTCGACGATGTACGCCTCAAAGCGCTGGTCCGATTCGCTCAGCAGGCCGGCTACGAGCGTGAGCGGGGGAATCGCGAGCACGATCCCGATCGCGAGGGCGCGGAGGCGTCGTGCGAGCGCCCCCCGCGTCGCTGAATGCTCGGCGCCATCGCGGAGCGCGGCCGGGGCTCCGGTGGCGAGGGTCACCACGCCGATCACTGCGGCGCGCGCGCTCTGCACCACCGTGAGCTCACGAAGCCGATGCCCCGTCCCATGCCAGGCGACGAGCGCCCCCATGCAGAGGGTCGAGAGGAGGTCGATTTGGAAGAGCATCTCCGCGTCGCGCCAGGCGAGTCCCGCGGCGGCGATCGCCGCGCCGAGGATCAGCGTGGTGCGCTCGCGATTTGGGCGCAGCCCCAGTGCCGCGATCGCGACCACTGCCATCCAGAGCACGAAGCCTGCGCGCCATGGGCCGCCGGGGATGAAGAGGTCGCCGGCGATCCCGACCCCGATGGCGGTGAGCAAGAGCGCGGTGGTGCGCGTGGGCGTCTGTGGAGTGCTTTGCATCGCGAAGTAGAGGGGTCGAAAAGAGGCGCCTGCCGGTATCGCGAGGGGTTCAGGCGCCGCCGACGCAGCGGGCTACTTCCAGAAGGGTGTCGCGAAGTTTCATTTCGCCCTCTATTAACGTTGCACTTGATGGCGCAGGAGTGCAGCTCCATTCCCCTCGCAACTCTTCCCGAAACTGGTAAGCGTCAAAAGCGGAGGATCTGGCTAGACCCGTCGACAGCGCGGTAAAGGGGTACTTGTACGGCATGACTGTGCGCTTACTCCGCTCAGAAGCTAGAGGAGAAGGAGCCTCCACAAAGGGCAACTATCTCCGCCGAGGCCCGGTGCGTTGGCTTACGAGCATGCCTCTGTCAAAGTCTTGGATTCGCGTAGGAATCTCTGAGGCGGCACGGGTCGTAGTTGACGCAGTGGCCGTGGCGAGCGGACTCATAAGCGTGATGATGCCGTAATCGGCATTGTCAATTCCGTCAAAAATCTTTGCGGAGGAGGTGCTTCCCCCCCAGTCAATAAAGTTCGATTCAAATGAAATATTTGTCGGAGTTCGATTAGAGAACCACGTTCCCGATGAGGTAGTTGCGGTAACGACATTTTGTTGAAACGAAAAGCTACTCATCCCTGCTTCGAGGTCAACAATAATCTTTTGGGTAGAGTGAATCACATTTCTCTTCGCGGAGAAATATCGACCACCTCCGCCTGAGGTAAGTCGAAAGACTGTGGAGTCTTCAGAAAATAGATTGTTCTCGACCGCGTCCGACAGTTGAACCCCAAGCATCCAAAGGGAAGCGTCGTTCCGATAAAAGAAATTATCGGTGATGCGCATTGTATTGTAGGCGGGGTCAAGCATGATTGCCTGGCTATTGTCACCAAATGAATTGTTGGCAATGGAAATATTAAACGTACCCCCGTAGGCTTTGAAAAATGCACCAACGCCATTACCCCAAAACCGATTACCTGATACAGTCATGGGATTCGCATCACGGATGCCATAGCCACCGCCGCCCCAGCGGAGGCCGCTACCATTATCCTCGAACCAATTGCTTGTGATGTTAAGGTTGTTGGTGGCACGCTGGTTCGGGTTAATCTCAATGCCAACAGTGTTCGAAATGAAGCTGTTGTCACTGAGCCAAGTATTTACAAAGTCTCCGTAAGTATCAGGCTCCCCGAATGGTTCATATGCAGTCCACACACCATATGTATTACGACGGAATACTGACCTAGCAATGAAGACTCCATTTGTTTTGCGAAGTTCTATCGCATTCGTATTGTCTTCAAAGGTTGTACTGTCGATTGCGAGTCCCTGATTGTAGAGATAGATACCCGTGTTGGCATGACGTATAATGACATTTTTCAGGTGACTACCTGCAATCCACCCGCTGCCATTGGCCGAGCTATTCTGTGTGTTTCTG
>VHBP01000094.1 GCA_016871915.1 Gemmatimonadota bacterium
CCGATCAACAACCCGAGCACGAACGCCACGCTGAGATCGAGCCATGAGGTGCCGAGCAATCCGGCGACCGCCGCCGAGCCGACCCCGAAGGCGAGGACGGTGCGGAGCTGGGTCGCGGAGGTCTCCGGTCGGTCGAGGGCCCGCATCGCCTCCCACGCCGACTCTAGTGACCGACGTCCGTTGATCACCTCTTCCGCGATCCGATCGAGCGCGGCGAGCGCACGGAGGTTCACGTGGCCAGGCTCAAGACGAAGCACCCGTGTCTGCTGCGAGCCATGCACCACATCGGCATCCCCCAAGGAGAGGAGGAGCCCGGTCGGGGTCGACCAGAGTTCAGCGCTGACATGCAGCGACCGCGCCGTGGCGCGCACCGCCCCTTCGAGCCGCTGCGACGAGACGCCGGCGATGTGGAGCCGGCGCGCGAGTTCCGTCAGGAAGCGGATCCGTGCATCGAGCGCATCATCGCCAGGACGATGCAGCGGCGTCCCGGCGTCGCCAGCGCGATCGGTCGTCGCCCGATCGCTCACGGACGCGCCGGCCCACGCGCCGGGATGAGGATCAACTCCTCCTGCGGTGGCGTGAGGAAGCGCGCGCCGTCACGGGTGATCACCGTCATCTCCTCGACGGAGATCGTCTTGGTCCCCTCGCCCCACGCGGTCCCGTCGCTCCCGGGGAGCGCCCACGCCATGAAGCCGTCGTATGCGAAGGTCATCCCCTCGCGCAACGGGCGACGCTCGGCGCGATTGAGCCGTGGCCCCGCATCGTGCGCCCAGTAGCCGACCGGGTGCCCCGTGCTCCATGGCACCGTGGTCGATCCCTCGCGATACATGATGATCCGCTGTGCGGAATCGACCTGCGCCCCCGTGGCCCCCGGTCGCATCGCCGCAAATGCTGCGCGGGAGCCTGCCTTCGCGATCGCCCACTTCCGTTGGACATCGGCGGGGGGCGCCGTCTCGCCCGGTCGTAGCACGTAGGCGAAGCGCTGGATGTCGGTCACCCAGACCCCATGCACCCGAATCCCGAAATCGGTCTGGATCACATCGCCGGGCTCGATCACGCGATCGCTCGCGTGCGAGTGGCCGCGATCCGGCCCCGAGTTCACACTCGGGTTCTGTGATGGGCTCCATCCATCCTCCACCCCGAGATCGCGGATCCGCGCCTTGAGGTAGCGGGCGATGTCCGAGTCACGCGTGACTCCCGGCACGACCTGCGCATACGCCTCCTCCTCGAGCTGCGCGGTGAGCCGCGCCGCCCGCGACATGATCTCGACCTCGGCAGGGAGCTTGATCGCGAGCCACGCCTGTACGAGGTCGTGTGAGGGGACGAGCCGCTTGGACCACTCGGGGCCGAGGGCGCGCTCGAGGCCACGCCGTTGCGTGGCCGACATCCCATCCGCGATCCCACTCGCCTCGCCGGAGTTGATCGCGATCCGCTTCGCGCCAGTGGCACGTAGCCGCGTGGCGATCGCCTGATTGAGCGCGGTCGCGCTTCCATCATACACCACCACCGAGTCGTGCACGCCAAGCTCACGCAGCGCGATCGCCTCCCCGAACCCCGAGAGCATCACCGTGCGCACCGCGTCACCCTGACGGGTGACGATGACCGCTGAGGGCGCGCCGGCATTCTCGCCACCGAGATGGAGCGCGAGCGGATCGTTCGCGTTCTCGCGGAAGAGGCTTACCCAGGCATCGACACCCGTCTCGCGCATCGCGGCGGGAAGAAGAGTGCGGATCCGCTCCTGACGGATGGCGGGCCAGGGGGTGGGGCCAGAGAAACCGCCTGTGATCGCCGATGCCTGGGTCGCCGGGCTCGCCCCGCCATCGGGACGCAGATGCCGCGCGAAGAACGCCCAGGTGAGGTTCCAGGAATCGATCTGCGCTGGTGAATCCTCGCGGAGTAACGTCCCGCGATTCACCCGGCGACTGAAGGTATGCCCCTGACTCGCTGGACCTGGCGTGGGATCCACATAGACCTTGGTCTCGGCGAGCTCCGGCTTCCGCGCTCGGAGCGCATCGATCAGCATCCGTCCTTCGACGAAGTCAACATCGGTGTCGTTCGTGGCGGCGTGCACGAGGAGCGGCCGCGCGAGCGCATCGACGTGATAGTACGGCGAGCGGCGGATGTACTCCTCACGCCGCTCGAATGGGAGACCACTCAAGGTGGCCTGTGTCGCGAAGCTCCGCTGATAGCTCGGTCCTTTATACGAGAGCCGGAAAACGAGATTCGTGACCGGGACGATCGCTGCCCCGGCGACGAAGTGCGCCTGTTCGCCTCGCATCAACAAGAGCGACGTGATGTAGCCGCCATGGCTCCATCCCATGATCCCGATCCGCACGGGATCCACCTCGGTGCGACGCTGGAGGAAGTCGATCGCATCCTCGACGTCATCGAGCTCGCGTCCCCCGTAATCGATGGCGTTGTGGAAGGCCGCCCCGTATCCCGTCGACCCACGATACTCTGGCGCGACCACCACGTAGCCGCGCTGCGTGGCCTCGATGATGAAGGGGAGATAGTTCTGATCCCAGTTGCCGTGGACGCCGCCATGCACCCAGACCATCGCCGCGTGCGCACGTACGCCGCGCGACACGAGAGGCGCGAAGACATAGACCGGGATGTCGAGGTCGCCGTGCCGGCTCCGGTACGTCGTCTTCTCGTAGCGCATCACGCCGCGGCTGCGCGCCGCGAAGATGCTATCGGTCTCCGCCTTCTCGCGGATCGCCCGTGCGTAATCGGAGACGGGGTGGTCCTCCAACCGATTGCTCACGTACAGCTGAGCGGCGCGGGCCGAGTCCATCGGGAAATGACGGGGCGCGGCGGGGGCCTGCGCGAGGAGGGGGCCGGCGATGAGGAGGAGGGCGTAGGGTCGCATCCCTCAATTATGGCACCGTTCGGGGCGGCGGCGGGGGCGGTCGGCCGTAACGCTGGAGCGGGTCGGCACGTAGGTTCCAATGAGGTAGATGACATCGTCCCCTCCCATGAGACCCTCCTCTCCCATGCGATTCCCCCTCCTCGCCCTCGTCACCACGGCCACCCTCGCGTGCGCCGGCGCCACCGGCACCACCACCGGTGACATCGCCCCGACACCAACGGTCAACACCACCCGCGTCGTCACCTCGGGCGGGAGCACCGTGACCGCCGGGACGATGGCCGTCGACCTCGACGTCCGTCTCCTCGTGACGGGCACCGCCGATCAGGCGTGGGCGGTGTTGCCCGGGGTCTACCAGCAGCTCGGCATTCCGGCGGAGGTGAATGATCCGCGGAATAAGACCATGGGGGTCAGCAACTGGCGTGTGCGCCGCCTGATCGGGAAGACCCGGGCGACCCAGTATGTCGATTGTGGGTCCTCTGGGACGCTCCAGAACGCCGAGACCTATCAGTTGACCCTGTCGATCCTCTCGTCGGTGCGCCCGAATCAGAAGGGGGGGGCGATCGTCTCCACGACGATCTCTGGCACGGGGCGGAACCCCATCACCTCGAGCAACGCCGACGTGCGCTGCGTCTCCACGGGCGATCTCGAACTCAAGATCCGCGAGCTGGTGGAGGCGGCGATCCACGCGAGGTAGCACGATGGCGATGGTGATGCGACAGCACCGAACCGATCGTTCGAGGATGGCGCCGACCCTTGGATTCCGACAGTCGCTCTGCCGGGGCACACTCTTGTTCGCCATCGTCCTCTGCGGTGGCGCCAACGCCCTCTGGGCACAGGCCCCATGGCCGACCTCGCATCAGATGGCGACCTGGCTCACGACCACCATCGAGCGACCGATCGGTGGCGGGCGTTCCCTCTGGTTCGACGGGAACTGGCGTCGGATGGGGATCGGCGCGGACCCACAACAGATCCTGCTCCGTCCGGGATTCCTCTGGACGATCGTCGAGGGGGTGCGTGCCGGCGCCGGTTACA
>VHBP01000095.1 GCA_016871915.1 Gemmatimonadota bacterium
ACGAAGCCCCAGCCGCGGCCGGGACGCATCGGAGGAGCGCTGGCCATCAGGAGAGTCCTCGCAGGGCGAAGGCCGCGACCATCATGCCGGCCACGGAGAAGGGGACACCGAAGGCGGAGAGGAAGAGCGCGCGCTCCCGCGGCGCGCGCATGAAGTACGCCATCTGGGCGAGCTGCACGAGGACGAGTCCGGCAATCGCGGTGGCCGCGCCGTTGGCCCCCCACGAGGCGAGCAGTCCGAGGACCACGACCTGCGGCAGGAGCATCACCGCACAGAGCACCCATGCTGCTCGCTGCGGGCCGAGGGTCGCGGGGAGGGAGCGGATCCCCATCTGCCGATCCCCCTCGATCGCCTTGAAGTCGTTTAGCGTGAGGATCCCATGCGCGCCGAGCGAGTAGAGCGCGGCGATCAGGACGATGCGCGTCGATGGCATCGCGCCATCGAGCACCACGATCGCGCCGGTGATCCAGGCGAGGCCTTCATAAGTGAGGCCGACGGCGGCGTTCCCGACCCATCCATTCTGTTTGAAGCGAAGGGGTGGGGCGGAGTAGGCCCACGCGAAAGCGAGGGCGACGCTCACGGCGATCAGGCCGCGCATCCCGAGCGGGATCGCGACGAGCAACGAGAGCATCGTCCAGAGGATCGCGATCCGGAGTCCCCACGTCCCCGGAATGCGTCCCGAGGGAATCGGGCGCTGCGGCTCGTTGATCGCATCGACCTCGCGATCATACCAATCGTTGGCCGCCTGACTCGTCGCACACACCAACGGGCCGGTGATCGCGATCCCGAGCGCGATGGTGCCCCACCGTCCGGCGATTGGGACGCCAGCGGAGATCGCCCCGCAGGCGAAGGCCCACATCGGTGGGAACCAGGTGACGGGCTTGAGCAACTCGAGCACCGCCGCTGGCTGTGGCCAGCTACGCATCGCTCCGATCGGAGCGCTGACGGATGACACCGTCACGCGAACATGACAGTAGGGGTGGACGATGCCGACGCGGGGGGACGCATCTGATCTCAGCTCGCTTCCGCCGCCGCGTCGACGTCGCCGCCCGAGAGACCGTGGCGGCGCAACTTCACATAGAGCGTCTGCCGCGAGAGACCCAACACCTCAGCGGCCGTCGTGCGGTTGTCCCCCGTGAGTTCGAGCGCGGCCTCGATGAAGTGGCGCTCGACGAGATCGGTGGTGTCCTTCACGAGGGTCGGGAGCGAGACGCGCCCGACGAGTGCGGTGAGATCCTCGACCGCCTTCGTGAGATCGCGTGCGCCATGCGGGACGGTCGCGACGCGGCGACCGACGTCGCGCATCACGAAGCCCATGTTGGTCCCGGCCTCACTCGGCATCGCGACGGCCGAGATCTCGATTTCGGTGCTCAAGCCAAGCTCGCCGCGGATCCCGCTCGCGGCGACACGGACGACGTTGTGCTTCTTGAGCGTCGTGAGGAAGACGGGGAGATCGGCACCCGGACGTCCGACCCAATTGCCGAGCGAGCGACCCTTCACCTGTTCCTCGCTCCCCAACTGCACGAGATCGAGGAAGGCGCGATTCGCATAGACGATATCCCCTTCGTCATCGGTGAGGACGAAGGCATCCGGCGCGCGACCGACGAGCTCGAGGAGGAGGTCACGCGTCGACACCGCCGGACCGATCGCCGGCGTGGAGAAGCGCGCGAGCCGCACGAGGAGGAGCGTCATGTTCTCCTGGCGGAAGCAGGAGGCCGACGCGAGTGCTTCCCCGCGGCCCTCGGCCAACTGGATGCGCACGTCACCGGCGTGTCCGGTGGTGCGCGCCGCCGCAAGGAGATCTTCCATCGCGCGGATCTGATCGGCGGCGATCCCGAGCGGGAACGCCTTGCCGATGAGCTTGTCGGCGGCGAGATCGAAGAGGCGCGCGGCGGAGTTCGAGGCATCGACGATCTTCATCGTGTCGGCATCGACGACGACGATCGCATCGGTGGAGAGCTGGAAGAGGAGCCGGTAGCGCGTCTCCACATGGCGCAACTTCCAATAGTCGCGCTCCATCGCCTGCTGCGTGTCGACGAGGCGCTGTTGGAGCGTGGAGATCGCACGGAGGTCGCGCCCGACGGCGATCACCGAGCCGTCATCGGCGCGGATCGCGTTGTAGGCGACGGGGATATCTGCGCCGGTGCTCGAGGGGTGGTTCACCTGGCGCCGCCGCGTGGTCCCGCCACTCGTCGCCTCGCGCAACAGTCCTTCGATCTTCGGTCGCGACTCGACGGTCACGGTGTCGATCCACGCCTTCCCGACCCACTCTTCCGCTCCAGCCACCGGCGCTTCGGCGCCGGAGAAGGAGACATGACGGATCACACCGCCACGATCCACGACGAGGGCGACCTCGCTCGTGGCCGTGATGAGCTTCGCGGCCGCTTCCGGAGCGAGTCCGGTCAGCTCTGCGCGCGAGTCAGGGGTGAAACGATCGCGGGATTCCATGGGTGGTGGTGCCTTCGCACCGAGCGGAGGTGAGGAAAAAGGAGGTCAGCTGATGGCGCAGAGCCGCCGAGCTTCGGTCACCGCGGAGAGGCCATCGACACCGTAGCCGTCGGCGCCGACGCGCGCGACGATCTTGGGGTCGTTGGTGACCAGCGGTCCACCGAGGATGACCTGTATGTCACGGTTGGTTGACAACTGCCGGATTCGCTTGATGTCGCGGGCCAATCCATTGAGGTGCCGAGTACACGATATCGATAATCCGACGCAATCGTAGCGTATTTCTTGGACCTTGTCCAGCAAATACTCCTCATCATAGCTGGACATGAAATGGACATCCCAGCCATCTCGGAGGAGGTGCTCGGCCACCACCATCGTGCCAAGGGTGTGCTGCTCCCCCGGGGCGACGCTGAGGATGACCCGACCGGTGGCCCTAGGGGAGGGGAAGGTCGAGAGCTGCGTGGCGAGTTCGCGCATCAGGCACTGGATGCGTCCTGACCCGATCGTCACTTCATAGAAGGAACAGTCGTCGTCCTCCCACATCACGCCGAGCCGACGGGCAGCCGGCGCGAAGAGGTCCTCGAAGACCTTTTCCGGAGTGGCCCCACGAGCGAGGGCACCTCGCATCAGGTCACCGGCCGCTCCCTCCTCCGCTGAGAGAAGGGCGAGGGTGAACTCGGAGATCAGCGTCTCCGTCGAACTCGACTGCTGTGTCATAGTCCCACCAGGTAGGGGGGCGAAACCCCGGTGACTGCCCTTCCATAGTGGCACTCCCCTGACCAGCTGTCAATAGCGATTGACGTAAACTTGTATTGACAGATGGGCGGGTGGGCGCCAATATCTCCCTAGGTGTCTCCTCGCTGGTCCGGTCGATGTCCAATGGCCGGCAGCCAACCCATTCACCGGGATCGGCGTGTCAGCATCCACAACGTCAGGCGGACTGTACACACCGGAGCAACGCGCACGGCGCGATGCGACGCGATGGACGCTGGTCCAGGGGATCCTCGCGCCCCTGCAGTTCCTCGTCTGCATCGCCTCGGCGGGGCTCGTCCTCCGCTATCTCGCCACCGGTGAGGGACTCGCAATCGCCAATCTCTCCGTGCTGCTCAAGACGGGGATCCTCCTGCTGATCATGGTCACCGGTTCCATCTGGGAGAAGGTGGTCTTCGACGAGTGGCTCTTCGCCAAGCCCTTCTTCTGGGAAG
>VHBP01000096.1 GCA_016871915.1 Gemmatimonadota bacterium
CTCTTCCTCTCCGCCTTCGGTGTCCCCTTCTCCGTGGCCGGCATGATGGTCGCGGCCTTCGCCCTGCGAGGACTCTCCTGATGGCCAGCGCTCCTCCGATGCGTCCCGGCCGCGGCTGGGGCTTCGTCGCTCGACTCGGACTCGCGCAGATCGCGATCGGCGCGGTCGCGGCGATCATGACCTCGACGCTCAATCGCGTGATGGTCGTCGAACTCGCGCTCCCGGCGACGATCCCGAGCATCCTCGTCGCGTTGCACTTCGTGATCCAGATGTCCCGCGCCAAGTTCGGGTTCGACTCCGATCGTACCGGTCATCGGGCCCCGTGGATCCTCGGCGGGGTGATCGTCTTCTCGGCGGGTGGCTTCCTCTCGGCGCTCGGCGTCTCGGTGGCGGCGACGCAGCAGGTGATGGGACTCGGTCTCGCCTTCATCGGCTACGCGCTGATCGGCGTCGGGATGAGTGCGGCTGGGACGGCCCTCCTCGCCCATGTGGCGGAAGAGGTCGAACCGCGTCGCTTGGGCGGAGCGGCGGCGCTGCTCTGGATCATGATGATCGCGGGGATCGCGGTGACCGCCGGCGTCTCTGGCCAGTTGCTCGACCCCTTCTCCTTCTCGCGGCTGCTCACCGTGATCGGCGTCGTCTGCCTCGTGGCGATCGTCCTCGCCGCGCTCGCGGCGTGGGGGTCGTGGGGGATCCGGCGCCCCGCCATCGCCGCTCCGGCGGTGGCACCGAGTGCCGGGTTCGGCACGGTGCTCCGTGATGCGCTGGACGATCAGAGCACGCGACGCTTCGCGCTCTTCGTCTTCGCGGCGATGCTCGCCTACTCGGCGCAGGATCTCATCTTGGAGCCCTTCGCCGGGCGCGTCTTCGGGATGACCCCCGGGGAGAGCACCAAGCTCGGCGGCACGCAGCATGGCGGGGTGATGCTCGGGATGCTCGGGGCCGCGGTCCTGAGCGCACGGATCGGTTCGCTCCGGCAGTGGGCGGTCGGTGGGTGCCTCGCCTCGGCCGTCATGCTCGTCGCTCTTTCGCAGTCGCCGGCGCTCGGAGGCGCTGGCGCCCTCTCGCTCATCATCTTCGGGCTCGGCGTGGCGAATGGCGTCTTCGCCGTCGGCGCGATCGGCGCGATGATGGCGATGACCGCCGCCGATGCGACGCGCGGCACGGGGATCCGACTCGGAGTCTATGGGGCAGCGCAGGCGATCGCCTACGCCGCCGGCTCGCTTGGTGGTGGTGTCGCGAGCGATCTCACCATCGCCGGCCTCGGTGATGTCACCCGCGGCTACACGGTGATCTTCGCCGCCGAGGCGGTGTTGTTCGTGGTAGCGGCGGGGATGGCGCTCGCCAGCACCCCGACGGTGCGCGCGGGCGTGTTCCAGCGGCACGATGCCGGCGACGCGATCCTCGGGGCGATGCGCTGATGGCCGTGGCCATGCTGCCGCTGCTCGAGTCGACGCCCCCATTAGCGGAGGCGCCGCACCGCGACCTCTGCACCGATTGCGGGGTCTCGCGCTCATCGCATGCATCGCAGTGTGGGAAGGTCTGCCAGTTCATCCACCCCCGCTACGATGCGCTCGAGCATCAGGTGCATGGGCGCACGCGGGAGATGACGACCGACGAGGCCTTCTTCGGTCCCTTCCTTGCGATGTACCGCGCAGCGCTGCGTGCGCCGCTTGCTGGTGCGCAATGGACGGGGATCACGACGCGGGTGGCGGAGCGGCTCTTGGAGACCGGCGCCGTCGATGCGGTGTTGGCGGTCGCGAGCGACCCGGCCGATCGCTGGCGTCCGCGACCGGTGATCGTGACCGAGTCGTCGGAGATGGCGCAGTGCCGCGGGATGAAGATGGGCTATGCGCCCTTGCTGGCGCTGCTCGATACCTGCGCGGAGCGCGGCTATCGCCGGCTCGCGGTGATCGGCGTGGCCTGTCAGGTGCATGCCCTGCGGGCGCTGGAGGCCCAGCTCGGTCTCGAGCGACTCTACGTGATCGGGACGCCGTGCAGCGACAACACCACGACCGAGCATTTCCATCACTTCCTCTCGCTCCTCACGCCGAACCCTGACGAGGTCACCTACCTCGAGTTCCTTGCGGATTTCCGCGTGGAGCTTCGGTTCGCAGATGGATCGCATCGGCATATCCCGTTCCTCCAGCTCCCGATCCGGCAGCTGCCGAAGGATTTCTTCCCGACCACCTGTCGCTCCTGTTTCGATTACACGAACAGTCTGAGCGATCTCACCGTCGGGTACATGGGTGGCGAGGGGGACCAATGGCTGCTCGTGCGTACGGCGCGCGGGGAGGAGTTGGTCGCACTCCTGGGCGACGAGGTGGTATTGAGCGCCCCAGGGTCGCGCGGGGATCGCACGAGTGCGGTGCGGAGCTTCGTACAGCTCCTCGAGCGCTCGGTGGGGGGCTTACCGGTACGCGGGGCACCCGATTGGGCGCGTCCGCTGATCGGCTGGGCGCAGCGTCGATTCGGCCCTAAGGGGTTGGAATTCGCGCGCACCCGAGTGGAGATGAAGGCGGCGGAGGGGATCCTCACGCTCCGACATGAGCGTCCGCATCGGATGAAGCGGATGATCCCGGATTTCGCCTGGCGTCTGGTGGCCCCGTATGGGCTCGCGCCACGCACCGGGGAGACCGTACAGGAGAGTGCATGACCGAGACGACCTATGACGTGGTGGTGGTAGGTGGGGGCCCAGCGGGGGCGACGGCGGCGCATGAGCTCGCCCGTCGCGGTCGCTCGGTGCTCCTCCTCGACCGGGCCTGGCGCGTGAAGCCCTGTGGAGGGGCAGTGCCTCCGCAGCTGCTCACCGACTTCGAGGTGCCGGAGTCGTTGCTCGTCGCGCGGATCAACGAAGCGCGGATGATCTCCCCCAAGGGCAAGAACGTCGACATCCCGGTCGGCGAGGGCTTCGTCGGGATGGTCGATCGTGATGTCTATGATGAGTGGCTGCGGGCGCGCGCCGCCTCAGCGGGTGCCGATCGGCGTACCGGGGCCTTCGTCCGTCGTGAGCACGATGCCGACGGCGTCGCCCGCGTGGTCTACACCGATGGACGCTCCCGCCATGGGGAGGAGCGGTCGGTACGTGCTCGATACATCATCGGCGCGGACGGCGCGCTCTCACAGGTCGCGCGGCAGTGCATCCCGCGCGCCGATGAGGGGAAGTTCGTCTTCGCCTATCATGAGATCGTCGAGTCACCCACGGTGGACTCCGACGCCTTCGCGCACGATCGCTGCGACGTCTATTACCAGAGCCCGCTCTCGCCAGACTTCTATGCCTGGATCTTCCCGCATGGCAAGACGACGAGCATCGGGACCGGCTCGCTCCAGAAAGGGTTCAGTCTGAAGGGCTCGGTCGCGCGGCTGCGGGAGGCGACGGGACTCGATCAGGCGCGGACGATCCGCACCGAGGGCGCCCCGATCCCGCTCCATCCCCTCCCGATCTGGGACGATGGGCG
>VHBP01000097.1 GCA_016871915.1 Gemmatimonadota bacterium
TATAACCGCGTGATCATCACGCTCTCCACGCACGACAGCGGGGGGCTGACGGAGAACGATTTCGGGTTGGCGGAGCGCATCGACGGGTTGGTCAGCTGATGGGAAAGCGCAGCGCGTCGTCGGATGATCTGCTGGCGACACTCGAGCGCCGCTTCCTTGCGCACCCGGAGCGACATGTGGGTGTGAATTGGGCGACGATACTCGCGCGTCTCGAAGCCAATCCGACGGCGCTCAAGACGCTTGCCGCGATGGAGGCGAGCGGTGGCGAACCCGATTGCACCGGCATCGACCACGCCACGGGGGAGGCCACTTTCACCGACTGTGCGGTGGAGAGCCCAGCGGGGCGTCGCAGTCTCTGTTATGATCGCGCGGCCCTCGATGCGCGCAAGGAAGCCAAGCCGGCCAGCAGCGCGGTCGAGGCCGCGGCGCGGATGGGCGCCGATCTGCTCGATGAGGCACAATACCGTGCGCTGCAGGCGATCGGGGAGTTCGATCTGAAGACCTCGAGCTGGATCCATACGCCCGCGGCGATCCGTGTGAAGGGCGGGGCGCTCTTCTGTGATCGGCGCTACGGCGCGGTCTTCACCTATCACAATGGCGCGCAGTCGTATTACGCCGCGCGGGGATTCCGGGTGCAGGTGAGGGTGTAGCGCGTGAAGGGAGGCCCGCTCACCTCTTCTTCACCGTCACGCTCCCGTTCACCGTCGACGCCTTGATCGTCGGACCACCCTTCCCCATCGTCGCCTTCACTCGGCGCCGAGAGATGGTGCCGTCGAGGGTGACCGGATGCTCGGTGGAGATCTTCCCGTTCACGGTGGAGAGATCGAGCTCGGCCCCTGTCGCCTCAGGGAGGGTGATGGTGATGCTCCCATTCACCGAGCTGTAGCGGACGCCATCGCCCACCGCGGCCCCTTGGGCCGTGATCGAGCCGTTCACGGTCGACGCCTCGACACTTCCTTTCAATGAACGCGCCGTGATGCTGCCATTCACCGTCGCGGCCTCCACATCGCCGCCGATGTCGGTGATCTCGAGTGAGCCGTTCACGGTGGAGGCGGTGACCTTCGCATCGGCCGGGACCTTGACGACGAATTCGACGGAGATATCGGTCCCGCGCCGATTCGACCCGCCGCGATAGCTCTTCTCGTCGCAGCGCGCATCGGGCCCCCACAGGGCACAGATGAGCACGTCGCCATTACCCGCCCCCGCCATCCGCGCCTCGATCCGCACCGCGTCGGCATCGCCGCGGCGCGACCGCTTGGTGGCGAGGACCTCGACGGTACGACCGGTCCCCGGCGTCACACGGACGGCGCCGTTCACGTTGCGAACAAAGACGGTCCGTCCCGCGCCGAGGGTGCCGCTCCACTGCCAGGTGGTGGTCGACTGTGCGGCGATCGCTGGGGCGACGGTGATCAGAGCGGCGAGTGCGAAGAGGGGGACGCTGAGACGGGTACGCATGGGACGACTCCGAGGTGATGGACGCCTACTACCGGAGCGTACGTCGGCACCCGCGCTCAGGTTTCACCGGGGCGCCGGTTCGGTCGGTTCACACGCCCCTCGGCTTCCTCCGCGAGTCGGTCGATCGCGCGCACCAGGTTCTTGTAGAAGCGTCGGCCGAGCGCCTCGCGCCCCAACGCCTCGCGCCAGCGGAGATGCACGGCGACATCGGGACCACTCAGGTCTGCGGCGAGCGCCGCGACCGTCTCGGCGTCCGATGCACGCGGCTGCGTGAGGTCCACATGCAATGAGGCGGTCGCACTCGACTCACCGATTGCTGGCGCACAGATCGTCGCCGCACGCCCGGAGCGCCATCGGGCGAGCATGACCCAGTGCAGCGCGCTCCCTTCCCGCGCGAGCTGACGCGCCGCGCGCACCACGGCGTCGCGCTCCACCGGACCGTCGTCCCATTCGCAGACGAGCGCGCGCAACGATCCTCGCGCGGCGAGTCGCACCATCGCTGGCGCACTCGGCAGGCCGAGTCGTCGGATCTCGCGTCCACCGACGCGCACCGACTCGGTGAAGCCGAGGATCGGAAGGAGGGTCGAGAGGGGGGCGCCATCCCCGAGTCGGGCGAGGAGCGCGGCAGCATCGCGGGTGGTGAGCACCCGCACAGCCTCTCAGGGGACCAGCCAGCGCGCGTCATCGTGCGAGCGCGCCTCCACACCTCAGAACGCTACGCGCCTCGCGTCATGCACCATTTAGGGTGCGCACCACGGTGCGCACATCGTCGTACGCCGCAAGCCAGTGATCGGGCCTGGTGGGCTCCAACGCCTCCCGACTATTCGGCCCCCAGAGCGCTGCCGCCGTATGCACCCCCGCCGCCCGCCCGGCGTGCATGTCGTGCGTCGAATCGCCGATGAACACCGCCCGCCGAGGCGCCGGTTCGTCGAGTGCCCGCAAGGCGAACCGTACCGGCTCGGGGTCGGGCTTGTGCCGCGCGGTCGCATCGATCCCCACGACCACGCCGAAGCACGACTCCACCCCGATCAACGCGAGCGAGCGTCGCGCCCCCACTTCGAGCTTCGACGTCACGATCCCCAACGCATGGCCATCGGCGTGTAGAGCGCGGATCGTCTCCACCGCGCCGGGATATGCCGTGGTCATCGCATCGTGATTCGCGCGCTGGAAGGTGCGATACCGATCGCGCACCAGATCCAGATCCTGTTCGTCGGCGCTCCACGGCCGCAGGATGTCATCGAGTGGGCGCCCGATCCCCGCCACCCACTCCGCCACCGTCGGGCGAACGGTCCGCCCCGCGAAGGCATGCTCCATCGAGGCGGTGAGGAGTTCGATCGAATCGACGATCGTCCCGTCCAGATCGAACAGGACGGTCAGTGGGCGCGTCACCCTCACGTCGACGGGGTCGCGGACGCGGCATCGGCGCCGCGCTCACCCCGCGCGAGGATCACCGCCGCCGTCATATGCCCGGTCACATTTGTCGTCGTGCGGAACATGTCGGGGATCGTGTCGGCGCCGAGCAGGATCCCGATCCCCTCGACGGGGATTCCTGCCGCCATCAGCACCGGGACCATCACGAGGATCGACCCTCCGGGGATCCCCGGCACCGAGAAGGAGGTCACCACCGAGGTCAGCGCGATCGTCAGCAGCTGTGCGACATCGAGATCCACGCCGTACAGCCGCGCGATGAAGAGCACGCCGACCGTCTGCCCGATCCCCGCGCCGGCGCGGAACATCGTCGCCGCGAGTGGGATCAGGAAGTTCCCGATCGTCGGCGGGAGCCGGAGCGTATCGCGCACCGCCTCGAGCATCGCCGGCAACGCCGCCAGCGACGAGCGCGAGCTGAAGGCGATCGTCTGCGCGGGGAGCGCGGCGCGCGCGAACTCGCGGAGCGAGGTCCGCCCCAGCACCACCGCCGCCGGATACAACACCCCACCCATGAAGACCACACAGAT
>VHBP01000098.1 GCA_016871915.1 Gemmatimonadota bacterium
GCGAGGCGATCCCGGTGCGCTCGCGCTCCGCCGCTTGTAGCGCGGCGATCGCGTCCTTGCCACCCGCGGCGATCGCGCGCAATTCGTCGAGCGTGGCATCGATGCCGATCGCCACCGTCTCCCCGTCGCCGTAGCTGAGCGGCGGCCGCTCGACGAGGGTGCGCTGGATCTCCGCCGCGATCGAGGCCGCATCGTCCCACGACTCGGCGATCGCGGCCAGCGTCCCGCGCGCGGTGAGCCGCGAGAGCGCCTGATGCACCGCGGGGAGCCGCGCGAGCGAATCCCCAAGGGCGCGGAGGTCACGTGGGGTGGCGCGGAGCGCGGCGGTGCGACCCGCGAGTCGCTCGATGTCGCGCACGCCATCGAGCGCGGTCCGGAGCGCCTCGCGCGCCAGCGCATCATCGACGAGCGACTGCACCGCATCGAGACGCGCCGAGATCGTCGCGACCTCGGTGAGCGGCGCCAAGATCCACTGACGGAGCAGACGCGCCCCCATCGGGGTCTGCGTGCGATCGAGCACGCCCAAGAGGGCTCCGCTCGTGTCGTCGGTGGCGCGCAGCGAGTCGACGAGCTCGAGGTTCCGGCGCGTCATCTCATCGAGCGGCATCACCCCACCAGGGCGCTCGATCGTCGGCCGCATGAGATGCGGGATGCCACCGGGCTGGAGCTCCTGCAGGTAGCGGAGCAGGGCGCCCGCCGCACCGATCGCCGCCGCATCGCGCGTCGCATCGAGGCCGAACCCTTCGAGCGAGGCGACACCGAAGTGCTGCACCAACGCATCGGTCGCGAGCGCAGGATCGAACTCCCATCCCTCGCGTGATGTCGTCAGGATATCGTCGGCGCGTGTCACCCCATCGAGCGTGGCCCCGGTCGCCACGAGGAGTTCACGGGGCGCGAGCCGCGCGAGCACCGCATCGAGATCATCGCGCGAACAGCGCACCAAACGGAACTCCCCCGTGGAGAGATCTGCCGCCGCGATGCCGACGGCGTCACTGGCGAGCGCGAGCGCGGCGAGAAAGGTGTTACGGGACGCATCCAACAGATCGTCGCTGAACGCTGCCCCCGGTGTGATCGTCTCCACCACCGCGCGCTTCACGATGCCCTTCGCGACCTTGGGATCCTCGATCTGCTCGCAGATCGCCACACGGTATCCCTGCTGCACGAGTCGCCGGATATAGTCCGCCGCGGCCTTGACCGGGATCCCGGCGAGTGGCACCTCCGCCGCGGCCCCATTGTTGCGCGAGGTCAGCGTGAGGTCGAGTGCGCGCGACGCGACCTCCGCATCCTCGTAGAACATCTCGTAGAAGTCCCCCATCCGGAAGAAGAGGATCGCATTGGTATGTTGCGCCTTGATCTCCCGGTACTGCGCCATCAACGGCGTTCCACTGCCCCCACTCATCGCGCGGGGACCGGCATCACGAACCCATCGCCCTTTTCCTTGGTGCGATACGCCGCGAGCGCGCGTTGCGCCTCCTCGCGCGTCGCATAACGGCCCATGCGTACACGGAATGGGGGGGTCTCGCCGTCGATGCGAAGCCCAACGTACCCACGCGCGGCGAGTCCTTTGACCACAGCCTCTGCTTCACGGCGCGTCGGGAGGGCCGCGATCTGCACCGACCAGAGTGTGGTGACCGAAGGATCGATGGTCGGTGCTCGTGGGGTCGAAGTCGAGTCCGCCGTACACCCTTGCAGTAGATAGTCGTACTGGTTCACGAGCTCGACCTGTCCGTCGGTCACGCGACGGCGCCCTTCACGCAACACGGGACATCCGACGGCCCGCGCGCCGCGCTCGATCAGCATCCGTCCATGCCAGAGACTCGCCTCGCCGCGGATCGGTGCCTCCGGCGTCTCGCGGGCGATGCGCTCGAAGTAACGCTGCGCTGCGCCGCGATCGCCACCGGCGAGCTCCCCCTGTGCCAAGCGGAACATCGATTCAGCCGCGAGCGGTGAACGCTCATGCTCGAGCATGATGCGGAGATAGTCGCGCTGGGCATCACCCCACGTCGGCGCGAGTGTCGCGCGCCAGAAGAGCGCTTGGGCCTCCGCCGCAGATCCGGGATCGGCGGCCTCCACGAGCGAGTCCACGATGAAGCGACCTCGCCCACCATTGCCATCGTTCACGAGTCGTTGCGCGCGACGGAAGGCGGTATGCGCGGGGTTGGTATCGGGGGTGGTGGCAGGGAGTCGCACCTGGGCCATCGCCGGCGACGCGAGCAGCGACCATACGAGTAGTGCGGACGCGAGGCGACTCATGCCGCCTTCCGCCCACGCATGGTCGGTGCCATCGCTAAGAGGAGCGAGGTCACGATCTGTTCTTCGCTCGAGACCTTGGTGTCCTTGAGCGCACGATCCGCCGCGAGCAACGCCGCGAGCGCGCGATCGATGTCCCGGGCGTTCCATACCGTGAGACTCCGCGCCCAGCGCGGGACCGCTTCCCCCCACGCACATCCCATGTACGCGCCACCCGATTGCTTGAGGAGCGAGAAGAGTTCGCCCTCAAGCCGCGAGGCCGCGACACCGCGCGCACGCGCCGCGACCGCCCAGCCGATGCCGAGTGTCTGTGTGGTCAGCGCCATGACGAGCGGGACTCCCCCCATCTTCGGCTGCGCGAGCACCTCATCCACCAGCGCGATCGCCTCGGTGGTCCGGCGCGCCGCCACATGATCGAGGAGCTCGGAGAGGGTACGGCCCGGCCGTACCCCCGTCACCGCCTCGATCGCTGATTCGTCGATCGGCTCGCCATTGGTGAAGGCGGCGAGTTTGCGCAGTTCACCCGACAAGAGCGCGAGATCGTTCCCGCCATAGCTCGCGAGGAGCGTCGCCGCGCCAGACGTGATCGTCGCTCCCACCTGCTTCTCCGCCGTCACCGCGATCCACTTGAGGAGATCCTTTCCTTCGAGCGCGGCGAACTCGACGCTCGCCGCGAGCTCCATCCACTCCTTCTCTATCTTGGCGCTAGAGGGGGCGACGAGAAGCAGCACCGTATCCGCCGCAGGATTCGTCAGCGCCTTGGCCAGGCGTTCGCGCGCCGGCTTCTTAAGCGCCGAAGGATCGCGCAGGATCACGAGCCGTCGGTCCGCGAGCATCGGGAGCGCATCGAGCGCGCGCCCCAGCTGCGCGGCATCGCACTCAGCACCGCGTAGGAGTTCGAGATTGAAGTCGCGCGTCCCGGGATCGGTCGCCGCCTCGGTGAGACGCCGCACCCAATCCTCCTTCAGGAAGTCATCCGACCCTTGAAAGAGGTAGACGGGGGCCAGAGGGCCCTTGGTGACCGCCGCCTTGAAGGCGGATATCGTGACCGCTGGCATTAGAGGGCAATATAGCGGCCCCCTGACGCCCTACCGCAGCGTCTTCACCGGACCGCGGGCTCAATCACCTCGGCGAACGCACTCCGCGCCCGGTTCAGT
>VHBP01000099.1 GCA_016871915.1 Gemmatimonadota bacterium
ACTGGCGGGTATAGTTGTAGATATCGCCCCCCTGCACCGAGGTCAGCAGCGCGCTGATGCTCAGCCCCCCCATCTGGAAGGTGGTCGCGAGCGCCAGGTTGAGGTCGGGGTTCACGTCCCCAATCTGGAAGAGCGATGTCCCGTCCTCGGCGAAGCGACGGAGAGGTTTCTCGTTAACCGTGCGCCAGTCGGAGGCCTTCACGTAGAAGCCCTCCTCGTTGAGCTTGTAGTCCGCCGCGGTGCCGGCGAGCTTCTTCGACGTGAGCGAGGCGGCGAGCTCGTCCGCAGTGCGGATCCAGCTGTAGCCGTAGATCACGCCGAACGGCTCATTCGGGGCCACGCGGAAGAGATCCGTGTTCCCATCCGGGCCCGCGAGGAAGGGGGCCACGTTGAGCTCGGTGATCTTCTGGCGCGTGCGGTCGGCGGTCAAATTGACCCGCCAGAACATGTCACCGCGCGAGAGGAGGACGGCGCCAAGCGCGGCCTCATGGGTGTTCCCTGTGAGGGTGCCGGCGTTGGTCCAGGTGTTGCGATAACCCGTCGCCGCCGAGACCGGGGCGAGGAGGATCTGATCGGTCGTGATCTTGTCCGAGTAGCTGTACTCGAAGGTGAAGTTCTGGAGGAAGGTCAGGTTGAAGCCGACCTCCGTCTCCTTCGAGAAGGCGGGGCGGAGGTCCGAGTTCCCCAGCGTGACCGGGGTCGGGCTGCCGCCGACGAGCGAGAAGATCTCATACTGCGCGTCGAAGCCCGGACGGAGCCCCGCCGTGCCGTACGAGGCGCGAAGCTTGAATTCGTCGACCCCAGGGAGCTTCAGGTCCTCGGAGACGCGATACGCCCCCGAAACGCGATTGTAGAGCTGTCGGCGCTGGTTCACACCAAAGAGCGAGGACTCGTCCTGACGCACAAGCCCGTCGAAGATGTAGCGGTCCTTGATGTCGAAAGTCGTGATCGCGAAGAGGTTATTCGCGCGGATCGACACCGAGCGCGACCCCGGAAAGATATCGAGGCTCTGATTGGCGGCACTGAACTCGGGCACCCGCGGGACCGTGAGACCGACGGCGGAGACGTTGACGTTGTTGATCGACTGGTCCTCAAAGACCCACGCCAGCTTCGTGGTGTTCGTGAACCAGGAGAACTTCTTCTGCGCCGTCAGCGTCGCGCCGAGGTTGCTGGTGCGGGAGAGGGTCGAGCTCTGGAAGATGCTCCCGTCATCCACGGCGCCAGCCGAGTTGAGAAACCCCGTCGGGTTGAACGACTTATACATATCCCCCGACTGCTCGTAATTGACATTCCCCTCCGCCGTCAGCCAGCTGAGCGGCTTGTAGGTGAGGCGGAAGGTCCCGTTGAAGCGGTCGCGATCGCGGTTGATGTCGGTGTTGTTCAGACCATAGAGCGGGTTCACCACGTTCCCTGAGAGGGGCGGCTGCCTCACGATGGCGTTGAACGGCGAGCCATCGGTGTTCGGCGCCAGGAGGTCAATGTTCGGCTCGAGGAAGCGGAGGCCGAAGAAGATCCCGGTGTTCTCCCCCTCGTCCGAGCTCGACCGCCCGTAGAAGGCGCCCGCCGAGAAGGTGAGCTCGTCGGTGATCGCCTGATCGAGGTTGATACGGAAGTTCTGGCGGTTGAAGCCGTTCAGCAGGCCGAGCACGCCCGTCTCACGCGAGTTGTGGAACGAGACGTTGAAGTTCGTGCTCCCACGACGCTGGCCGACCGAGGCGTAGTTCGTCATGAACTGCCCAGGACGGAAGACCTGGCTGAGCTGGTCGTAGACGATCGGGTACGGATTGTCGGATACGCGGTCCGGCTCCTGCACGCGGTTGCCGCCGGCATCGCGTCGGAAGTTCCCGTCCGGGAGGAGCTGGAACTCGTGAGAGGTGTTTCCTGGGACCTTGTTCGGCAGCCAGCTCTGACCGAATTCGTTGCGGACGGTGAAGGTCGTCTGCCCCTCGGCGAGCTGCGCCCCACGCTTGGTGAAGATCTGCACCACGCCGTTCGCAGCGTCAGAGCCGTAGAGCGAGCTGGCCGCCGCCCCCTTGATCACCTCCATCCGTTCCACATCCTCGGTGTTGATGTCCGCGAGGGTGAGGCGGGAGATCGTCCCGTCGACGATGATCAGTGGGTCGGCCGAGCCGGTGAGGCTCGTCGAGGAGCGGAGGCGGATCGCCGGCGCCGCCCCAGGCTGCCCGGTGACGGTGACGACAGACGCACCGGCCACGCGGCCCGCGAGGACGCCCACCGGCGAGGAGGACGGCGCCTCCTTGATCTGCGAGGCGTCGACGACGCCGACGGAGAAGGCAGTCTTCTTCTGCGAGGTCGCGTCGCCCACGCCCGTCACAACGATCTGCTCGAGGTTGAGCACGTCCTTGGCGAGCGCGAAGTCGTTGGTGAACCGGCCGGCGGAGAGGGTCACCGTCTGCGCCTTTGGGGTATACCCGATCGCGCGCGCGCGCAGGGTGAGACTCCGCCCCGCGTTGGCGCCGAGCGCCACGGTGAAGGAATAGGTGCCATCGACCGCGGTCGTGGCACCGACACCGAGCTCGGCGATGCCGACGCTAGCGCCCCCGAGGGGCTGCCCAGAGGACGTCACCTTGCCGGTGAAGACCGCGCTCTGCGCGGCCACAACGCTGGCCGTCAGGGCGAGACCCGCCAGCGCGACCAGCGCGCGACGGGAAGCATGGGACCACACACGCGACATGAGAGACCTCGGGAAAGAGATTTCGGTAATCATGGTCGAGGCGCTCACGGGGTCACCGTCGCCTTCAGGGAGACACCGGCGCCATCTTCGTAGACGTCGAGCATCGCGTACCAGGTGCCGCTCGCCGGATTGGCGAAGGTGCAGGTCTCGGTGTTGCCCGCCGCATACGGGCGGCAGGTCCACGTGGAGGTGGTCGGCGGGGAGCCGGGGCGGACATAGAGGTCGAAGTCCCCGGTCCCACCGCTCATCTCAAACTTAAGGCTCGTGGAGCCAGCCGGGACGTAGATGCGGTACAAGATATAGTCGCCGACCTTGCCGCTGATCCCCGTCACGGCGGTCCCGCTCGTGAGCGGGATGCCGACGAGGTTATAAACGGTCAGGCTCGCCGACTTCTTGGCACCACCGCTCTGCGTCGCGGTGATCGCCGCGAAACAGGAGGTCGCACCCGCCGCCGGGACGCAGTTGGTGGAGACCCGTCCCGACGCGTTCACCGTCGCGACGTTGGTGTTCGAGCTCTCCCAGGTCACGGCGACGGTCTTCCCCCCC
>VHBP01000100.1 GCA_016871915.1 Gemmatimonadota bacterium
CGAACTCACCTTCGCCGCGGGTGATGCCGTCGCCGATCACGCGACCGATCGCATCGTCGCCAAGCTCCTCGCCCGTCCGATGACCAAGCTCCGCACCGCCATCGCGCATGGTGAGGCGCTGCAGGCCTTCAGTGTCACCCTCGAATCGCTCTTCGCTGGTCCCCCCATCCCGCCGGAGCCCCAGCGCGGGACCGCCGGTGCTCGTCGCCCCTCCCGCTCTTCTCGGAACCGCTGATGTCGACTCCCATGAACGATCTCTTCTTTCGTGCCTGCCGCCGCGAGCCGGTGGAGCGTCCTCCGGTCTGGATGATGCGCCAGGCGGGCCGCTATCTCCCCGAGTATCGGGCAGTCCGCGCCACGGCCGATTTCCTCACCATGTGTCATACCCCGGAGCTCGCCACAGAGGTGACCCTCCAGCCCGTCGACCTGATGGGGGTCGATGCGGCGATCATCTTCTCGGATATCCTGGTGATCCCCGCCGCGATGGGGATGTCGTTGACGGTCGATGAAGGAGTCGGACCGCAGTTCGCCGATCCCGTGCGCACGATGCACGACCTCAAGCGTCTACACGACGTGGAGCCCGAGGAGGGCCTCCGCTTCCACTGTGATGCGCTGCGCATGACGCGGCGCGAACTCCATGGCCGCGTCCCCCTCATCGGATTCGCCGGGGCGCCCTGGACCCTCTTCGCCTACATGACCGAGGGCAAGGGGACCAAATCGTTCAGCATCGCGAAGAAGCTCCTCTTCGCCGATCCTGTCTTCTCGCACACGCTGATGGAGCGCCTGGCCGACAACGTCGGGCGCTTCTTGGTCGCGCAGGCCGCGGCCGGCGCGCAGGCGCTCCAGATCTTCGATTCGTGGTCCGGTTCGCTCGGGCCGCGCGAATACCGGGAGTTCGCCCTCCCGTACATGGCACGCACCGCGGCGATCGCGAAGACCGCTGGCGTCCCCGTCATCTGCTTCGCACCCGGCTCCGGCTGGGCCCTCGGGGAGATCGCCGAGGCCACGGGGTGCGATGTGCTCGGTGTCGACTGGCACACCGATGCGGCGTGGGCGCGTGGCGTGGCCGACGCGACCAAGCGTGGGATCCAGGGGAACCTCGATCCCTGCACGCTGTACGCGAGCCCTGAGGTGATCCGCGAGCGCACGCTTCAGATGCTCGCCAAGATCGACGGGCCCGGCTACATCGCGAACCTCGGGCATGGGATTCTCCCCGATATCCCCGTCGCCCACGCGAAGGCGTTCATCGAGACCGTGCAGGGATGGGATTCTCGCGCGCATGCCGCATCGTCACACGGGGCATCCGCACAGACGATGGAGGTCGGATCATGAAGGCGACCGGTGGGAAGACGCGGACGGCGCGACGCGAGGCGATGGCCGCGTGGACCGCACAGCTCCAGGATGAGATCACGAGTCTCTTCGAGGGTCTGGATGGTGGGCGCTTCGAGGAGGCTGCCTGGGAGCGGCAGGGTGGCGGCGGCGGCCGGTCACGGCTCCTCGTCGACGGGGCGGTCTTCGAGAAGGCGGGGGTGAACCGCGCCCTCGTCGAGGGGATCCTCCCGCCCGAGGCCGCCAAGCGGCTCGGCGGCAACGTACCGGTCGACACGACGCCCTACTTCTTCGCCACCGGCGTGAGCGTGGTGGTGCATCCGCGCTCGCCGATGGTCCCGACGGTGCATCTCAATGTGCGGTACTTCGAGCTCACCGATGCCGATGGTCGACTGCACGATGCCTGGTACGGTGGTGGGACCGATCTCACCCCGATGCATCCATTCCCTGAGGATGCGCGGCACTTCCATCGCTCCCTCAAGTGGGCCTGCGACGCGTACGACCTGCGGCTCTACCCAGCGCACAAGACGTGGTGCGATGAGTATTTCCGCAACCTGCACCGGGCCAATGAGGCGCGCGGGGTCGGTGGGATCTTCTTCGATCACCTCCGGCCGAACGAGGCGCCCTTCCAGCTCGACGCCGAGGCGTTGCATGCGTATGTGACGAGCGTGGGACGTGCGCTCGATGATGCCTATGGACCGATCGTCGATGCGCGTCGCGATCTCCCGTACTCGGAGCGCGATAAGGCGCTACAGCTCTTCCGGCGTGGACGCTACGTGGAGTTCAACCTCGTGCATGATCGCGGGACGATCTTCGGCCTCCAGACCGGCGCGCGCACCGAGAGCGTCCTGATGTCCTTGCCCCCGCTCGCCTCGTGGCCAGCATCCGTCGACCATGCGCCGGGCTCGATCGAAGCCGAGCTCACCGCGATGCTCGCGCCGCGCGACTGGGCGTCGGAGGCATAAGGGATGCGGGTCGCGGTCATCGGCGCTGGGATCACCGGGTTGAGCACCGCGCTCGAGCTGCGCACCCGTGGCGTGGATGTCACCTGCTTCGAGGCCAGCGGGCGTGTGGGCGGGGTGATCACCACCATCGAGCGTGATGGGTACCTCGTGGAGGCGGGGCCGACCTCCCTCACCGCGACGCCGGCGCTCGAGGGATTGATCGATCAATTGGGTCTGGGCGACCAGCGCGTGAGGCCCGACGCCAGCGCGAAGCGCCGGTACATCGTGCGGGATGGCGTGCTCTGTCCCCTACCCCATGGGCCGGGGTCGCTCGTCTCCACGAAGGCGCTCTCGGGGTCGGCGAAGCTGCGACTGCTGCGTGAACCCTTCGTGAGTGCGGTGCGCGACGCGGAGGATGAGTCGATCGCCTCCCTCGTCCGTCGGCGTCTGGGGGATGAGATCCTCACCTATCTCGTCGGGCCCTTCGTCTCCGGCGTCTATGCGGGCGACCCGGAGCGACTCTCCGCGCGCTACGCGATGCCGATGCTCTTCCACGCCGAGCGGCGGCATGGCTCGCTCCTCGTCGGTGGGATGCGCGAGGCTAAGGCGAAGCAGGGCGTCGTGCGGCAGCGGGGGATCACCAGCTTCCGCGACGGATTGGCGACCCTGCCCAACGCGATGCACGCCGCGCTCGGGTCGCGTGTCGTGCTGGGCACTCGGGTCGTCTCGGTCGTCCGCGAAGGGGATCAGTGGCGGCTGCAACTCGACGCAGCAGGCCAGCGCACCTCGACCCTCGTCGATGCGGTGATCTATGCCGGCCCCGCGCACGCGATCGGCGGCGTCAGCTTCCCCGTGGAGGCGCAGCAGGCGCTCGCACCGGTGGCCGCGATGCACCATCCGCCGGTCACGACAATGGCGCTCGGATTCCCACGCGCCGCGGTCGAGCATGCG
>VHBP01000101.1 GCA_016871915.1 Gemmatimonadota bacterium
CCTGTGAAGTTGACCCCCTTCACCACACGTCCCTCCTGCACATCGAGGCAGACGATCAATCGTCGGGTGAGCATCAGCGACCTTCGGTGAGCATCACCGCACCCTTGGTGGAGAACACCGCGCCGGCGTCGACCGCGGCCTGACGAAGCGCGAAGCCCAGTGCCTTGAACGCCGCCTCGACGATGTGATGCCGATCGGACCCGCGCAACACGCGCAGGTGCAACGTGAACTGTGAGGCATCAGAGAAGGACCGCATCCAGTGCTGATAGAGCGAACTCGGAAGCTTCCCCGCATAGTACGGACGCCCACCCGCATCGAGCACCACCTGCACCAGGGCATCGTCCATCGGCACCGTGCGCTCGCCGTAGCGCGCCGCCGTCGCCGGGACCACCGCCGCCATCGCCGCCCCCACCGTCAGTGCGACATCCTCGATCAGGTGATGCCGCAGATCTCCCTGTGCGCGGATCGTGAGATCGAGCCCCGCATAGCGCGCGAGCACCGTCATCATGTGATCGAGGAAGGGAATCGTCGTCTGGATGTCAGCCACCCCAGACCCCAGGCGCATCTCCACGCGGACCGCCGTCTCCTTCGTCTGCCGCTCACGCACCACCATCGTCTGCTCCGTCATCGTCCGAACTCCGCGGCGACCGCTGCCGCATCAAGGGTTCCTGTATAGAGGCCCATCCCGAGTACCACCGCCTGCACGCCGATCCCCGCCAACGCGCGTACATCGTCGATCGATCCCACTCCACCGGAGGCATGCACCGGCCAGGGCGATGCCGCGACCGCCTCCTCCATCAACACGAGGTCGGTCCCCTGCATCAGCCCCTCGCGATGCACCGCCGTCACCAGCAGTCCCGCGAGCGGCGCATCGGCCACCGCGCTGATCGCCTCACGTAAGGATCGTCCACTTCGTGCGGCCCATCCCTCCGACACCACCTCGCCATCACGCACATCGGCGGCGAGGATCACTCGACGCGGCGCACCGAACGCTTGCGCGCGCAGCCACTCGGGGTCCGCGAGCCCACGGGTCCCTATGATCACCGCATCTGCGCCGACCTCGAGCAGGGTCGTCACGCGATCATCGGTACGTACGCCCCCTCCCACCTGCACCGGGACCTCGATCTCCATCACCAACCGCGTGATGAGGTCGAGATGATCCCCGCGTCGCGTGGCCGCGTCGAGGTCCACCACATGAAGCCGCGAGAACCCCGTGGCCACCCACCGATGGGCGACCGCGATTGGATCCTCGAGCCGAATCGCCTCGGCGGCATAATCTCCCCCGACGAGCTGCACGCAGCGCTGCTCCCGAAGATCGATGGCAGGGATGGCGAGCATCAGCGGAGGGGACGGAGGAGATCGGTGACGAGCGCATCGAGGAGACGGAGCCCAGGGGCGCTGCTCTTCTCCGGGTGGAATTGCAGTCCTACGCAGCGCGCGACGCGCACGGCAGCGGGGAAGCGATCCTGCTCATGCTGCGACCAGGCGGTGACCACGCGCGTATCGCTTGGTCGGCAGACAAAGGAGTTCGCGTAATACGCGATCGTGAGTCCACTCGAGGCGAAGGTCGGATCGGTCGGATCGTCGATCGCGTTCCATCCGATCTGCGGGAGTCGTGCCGCCGCGAGTTTGGTGACCTGCCCGGCGATCACGCCGAGCCCAGCGCCCTCGCCTTCGTCACTCGCGTCCATCATCAGCTGCATCCCGAGACAGATCCCGATCGTCGGGAGTCCATCGAGGATCGCCGAGCGCATCGCCTCGCGGCCAGGCCCGAACCGCGCCGCGGCCGGCCCAAAGGCCCCGACCCCTGGCAGCACCAAGAGATCGGTCTCGAGCGCCCGCACCGGATCGGGTTCGACGCGCACCTCGCGATCCTCGCGCGCGAACGCCTTGCCGAGTGAGTGGAGGTTCCCCGCGCCGTAATCGAAGAGGGTGATCCGGATCATGGCCAGACCTCCGCGATCACCGGCGCGAGACGTTCGAGCATCGGCCAGGGCGCCACACCGATCCGGATCGCATCGCCGATTCCCGGGAGCCCACGGAAGGCGCGCACCCCGATTCCCTGCGCGGCGAAGCGCGCGGCGATCGCTACCGCATCGCCCTCCACCTGCCAGAAGACGAAGTTCGCGCGCGAGGGCCACCGCCTCACGCCACGACGTCCCGCCACCAGCGCCTCGAGTCGGATACGGCTCTCCACCGCTGCCGTAGCGGTCTCACGCATCCACTCAGCGTCCTGCTCGAGCGCCACCGTCGCCGCACGATCCGCCAGCGCATTCACCTTGTACGGCCCACGCGACCGCACCACCGCATCGATCAGCGCACGCGATCCCACGCCGACCCCCACACGCAGCCCCGCGAGCCCCCACGCCTTGGAGAAGGTCCGCAACACCAGCACCTTCTCCATCCCAGGCGCCTCCGCACGCCAGTCGCGCGTCAACGCGAACTCCGCATACGCCTCGTCCACCACCACGATCCCCGGCGCCTCGGCGATGCATCGCCGGATCTCTGCCTCCGGGGTGATCGTTCCCGTGGGATTGTTCGGCGAGCAGAGGTAGATGATCCGCGCCCCCGTCGCCAACAGGCCGTCGATATCCGCCGCACCATCAGCGCGGAGCGGAACGCCCACCGGCTCCAGTCCATTGAGCCGCGCGAAGCGCGGGACCATCGAGAAGCTCGGCTCCGCATGCGCCACCCGCTCACCCGGTGCGGCCACCGCACGGAAGCAGGCATCGATCAGATCGTCACTCCCACACCCGGTGACGACCTCGTCCGCACGCACACCGAGGTGCGCAGCGAGCGTCTCGGTCAGTCGCGTCGCACTGACCGCCGGATAACTGACCAGCTCCGTGGCGCTCGTCTCACGCACCACCTGCAACGCACTCGGTGGCGCCCCCCAGAGATTCACATTGTCGCGGAGATCGAGCGAGATCTCCCCGAGCGCCGCGGTGGTGTACGCCGAGATCCACTCGAGCCCCGGCCGCGCGATCGCGCGCCCCGAACCCGTGCCCTGCGTCTCGCGCCTCGCATCACGCACGATCTCGCTCATACCCGCCCCCACGCCCGCGCAGCCGCCGCATGCCCCGGCAACCCCTCGGCGTCCGCGAACCGGCCCACATCCTCCGCCAGCGAGGCCGCGGCCGCACGCGAGATCCGTTGG
>VHBP01000102.1 GCA_016871915.1 Gemmatimonadota bacterium
ATCGCAGGAACGGATGCTCGTCGTCGCCAAGCGCGGCCATGAGGCCGAGGTCCAGGCGATCCTCGCCAAGTGGGATCTCGTCGCCGAGGTGATCGGCGAGGTGATCGCGGAGCCGGTCTATCGTGTGTCCGAGGGCGATCGCGTCGTCGCCGAATTCCCGGGCACGCGCCTCGTCACCGACTGCCCGCAGTACCATCCGGAGGCCCGTGAGAGCGAAGAGGCCATCGCTCGTCGCACACGTGACGTCTCAGCAATCACCCCTAGGGCGGAGGAGGCCGATCCCGCCTGGACGCTCGAGCGACTCTTGCAGTCGCCGACGATCGCAAGCAAGCACTGGATCCACCGGCAGTACGATTCCACGGTGCGCACGGGGACGGTCAGCGGCCCGGGCGCAGGTGACGCGGCGGTGATCCGTATTCGTGGCACCAACAAGGCGATCGCGGTGAAGACCGACTGCAACGGTCGCTACGTCTATCTCGACCCACGGGTCGGCGGGCGTATCGCGGTGGCCGAGGCGGCCCGCAACGTGGCCTGCTCCGGCGCGACCCCGCGGGCCATCACCAACTGCCTGAACTTCGGAAACCCGAAGAAGCCTGAGGTCTTCTTCCAGTTCCGTGAGGCGGTCTACGGGATGGGCGATGCCTGCCGCGCCCTCGAGACGCCGGTGACGGGTGGGAACGTCTCGCTGTACAACGAGAATCCGCAGGGGGCGGTCTACCCCACCCCGACGATCGGGATGGTCGGCGTGCTCGATGACGCCGCGCATGCCACCCGCATGACCTTCACCACCCCCGGCGATACCATCGTCTTCCTCGGCGAGAACACGGACGAGCTCGGCGGCTCCGAATATCTGAGCTGGATCCACGGGGTCGTGGCCGGTGCCCCGCCGCACTGCGACCTCGATCGCGAGCGGGCGCTGATCGGGACGATCCTCGAGGCGATCCGCGCCGGTCAGGTGCGCTCGGCGCATGACTGCTCCGAAGGTGGGCTCGCCGTCGCGATCGCCGAGTCGTGCATGGGCGACCGTGCGAACCCAACCGGGGCGAGCATCGACCTCACGGCATGGCGCAACCTCTCCCCCCGTGCGCTGCTCTTTGGCGAGGCGCAGGGTCGGATCGTCGTCTCCACCGCGCAGCCAGCGGCGGTGCTCGCGATCGCGAAACGCCACGGCGTGCCCGCACAGGTGATCGGCACGGTGACGACCGCGCCACAGGGCCTCACCCTCACCACGGCGCAGGGCACCACGTCCATCACGATCGATCGGCTGTCGTCCGCCTATCATGAGGCACTGCCACGCGCGATGGCCCGTGCCGCCGCCGAGACGGTGAACGAGACCGCCGGAGGGACGCGCTGATGTGTGGCATCTTCGGCATCTCCGGGCACGCCGATGCGGCGGCCCTCACCCACCTCGGGCTCTATTCGCTCCAGCACCGCGGCCAAGAATCAGCGGGCATCGTCGCCGTGAAGGACGGCGCGGTGAACGTCCTCCGCGCCATGGGGCTCGTCTCCGACAAGTTCTCGGCCGAGTCGATGCGCACCTTGGCCGGCCCCGTCGCGATCGGGCATACGCGGTACTCCACCGCGGGGTCGAGCACGATCGAGAACGCCCAACCAGCCCTCGTCCGATTCAAGGGGGGCCACATCGCCCTCGCGCATAACGGGAACCTCACCAACGCCACCGAGGTACGCCGGTCCCTCGAGGAGGACGGGTCGATCTTCAGCTCTACGATGGACTCCGAGGTCATCGTCCATCGGTTAGCGCGTGCGAAGGGCGAGCGTCCCGAAGAGAAGCTCGCTGAGGCGTTGAGGGGGATCGAGGGGGCGTACTCGCTCCTCGTGATCATCGGTGATACCCTGGTCGCGGCACGGGACCCGCTGGGTTGGCGCCCCCTCGTGATGGGTCGCCTCAATGGTGGGACCACCGTCTTCGCCTCGGAGAGCTGTGCCCTCGATATCGTGGGCGCGACGGTCGAGCGCGAGATCGCGCCAGGTGAGATCGTCGCCGTGGAGCCCAATGGTTCGGTGCGCACCATCCAGATGCCGGCACCGGCGGAGCAGCGTCGGTGCGTCTTCGAATACGTCTACTTCGCACGTCCTGACTCTCGCGTCTTCGGCGGGTCGGTGGACCGCGCGCGCCGGGCCCTCGGGCGCCGGCTGGCCGAGGAACACCCCGCGCCGGGGGCGGACTTCGTCTTCTCGGTCCCAGACTCCTCCAACTCGGCGGCCCTCGGGTTCGCCGAGGCGAGTGGCCTGCCGCTCGAACTCGCGCTGATCCGCAATCACTACGTGGGGCGCACCTTCATCCAACCCACCCAGCAGGGGCGCGACGAGAAGGTGAAGGTTAAGTACAACGCCGTCCGCGAGATCCTCGCCGGCAGGTCGGTGGTGATGGTTGACGATTCGATCGTCCGTGGGACGACGACGCGCGGGCTCGTCGCCCTCGTCCGGGCCGCCGGCGCCCGCGAGGTCCACATGCGCGTCTCCTCCCCCCCGATCACCGGGCCCTGTTATTACGGCATCGACACGCCTGATCGGGAACAGCTCATCGCGGCCAATCATTCCATAGAGGAGATCGCGCGACGGATCGGCGTGGACTCGCTGGGCTACATCTCCCTCGACGGGATGCTCGGCGCGGTCCCCGACGGCCCCTCGGGCTTCTGTCATGCCTGTTTCTCGGGCCAGTACCCCACCCAACCGCCGACCATCCCCGAGAAACGTCGTCTCGGCTAGGATCGGCCTCG
>VHBP01000103.1 GCA_016871915.1 Gemmatimonadota bacterium
GGTTGGACTGCTACTGCACACCCTCGTCGACGGGGTCGCCATCGCGAGCGCCTTTCATGTCGGGGAGGCGCTCGGGCTGCTCGTGTTCGGCGCCATCGTGCTGCACAAGGTCCCGGAAGGATTGGCCATCGCCTCGTTGTGGGTCGCCTCGGGTCGGACGCGACCGGCGGCAATCGGTGCGGCCACCGCCCTTGGGGTCGCGACGCTCGCGGGGGTCGCCTTGTCCGACTGGCTCGATCCGCTCGCACGCTGGGGTCTGGCCCTCTCAGCAGGTGTGACGCTTTATGTCGGCGCCTCGAATCTGATCCCCGAGTTTCAGGGGAAGAGCGGGTGGAGACACAATGTCGCCTTCTTCGTCGGGTGCGGGATCGCCCTGATCCTTCACACCCTGATCGCGACGTGAGCACCGGCCGTGCCGCGCGCGCCGCCAGCGGCGTGCCGCTGGCGGCGCGGTTGCGCCCGCGCACGCTCGACGAGGTGGTGGGGCATGAGGCGCTGCTCGGCGACGGGAAGCCGTTGCGGCGCGCCATCGCGAGTGGGGAGCCGGGATCGTTCCTCCTCTGGGGACCACCGGGGAGTGGGAAGACGACCATCGCGCGGCTCGTCGCTCAGCATGTCGAGGCGGAGTTCGTCCCCTTCAGCGCGGTCACCGATGGGATCCCACGCCTACGGGAGATCGTCGCCGCCGCGGAGAAGCGCGGCCTCTTCGCGACGAGGACGATCCTCTTCATCGACGAGATCCATCGCTTCAATCGCGCGCAGCAGGATGCCTTGCTCCCGCATGTGGAGAGCGGCTTGCTGACCCTGATCGGGGCGACGACGGAGAACCCGAGCTTCGAACTGACCGGGGCGTTGTTGAGTCGGTTGCGGGTCGTGGTGCTCCAGCCCCTGACCGTGACGGCGATCGCAACGTTGCTCGATCGGGCGATGCAGGATCCCGAACGCGGCTTGGGGAGCCTCGGTCTGACCTTGGAGCCCGGCGCGCGGGACGCCTTGGCGCAGCTCGCCGACGGGGACGCGCGCCGAGCGCTCACCGTGCTCGAGACGGCGGCGTCGCTCGCGACGGATCGCATCTCGCCGGACCTGGTCGAGGCGGCGCTTCAACAGCGCGTCGCGCAATACGACAAGTCGGGAGAGCAGCACTTCAACCTCATCTCCGCCTATCACAAGGCGCTGCGAGGCTCCGATCCGCAGGGCGCGCTCTATTGGCTCGCGAGGATGATCGAGGGGGGCGAGGACCCGATGTACATCGCGCGCCGCACGGTGCGGTTCGCGGCGGAGGATGTGGGGCTCGCCGACCCGCGCGCCCTCTCGCTCGCGATCGCCGCGCGGGACGCCTACCACTTCCTCGGGTCCCCCGAAGGGGAGCTCGCGCTCGCCGAGGCCGCGGTCTATCTGGCGACGGCACCAAAGTCGAATCGCATCTATATCGCATGGGCCGCCGCACGTGAGGCAGCCCGATCGACCCCGGCGGCGCAGGTGCCGCTCCACATCCGCAACGCCCCGACCGCCTTGATGAAGGAGCTCGGATATGGGGCGGGGTATCGGTATGCGCACGACGTCCCTGAGGGGTATCTCCCACAGGACTACCTCCCGGATGAGGTGCACGGAGCGACCTTCTACGAGCCCGGATGTCACGGATTCGAGAAGGAGATCAAGAAGCGGATGGCATGGTGGCGCTCGCTCGCCGAGCGCGTGGCGCAAGGACAGGAGGGGCACACACCGAATGAGGGATCGCATGGCTGATCGCACGCACGTCGGAAGGCATCGGGAGGTGACGGGGGTGGGGCGGCGGTGGTCGTGGTCTCTGCTGGTCATCGCGGCGCTCCTGTCGCTGACGGGGTGTCGCTCGCTCGCACGCGCGGCGTTCATCCCTCCCGAGGTCGCCGTCGCCGATACCAAGGTCCGGAACATCGGGCTGCGCGGCGGGGCGCTCGACGTCACGTTGCGCGTGGAGAACCCCAACGACTTCCGTCTCGACGTCGCGGCCGTGCGCTACACCGTGTGGGTGGACTCCACGCAGGTCGCGACGGGGAATGTCGAGCGGGTCGTCACCCTGCTGCCGCGCTCCACGACGATGGTCGAGGTCCCCGTCGAATTCTTGCTCGATGCGCTGCGAGTGGTGATGGTGCGCTTCGTATCCTCGGGCACGGTCCCGTACCGGGTGACCGGGGAGTTCCGTTACGTCACCGCGTTCGGCGGGATCACGCGCCCCTTCGAGAGCGCGGGCACGGTGCGTCGATGAGCAAGGATCTGATCGAGCTCGCGCCCCCGCAGGAGCGGGCGATCCTCGTCGGCGCGCCACTCAAGCGTGGGACCGATCGCCACCAAGCCGCCGAGCATCTGGACGAGCTGGCACAGCTCACCGACACCGCGGGCGCCGTCGTGGTCGGGACCCTCACGCAGCAGATCGATCGCCCCGACCCGGCCACCTATATCGGACGCGGCAAGGTCGAGGAGCTCAAACAGTTGGTGAGCGCCACCGAGGCGACGCTGGTCATCTTCGACGACGAGCTCTCGCCGGCGCAGGGGAAAAACCTTGAGGGTGAGGTCGGGAAGCGGGTGATCGATCGCGCGGAGCTCATCCTCGACATCTTCGCGGTGCGGGCGCGCTCAGCTGAGGCGCGGATGCAGGTGGAGTTGGCGCAGCTCGAGTATTCGCTCCCAC
>VHBP01000104.1 GCA_016871915.1 Gemmatimonadota bacterium
CTGCCTGAGCTGGAGCCGCATGTTCTCCTCGCTCATCAGGAAGAGGATCTCCCCGAGGCCGAGGGACTCGGCGACGTTGAGATCGATGATCGCCTCAGGCCAGCTGGTACCGAGGGCGGCGGCAATCTCCGAGAGGCGCTTCCCTTCGAAGCGTTGCAGTTCGGGCTTCTGGAACCCGACCACCATCACCCCCTCGGGACCGGCGATCTCGCAGAGGTTCTCGTAGCCCGCGTCACGCGCCTGCATCTCCGCGACCATCGTCGCGCGGAGCGCGGGATCCTTGAGGTGGTCGAGGAGCTTGCCCCCCTCGGCGTACTTCGGCGGGATGCAGCTCGCAAAGGAGTTCCCCCCGGCCGGGTAGAGATACATGTTCGCCTGCACGTCCTGCCCGGCCGTGCGCGCCGAATCGATCTTGGCGATGGCGAGCGGCATCTTGGGCCAGTTACGTGGCCCACTCGCCTTGAGATGGTAGATCTCGACGGGCACGCCCCCCTCGCGCCCGATGCGCAGTGCCTCGTCCATCGCCTCGAGGAACTTGTCGCCCTCACTCCGCATGTGGGTGATGTAGATCCCGCCATACGGAGCCATCGCTTTGGCCGCGTCGATCAGCTCCTCGGTGCTCGCATAGGTGTTCGGTGGGTAGATCAGCGCGCTCGCGATCCCAAAGGCGCCATCGCGCATCGCGCGGGCGACCACCGCGCGGGCGGTATCGCGCTCCGCGGTGGTGAGCGGGCCGCCGTCCTCCCCCTTCACGTAGCGCCGGAGGCTGCCATCGCCGAGGAAGGAGCCGATGTTCTGTGCGGCCCCGCGGGCGACCATGTGATCGAGCCAGTCGCCGAAGCCGCGCGGGCCGGCGAACGCGGAGAGGATGCGGCGCATCGCCGTGTCGGATTCGGCAGCGAGGATCCGATCGTTGACCGGACCGTACGAGGATCCTTCGCCATGGATCGCGGTGGTGATCCCCTGCATCACCATCGAGAGCGCGAGTCCGTTGCCACGCAGGTAGTGCCAGAGGGAGTGCGCCTGGATATCGATGAAGCCGGGCGCGACCACGTGGCCGGTGGCGTCGATGCGCTGTGACGTGCGGGCCTCGCGGAAGGCGCCGCGCGGGCCGATAGCGGCGATCTGGTCCCCACGGAAGGCGAGGTCGCCGTAGAACCAGGCGGCTCCGGTCCCGTCGACGATCCGGCCGTTCTCGATCACGACGTCGTAGGCCGCCGTCCCGAGGGGTCCGGTGCTCGGGGTGCGGTGCGGGGCGCAGGCCGCGGCGAGGATGAGGAGAAGGGCGGGGAGGGGGAGTCGATGGCGCATGGGTGAGGTCGGTGAGGGGCGATGGAGCGAATGTACGACGCCCCGTTCCGCCCCGCCCGGTTGGTGGTAGAATACAGGCCATGACCGCCCTCTCATCCCTGCCCCCCGAGCCCCTCGGGGAGACCGAGGCCCAGAAGGAGGCGCGTCGGCGCGAGAAGGAAGCCCGCAAGCTCGAGGAAGCCAAAGGGCTCCTCGACCCTGAGTCCCGCTACAAGGCGCTCTACAACGCTTTCCGCGCAACGCAGGACCTGATCGAGATGGGGGACAAGAAGGCGCGCTTCGCGCTGGTGATCATCAGCGTGCTCAACGCAGTGGCGCTCCTCCTCTTCGTGCGTGGCGGCGAGAACCTCCTGCCGAAGGTCGGAATCTGGGCGACGATCATCCATGTCGAGATCGGCGCGTACGTGGTTGGCACCATCTATTACATCTGGCAGGCGATCGACGCCCTGCGGCCCCGCGGGATCGTGATCCCAGCTGAGGCCTCGCTTCCCTCGTCGATCGAGCCCGGCGCCTCGATGCGCGTGCTCTTCTATGGGGATGTGGTGGCGCGGAGTCGCGAGAACTATCGGCGAGTCTGGCATGAGTTGCGCATGGACAACCTCCAGACCGAGCTCGCCGATCAGGTGTACACCCTCTCCACGATCAATCAGCGCAAGTATGAGGCGCTGACGCGACTCTACACCGGGGTCGCGGTGATGACCGCGATGCTCGGCGGGATCATCGCGACGATCGGGGCGTATCGCCTCTGGCCATGAGCGCACCGCGGTGGGCAGCCGCGCTTCAGCGCCTCGGCCGTGCTGCCTCGGAGGACCTCTTCGGTGGGCCGCGGCCCTGGCGCTTCGCGACCGTCATCAATCTGCAGAAGGGCGCGACCTTCTTGGTCCTCGGGTGCTGCCTCTGGTATTACGGAGCGACGGGGGCGCCGGCGTGGACCTATCTCGCACTGCATGGGAGCTACGGCTTGGTCTGGTTGCTCAAGGATCTCGCCTTCCCCGATCCCAAGTGGCAGGTACGCGTCACGATCGCCGGTGGGCTCGCCGCCTTCTCCTTCGTGCTCGGGCCGTACTGGGTGATCGGCTGGCTCCTGCTCTCGGGGCGCGTGGTACCGACCTATCCGGTGGCGGAGCCGATCTGGCTCGCAGGGTGTGTCTCGCTCGGTGTGCTCGGCGTGGCGCTCATGATCGCTGCTGATGCGCAGAAGTACTTCACCCTGCGGGAACGGCGGCAGCTGATCACCGACGGGGTCCATCGCTACATCCGGCATCCGAATTACCTCGGCGAGATGATGATCTACGGGAGCTTCGCCCTCGTGGTCTGGCACTGGATCCCGGCCG
>VHBP01000105.1 GCA_016871915.1 Gemmatimonadota bacterium
CGAACACATTGACATGCTCGCGGAAGACCTCTGTGGCCTCCGACGCGAGGGGGCTGTCGATGATCACCGGCACCCGCGGGATCTCGCCCGCATGGGAGAGCGCATGGAGGTCGTACACCAGCTCTTGCGTCCGGCCTACCGCGAACGAGGGGATCAACACCCGCCCCCCACGTGCGACGGTCTCCCGCACGATCCGCCCCAACTCGGCCCGCGCCCCGTCGACACTCGTGTGATCGCGGTTCCCATAGGTGGACTCGAGGATCAACCAATCCACATCGCGCACCGGCTCGGGGTCGCGGATGATCGCCAGCCCCGATCGGCCGATGTCGCCACTGAAGCCGAGGCGACGCGTCCGACCTTCCTCCTCCCACTCGAGCTCGATCGATGCCGAGCCGAGGATGTGTCCCGCATCGGTGAACCGGCCCCAGACCCCCGGTACGACCTCGAACCGCTGCTGATAGTCGTGGGGACGCATTTGCTGCATCATCGTCGACACATCGCGCAGCGCATAGAGCGGCTCCGGCGCCGACCGGCGGTGCCGCGCGAGGAAGTCGGCGTCCTTCTGTTGGATGTGCGCCGAGTCGGCGAGCATCACCTCGCAGAGGTCGCGCGTGGGAGGGGTCGCGTGGATGTCGCCACGGAACCCTTCCTTCACCAACCAGGGAAGGCGTCCCGAGTGGTCGATGTGCGCGTGCGAGAGGACCACGGCGTCGATCAGATGGGGCGCTACCGGAAACTCGCGGTTCCGCGTCGCGGTCTCGGAGCGGCGCCCCTGGAAGAGGCCGCAATCGAGCAAGATGGTGCGGCCATGCACCCGGACGAGATGCGCCGACCCGGTCACCTCACGGGCGGCGCCGATGAACTGGAGCTGCACTCAGCCCTCGGGCGTCGCGTCGCGGGAGAAGACGATCGTGAGGCGCATCCCATCCTGGGTCATCAGGGTCGGGGCCCACCCCCCACGGCTCCGCTCGTTCAGGAGATCGGTGAGCGCCTCCTCGTCCTCGCGCTGGTGGCGCGTCTGCCGCACGATGACCGCTTGGTATTCTTTCATACGCACCGTGGAAGATAGTACCTTCTCGTGCATGGTGCCCCCATCCGCGCTCCCTGGTCTGACCGTCGTGGCCCACCCACTCGTGCGCCACAAGGTCGCGCTCCTCCGCGACACCGCCACGCCGAAGAAACTCTTCGCCGAGCTCGCCGAGGAGCTCGCGATGTTATTGGCCTACGAGGCGACCGCCGATCTCCCCCTCGAGCGCGGCACCGTCGAGACGCCCCTCGAATCCACGCCAGCGGAGCGGCTCCCACCGGACGCGGTGACCCTCGTCCCGATCCTCCGCGCCGGCCTTGGCATGGTCCCGGGCGTCCTCCGACTCGTTCCCACCGCACGCGTCGGACACATTGGGCTCTTTCGCGATCACGCTTCGCTCGAGCCCGTCGAGTACTACTTCAAGATCCCCGCGGGGGCCGAGCGCGGACAGGTCTTCCTGCTGGATCCGATGCTCGCCACCGGTGGAAGCGCGGTGAATGCCGTGACCGCGCTCAAGCGGCGCGGGATCACGCGGCTCAAGTTCCTCTGTCTCGTCGCGGCTCCCGAGGGCGTCCGCCGCTTCCACGACGAGCATCCTGATGTGCCGATCCTCACCGCCGCACTCGATCGCGAGCTCAACACCCACGGCTACATCCTGCCCGGACTCGGCGACGCGGGCGATCGGCTCTTCGGCACCAAGTAGCACCAAGTAGCACCAAGCGACAGACACCTTGGATCCGAGGAGCTGCCACGCGTCACGGACGCGTGTGTGCGGCGCAGCCGCTGGCTCACATGCACGTCCTCTTGTCTCCTTTCACGTGTCGCGGTAACGTTCGGCCCGTGACCGTGACCTCGAAACGTTGATCGCACCCATCCACGCGCGATGCTGATCAACCTCGTCCCCGAATGCCTCGCCGCGCTGCAAAGTGCGGAGCCGGTCGCCGCCTACCATCGTTATCTCGACGCCCATCGCGCCATCCTCGGCGCGTATTGGCACAACTATGTGATCGAGCCGTCGGGGCCGCATTTCCTCGAGATCGTACGTGACACCGTCCGCGCCGAGCGGAATGACCTCTACACCCTCCTCGAGCGGACCGACGTCGCGGCCCTCGCGGCGCGCACCGAAGCCGCCTGCGTCGAGGCCTTCGAGATCGACAGCCGCATCGACGTCGTGCTCATGGTCGGGGTCGGCGCAGCCAACGCGGGCGAGCTCGTGGTCGACGGCCGCGCTGTCGCCTTCGTCTGCTTGGAGCACTTCACGAGCGTCGCGAACCCGGCGACTCGTGGCCTTGGGCTCGACCCGGAGCTGATCCCGATGTGGCTCGCCCATGAGATCGCGCACGGTGTGCGGTACACCGCGCCGGGGAGCCGCGCCGAGTTGCGCCGGGCCGTCGATGACGCTGACGGATCGTATTCCTACTGGGAGACGGGCCGCCGGGTGAGCCTGCGCGAGCATCTCGTCAACGAGGGCCTCGCGGTCGCCGCCGCTCGGGAGATCAGCCCCGGGCACGCGCCCTGGGAGTACTTCGGCTACGACCGAAAGCAGTATGCGAGGGTTCGCGAGCTCGAATCGGTCCTCTCGCATGTCGTGGTCGACGACCTCGACCGTG
>VHBP01000106.1 GCA_016871915.1 Gemmatimonadota bacterium
GTGGGCTCGGCGGGACGGCGGCAGGGCTCGCCGTCGGTGGAGGCCTGACGGCCGGTGAGGCCGCGGCGACGGTCTTCGGGCACGACCTGGCGTACCTCTCGGCCATCGCCCTGACCACGACCTCGGATCCCGATCCTTTCGATGAGCGAAGCCCGTCGATGGGCCGCGTCGCGACGACCTGGACCCTCGCCGGATTGGGCGGCTACGCCGTCGGGCGGCTCTATGCCGGGAACACCGACCATCAGGTGACGGTGGGCGATGTCGAGACCCTCTGGCTGACCGCCGGGATCGGCGCGCTCGCCGGCGCCACTTCGGTGGCCGACGCCGAGGCGGAACCGCAGACCCAGGCGATGGCGATGCTGGGTGGGGCCCTCGTCGGGACGGTGGTCGGGGAGCGCACCTTGGTCCGTCGTCGCGATCTCACGCCGGTCGAGGGGCAGCGTCTCGCCCTCGGGGCCGGGGCGGGGGCGCTGATGGGGATCGGGATCGGCGTGCTCACCGTGGGCGAGGTGGAGGCGAGTGGATCGCTCGCACTCGGCTTCGCGACGGCGGGGGCGATCGGTGGGGTGGTGCTCACCGAGCGGTATCTTCAGCCGTCGGCGGATGCAGGGCGCTATGCGGCGCTCTCGCGGCTCCGCGTCGATCCGATCGCGATCGCGTCCACGGTGACGGGGCGCGCTGGCCGGCACACACTCCTCTCCTTCACCTTCTAACTTCCCTCGACCGCCCCTCGCGCCGTGACCGACTTCCTCGAACGCCTCACCGATAGTCTGCTCGGGCTCCTTGCCTTCGTCCCATCGCTCTTCGGCGCGGCGGCGGTGCTCACCGTGGGTTACGTCATCGCCAAGCTCGCCCAGCGTGGGGTGGGCCGGATGCTGCGGCGGATGCACCTGAACGACGTGCTCAAGCGCGGCGGGATCCCCGCCAAGGACCACACCGGTCAGCCGGTGAATCCCACCCGGGTCATCGCGAATCTCGTCTTCTGGTTGATCCTCTTCACGGCGATGCTCGTCGCGGCGGACGCCCTCGGGATCGACTACCTCGGGCAGATCTTCTCGGAGCTCTTGAGCTATGTGCCGAGCGTGATCGCGGCGGTGGTGATCGTGATCCTCGGCATCGTGCTCGGGGATTTCGTCTCGGCGCTGATCGCCGCCTCGACCCAGAATCTCGACGGGGGGCCGACCCTCGCGCGGGTGGGGAAGGGCGGGGTGATTCTCCTCGCGGTCTTCATGTCGCTCCAGGAGCTTGGGGTCGCGACCGACATCGTAACCACCGCCTTCGCGATCATCTTCGGGGCGATCGCCCTCGCCCTCGCCCTCTCGTTCGGGCTGGGGAACCGGGAGCTCGCCGGGGAGGTGACGCGGAACTGGTACCAGCGCTGGCGCCGGGAGCGGGAGGCGATCTCGCAGGAGCTCGCCACCGAGGAGGCCGAGGAGGCCGCGTCGGAGGGGGCGCCGCCCCCGGCTGCGGGGTGATTCTCCTCTGGGAATTCGATTGAATTGACCCGCGCCGGCGGGTAACTTTGGGGGTCGCGTCCGAGGGGGCGCGACCCCCTCTTCTTTCCCGCATCCCATGACCGCACCGAACAATCGGGAGCGTATCCTCCCGCGGCTCATCCAGGACGAGGTCCGCGAGTCGTTCATCAACTACTCGATGAGCGTCATCGTGAGCCGCGCACTCCCAGACGTGCGCGACGGCCTCAAGCCGGTGCACCGGCGTGTGCTCTACGCGATGAACGAGCTCGGGCTCGTCCCGGGGCGGGCGTACAAGAAGTCGGCGACGGTGGTCGGCGACGTGCTCGGTAAGTACCACCCGCACGGCGACCAGTCGGTCTACGACGCCCTCGTGCGCATGGTGCAGGACTTCTCGCTGCGCTATCCCCTCGTCGATGGGCAGGGGAACTTCGGCTCGGTCGACGGCGACCCCGCCGCGGCCTACCGCTACACCGAGTCGCGGCTCACACGGATCGCGCTCGAGATGCTGGTCGACATCGACAAGAACACCGTCGACTTCGCTCCGAACTTCGATGATCGGCTCGAGGAGCCGACGGTGCTGCCGTCGGCGTTCCCGAACCTCTTGGTGAACGGCTCGGCGGGTATCGCGGTCGGCATGGCGACGAACATCCCGCCGCACAACCTGCGCGAGGTCGCCGCGGCGATCACCGCGATGATCGACGATCCGGAGCTCTCGGTCGAGGCGATCCGCGGGCTGGTGAAGGGGCCCGACTTCCCGACGGCGGGGTTCATCTATGGCCGCGCGGGGATCAAGGATTACATCGAGACCGGTCGCGGCAAGGTCGTGATGCGCGCCCGCGCCGTGGTCGAGGAGAAGGAGTCCTCGAACAAGTCGCAGATCGTCGTCACCGAGCTGCCGTACCAGGTGAACCGCGCGAATCTCGTGGCGACGATCGCCGAGCTCGTGCGTGACAAGAAGGTCGAAGGGGTCTCCGACCTCCGGGACGAGTCGGATGCCCAGACGCGCATCGTGATCGAACTCAAGCGCGATGCGATCCCGCGCGTGGTGCTCAATCAGCTGTACAAGCACACGTCGATGCAGACGACCTTCGGCGTGATCATGCTCGCACTGGTGCCGGACCCGGCGACCAAGCGCCTGGTGCCGAAGGTGATGGGGAT
>VHBP01000107.1 GCA_016871915.1 Gemmatimonadota bacterium
GCCGCTCGCGCCGCCCGTCGGTCCCTCAGTGAGTCCCTCAGTGAGTCCCTCAGTGAGTCCCTCAGTGAGTCCCTCGGTCAGTCCATCGGTCGTTGGGGGTGAGGTGACCCTCGCCGACCTCGGCGATCAGTCGAAGATGGTCGGGAAGATTCTCGATGGGGCGTATCGCATCGAGCGGAAGCTCGGCGAGGGGGGGATGTCGTACGTCTACCTCGGCGAGGAACGTGCCACGGGCGCGCGCTATGCGATCAAGATCCTCGCCCCCAATCTGGCGAAGGATGCCACCGCGATGGCGCGCCTCCGTCGTGAGGCGTTGCTGGGCGGCAAACTCGCGCACCCGAACGTCTGTCATATCATCAGGCTAGGGGAGACCGCGGGCGGGCTCGTCTATGTGGTGATGCCCTTCGTCCAGGGGGAGATCCTCAGCGACCGAAACTATCGCGTCCGACAGACCTCCCTCGCGGACACCGTGACCTTCGTCACGCAGATCGCGGCCGGCCTCCAGGTCGCGCACAACCTCACGATCGTGCATCGCGACCTCAAGCCCGAGAACATCATGATCTGCCGGGATGCCGGTGGGCGGGAATACGCGGTGATCATGGACTTCGGGCTCGCGAAGGCGCGGGAGGCGGGCGCCGAATTGCAAAAGCTCACCTCGACGGGGATCGTGCTCGGGACACCGGAGTTCATGAGCCCTGAGCAGTTGCGTGGGAAGCCGCTCGATGGGCGGACGGACATCTACTCGCTCGCGCTGATGGCGTTCGAGATGCTCACAGGCAAGCTCCCGTTTGAGGGGAAGAACCAGCAGGAGATGATGATCGCGCGACTGCGTGCGGAACCGACACCGATCCGTCAGTTGCGCTCGGAGCTCCCCTCGGGGGTCGAGGCAGCGTTGCTCAAGGCGATGGCCCGGGCGGCGGATGATCGTTTCGCGACGGCGCCGGCCTTCGCCGAGGCGCTCCGCCGCGCGGTGGGGTGAATCCGGTGGCAGAACCTGACCGCGCGTCGCCTGATGCGACGCGCCGGTCGCCCAGCCTCGCGACGCGGTTGACCGCACTCGCCTCGCGCCTGATGGTCCGCCGGGTGATGGCGGCGCCCACGCTCGATCTCGCACGTCTGCGGCGGGCGATGCGGGCACGACGCAGCCTCCCGGCCTTCTTGCCGCGCTCGGTCGTGGTAGAGCACACGACGCTTGGTGGCGTGGCGGCGGAATGGTGTCGCCCCTGTGGAGCCGATCCCATACGGGCGATCCTCTATCTGCATGGCGGGGGGTACGTGGCGGGGCGGATCGAGGATTTCCGCCCATTCGCCACCTGGCTGGCCCACCAGAGCGGGATCGCCGTGTGCTCACTCGCCTATCGTTTGGCACCGGAGCATCCCTTCCCAGCCGCGCTCGACGATGCACTGGCGGCGGTGCGCACGATACGCGCACAGGGAGTCGCCCACCTCGCACTGGTCGGCGACTCCGCTGGTGGGGGACTCGCGCTGGCGACCACGCTGGCGCTCCGCGAGGCGGGAGACGCACTCCCCGCAGCGCTCGCCGTCCTGAGCCCACTCACCGATATGGCGGCGACGGATGGAACGCGGCGCACGAATGCCATGCGTGATGATGTGCTGTCGCTCCGGCACGCCGAGACCCTCGCGCGGTGGTATGCGGGAGCGATCCCGCTCGATGCCCCGCTCCTCTCTCCGGTCCGCGCCGATCTCACCGCGTTCCCTGCGACGTTGATCCACGTCAGTGATGCGGAGGTCCTGTTCGATGATGCCTTGCGGCTCGCCGAGCGACTTCGTGCGGCGGCCGTGCCGACCACGCTCGAGGTCTTCCACGGGCTCCCGCACGATTGGCATGTGAGCGTCCCGCTGACGCCGGAGTCGCGGGAGGGGGTGCGAGGGGTCGGGCGGTTCCTCGCGGAACGATTGGGCGCGCGCGCCTAGCGGTCCGCGCGTCGCCTCGCGGACGCTATCGCCCGCGCGCCTGTAACTCGACGAGCAGGCAACGGTCCTGTACCACGTCGATCCCCGCCCGTGCCAACGTCTCTGTGACCTCGTCGTGGCGGATCCCCAGCTGGAACCAGACGGCCCGCGGACGGGCCTGGAGCAGATCGTCCAGATGCCCTGGGATGTCGCGGTCGCGCCGGAAGACGTTTACCAGGTCCACCGGCTCCCCGATCCCCGCGAGGGTGCGGTGGACGGGGACCCCGAGGATCTCGGTGACCTCCGGGTAGTAGACCGGGACGGGGATGATCCGGAAGCCGGCCCGCTGGGCGTAGGCGGGGACGTCGTAGGCCGGGGCGGGGCGGTCCCCCGTCTTGATCCCGAGGACCGCGATGGAGCGGGTCCGGTCGAGGAGGGCGGAGATCCCCTCGGGGGTCTCGATCAGGTGCTGGCGCCAGTCGGTCATCGTGGGTGAAATCAGGGGGGCAGGGGGCTAGATTCAAGGGCTGTCCAACTCGACCTATCCCCCCGTGGAGTGACCCCATGCGGATGCTCGTGCTCGGCGCCGGCCTTCAGGGTTCGGCATGTGCCTATGACCTCCTCCAGAACCCGGCGATCATCGAGGTCCGCCTCGCCGACCAGCGGGTCGATCGTCTCCCCGCCTTCCTGCAGTCCTACATCGGCAAGGGTCG
>VHBP01000108.1 GCA_016871915.1 Gemmatimonadota bacterium
GTGCCCCTGTCCATGCAGGACGAGCTTGGCCGGCTCGCCATCCCGCAGCTGGAGGCCCCCCCCCTTCTCCATCACCACCGTGAGCAAGCGATCGATCTCGGCCATCCGTGCGGTCCCAGGTGAAAGGCATGCGACCCCGACGGACAGATCGCGAGCGGGGTCCCCTCGCCTTGGAAGGTCGCGTGTCAGACCCCGGCGCGCGAGGGCTCCTCCCCACGGATCCACGCGGAGGGCGCGGTCGGCTGGCGACCCCTCATGCCGCCTCCCTACCTTTCCTCCGTGTTCACGAAGATCGTCGCCATAGTCGCGCTGCTGCTCCTCAATGCCTTCTTCGTCGCGGTGGAGTTCGCCCTCGTGCGCGCGCGTCGTTCACGCCTGGAGGCGATGGTCCGGTCCGGGGACCTGATGGCCCGGTTCGCCGTGCAGGCCACCTCGCGCAGCAAGCTCACCCCCGTCCTCTCCGCGGGCCAGCTTGGGATCACCTTGGCCTCGCTCGGGCTCGGCTGGGTCGCGGAGTCGACCTTGGGTGAGACCCTCGAGCACTGGTTCGTCGCCCTCCCCCTCCCGCTGGAAGTGGGGGTGCGTGTCGGGATCGCCGCCGCGATCGCGATCACCGTCGTCACCTACCTCCACGTGGTGCTGGGCGAGCTCGCGCCGCGTGCCCTCTCGCTCAACCACCCCGAGGTCTTCGCCAAGTGGCTGGCCCCACCGATCCTCGCCTTCACCTGGGTGATGGGGCCCTTCATCTGGGTCCTGAACGGGTCGTCGAATCTCCTGCTCCGCGCCCTCGGGCAGCCCATCACCTCGGAGGAGGAGACCCCGCACTCCGCCGATGAGCTCCGGCTCCTCGTGGAGCAGGCCGAGGAGAGTGGACAGCTCGAACAGTCGGAGGCGCGGATCCTCGGCGGGGTCTTCGAATTCTCCGAGAAGAACGCGCGTGAGGTGATGACCCCTCGCACCGCGATGGTCGCGATCCCGGTCGAGGCCTCGCTCGACGAGGCGATCCAGGTGGTGAACGATGCCGGCTTCTCACGCTATCCCGTATACCGGGAGACGATGGACGACATCGTCGGCATGGTGCATGCCAAGGACCTCCTCCGCGCCCTGCACCGCGATCCTGAGGGCTTCCGGCTCGCCACCGCGCTCCGCCCCGTGCACGTCGTCCCGGGATCACGCGAGGTCGAGGATGTGCTCGCCGACTTCAAGCGGCGCAAGGAGCATCTCGCCATCGTGCTCGATGAGTATGGTGGCACGGCCGGGATGGTGACGATGGAAGACCTTCTCGAGGAGATCGTCGGGGAGATCCTCGACGAGTACGATGAGGCCCCCGCCGTGGAGCCGGCACCGACCGGCGCCCGCGTGATCGCCGGCGACACCAACATCGGCGAGCTGAATGCGGAGCTTGACCTCACGATCCCCGAGGAGGACTTCACCACCGTCGGGGGGTATGTCTTCGGATTGTTGGGGCGTCTCCCGGTGGTGGGGGACCGCGCGAGCGGAGGTGGGGCGCTGTTCACCGTCCATGAGATGGATGGTCGCCGGATCACGAAACTGGCGGTGGAACTCGGCGGCTCGTGAGGGTGAGGGCGAGGCGGATCGCCTCGATCATCGAATCGGCGCGCGCGCGCCCGGTCCCCGCGATGTCGAGCGCGGTCCCATGATCCGGTGAGGTGCGTGGAAAGGGGAGCCCCAAGGTGATGTTCACCCCTTCCCCGAAGCTCGCCACCTTGATCGCCGTCATCCCCACATCGTGGTAAGGCGCGATCACCGCATCGAACTCCCCTTGGATCGCGCGCACGAAGACGGTGTCCGCCGGGATCGGGCCCGAGACCTGCATCGCGCGTGCGACCGGCGCCAAGAGGGAGTCATCCTCGGTCCCGAAGCGGCCGTGGTCGCCGGCGTGCGGATTGAGGGCCGCGAGGGCGAGCCGTGGGCGCCCGATCCCGAACCATTCCTGCAGCCCACGCCGCGTGACGGTGATGGTGCGCTCGAGCCGCTCGCGCGTCAGCGCCGAGGGCACCTCGCGCAGGGCAAGGTGCGTGGTCGCCAGGACCACGCGGAGCTTGGGTGAGGCGAGCATCATCGCCGTCGGAGCGCCGGTGAGCTGCTCCAGGAACTCGGTGTGGCCGGGGGCGTCATAGCCCCCGCGATGGAACGCCGCCTTGTCGATCGGCGCGGTCACGATCCCCTGCACCACCCCGCGGCGCGCGAGCCCCACCGCCCGCTCGATCGCGAGACCGGCCAATCGTCCCGCCAGCGCATCGCGGGCCCGCCCCGCGTCGGTGTCAGGGCTCGGGCCCACACCGCCGGCCCAATCCCCCACCGTCTCATCCACCGGCACTCCCGTCCCCCGCGGGCCGACCACCACGATGCGCGCAGCGCCCGCGATCCCGGAGGTCGCGAGCGCTGTGCGGACGATCTCCGGACCGATCCCACGCGGGTCCCCCAGCGTGATGGCGATCGCGGGCGTGGTCACAATCGCAGGGAGACGTACATCTCGCGCCGGAGGTTATCGAGGGTGCGGCGGATCGATTTCTCCTCCCGGAGTTGCTT
>VHBP01000109.1 GCA_016871915.1 Gemmatimonadota bacterium
AGGGCGGCGCGGCAGGCCGCCCGCACCTCGGGGTCGGCCTCCACCAGATTCCGCTCGCCCGCGACGAGCCGCATCATGAGTTGGCGGTAATCATCGAGCAGCTCGGCGATGCGCGTCGGTCGCACCACGCGATACGGGAGCAGATCCTCGAGGATCTCACGGATCGCGATGGGGCGATGGAGCGCCCCCGCTTGGTGCGCGGCGCGGACGAGCTCTGGAACGAGGCGATCGAGGGGATCCACGGTGGCGGTCTTGGTCACGACGGCTGAGGCAAGGTAGGGGAGGGGCGGAAGGTCGCGCCATCCGGGAAGGGATCGATCGCCCCCTTCGCCCCGCCCTTGGTCCGTCGTGCGGCCAGCCACGCATCGAAGCCCGAGGGCACGAGGCCCCCGGAGTCTCGCTGCTCGGTGGCGGCACGCACGGCGAGATCGTTGGCGTATTCGTTCTGCGGATGGCCGGCGTGGCCCTTCACCCACTGCCAGCTGTACTCATGGCCCACGGTGGCACGCAGCGCCTCCTGCCAGAGCCCGAGATTCTCGATCGCACCGGTCTTCCGCTTCCATCCGTTCCGCGCCCAGCCGAAGACCCAGGCACCGAGCCCGTCCACGACGTAGCGGGAATCGGTGGTGAAGCGCACGCTGAAGCGCCCCTCCTTGGCGCCGAGGGCGCGAAAGGTCTCGATCACCGAGCGGAGCGCCATCCGGTTGTTGGTGGTGGCGGGCTCCGCGATCCAGAGGTCGCGTCGCGTCAGGCGACCGTCGGGGTGCTGGAACTCCACGAGCGCCGCCGCGCCACCGGGGTTCGCCCCCTCACGCCCGTTGCCCAAGCACGATTCGTCGGCGTAGACCGCGATGAGGGGGAAGCGCGCGCTCATCGCACCACCTCGATCGCGTCGCAGTCGATCAGCCGGAGCTCGAGGGGCGCGCCGGTGGTCGGATGCCGTGTGACGAGCACCTCCTGCCCGTCACGCACCACGAGGCCCTCGGGGATCACGAGGAACTCCGTCCCGCGGCGCACGACGGCGATGCGCCGCGCGTCGATGATCGCGCGTTCCAACGCGTCGTACTGCGCGACGGTCAGCGACGCCACCGATGCCCCTCGTCGCGATCCCAGCGGTGGATGCACTCGGTGAGGATCGCGGTCGCCTCATGGATCTCATCCACCGCGACCCATTCCTCGGTGGCGTGCGCGAGGGCGATGTCGCCGGGGCCGAAGCAGAGCGCGGGGATCCCTGCGGCACTGAGGAGCGCGGCATCGGTCCAACAGGAGAGTCCTTCGATCCGCGGGGTGATGCCCCGGGCGGCGCAGGCGGCCTCGAGGGTGCGCACGAGCGGATGCGAGGGGGCGAGGTCGTTGGGGTGTTGGCTGAGCCCGATCGTCACCGTCGCGTGGAACTCGGGATGTCGCGCGCGCACCCGGACGATCGCCGCGTCGATCTCCTCGGCGAAGATCGTCTCGCGCTCGCTCGGAAGGGTGCGCCGCTCCAAGGTGACGGTGCAGCGCTCGGCGTAAGTCGAGGGGCCGGTGCCGCCGACGATCGTGCCTGCGTGGAGCGAGGCACGCCCCAGGAGGGGATGCGTGACTCCCGTGAGGACGGTGCGCTGATGCGCATCGAGCTCGGCCATGAGGTGCGCGGTCTGCGTGATCGCGTCGACGCCGACGTCGTGGCGTGAGCCATGCGCCGCGCGTCCGTGCACCGTCACCTCGGCCCAGGTGAATCCCTTGTGACTCGGGCAGATCGCGAGCCGCGTGGGCTCGGTGACGATCGCGGCCTCGGCGGTGATCCCCTGCGACAGGAGATGGCGGGTGCCCACGCTGCCGTGCTCCTCGTCGATGACCGCGCTGATGAGGAGTTCGCCGGCGAGGCCGGCGTCGGCGGCGCGGACCGCGGCGGCACACATGGCGGAGATCCCCGCCTTCATGTCGGTCGACCCCCGTCCGTAAAGCCGACCGTCGCGGAGGTCGGGGGCGAATGGGGGATGGGTCATCCCGTCCGTGCCGACGGTATCGAGGTGGCCGTTGAGGAGGAGGGTGCGACCGGAGGTGGCGGGGCCGATCCGTGCGATGATGTTCGGACGCCCCGGCAGCGCGTCCTGAAGGTCGACCTGGAACCCCCAGTCGCGGAGTACTGCGGCCAGGCGGACTGCGACGGCATGCTCCCCCGGCCCATCGGCGGCGAGGGAGGGATTCCGAGAATCGATCGCGACGAGCGCGCGGGTGAGGGCGAGGGCGTCGCCGCGAGGGATCGACGCGGTCATGCGACAGGGGGAAAACGAAACGAGCGCACCCCGAAAGGTGCGCTCGTGCGGGGTCGGGTGGGACCCTTGGGAATCACTTCTTGGACGAGCCCTTCTTGGCGGGCGCGGCCTTCTTCGGAGCTGGCTTCGCCGGGGCCTTCTTGGCCGGGGCCTTCTT
>VHBP01000110.1 GCA_016871915.1 Gemmatimonadota bacterium
GAGGCCTTCGTCGCCGTCCGGGATGCGCAGATCGCCAAGGGCGATGTGCTCGGCGTCGCACGCGTCGCGGGTGTGATGGCCGCCAAGCGCACCGCCAATCTGATCCCACTCTGTCACCCGCTGATGCTGAGCGATGTCCAGGTGAGGTTCGATCTGGAGGCGGCGACCCACAGCGTGCGGTGCGAGGCCGAGGTGCGCCTGGTGGGAAGGACGGGCGTGGAGATGGAGGCGCTGACGGCGGTCTCGGTCGCCCTGCTCACGGTCTACGACATGGCGAAGAGCGCGGACAAGGGGATGCGGATCGAGGGGATCCGATTGCTGGCGAAGGAAGGCGGAAAAAGCAGGTATCAGGTGTCAGATATCAGGTGACAGGAACTGCGGGGGCGAGATGTCGTCCCTGTTCCCTGACCCCTGTTCCCTGACCCCTGTCCCCTCCTACCTGACCCTGATCCTCTGCCCCGGCCGAATCACCGAACCTGAGATCCGATTCAACGACTTGAGGCGCTGGACGCTCGTCCCATAGCGCCGCGCGATCGACCCGAGCGATTCCCCGTTCTTCACCAAGTGGATCCGCGCCGCTGACGAGCCGTAGCGCTCGACCTTGGGATCCGGGATGTCCCTCGCGGCGGCGGCGACATCGCGGCGTGGGATCAGGACGCGCTGCCCCGTCACCAGATTCCCGCTCTTCATGCGACGTAATCCGGGGTTATACCAGTTGAGCTGCCGCGCGGTCAGCCCATTGGCCTGCGCGATCTTTGCGACATAGTCGCCCTTGTTGGAGACGACGGTGCGCACGGCGGACCGCTCATCGAGATCGAGGGCGTCGAACCCCTCGGCGAATCGCTGCGCCGACCCGACGGGCACCCGCAGGAAGAGCTCGCCACCGATCGGCGGGGTCATCCCGCGCAAGATCTGCGGGTTGTAGTCCTTGATCGTGTCCAGCGGCACATCGAGGGCCTTCGCGATCGCGGCGAGTGGGGTAGCGACCGGCACACGGACCGAGTCCCACCGGAAGGGGAGCATCGAGTCCCCGCGCACGCCGAACCGAGCAGGATCCTTCCCCACGAGCGCGGCCGCGATGAGCTTCGGCACATAGTCCTTGGTCTCTTGCCGTAGCGCATTGCGCTCGGCGAGCCCGAAGAAGAGATCGTCCCCCGCCGTTCCCTCGAGCGACGTGGCGTGCTGCGTGAGGCCGCGCGAGACGCGCCCCGGTCCCCCGTTGTACGCTGCTGCGGCGAGATAGACCGAGCCGAAGGTCTCGGTGAGCTCATTCAGGAAGCGGATCGCCCCGTCCGTCGAGCGCACGGGATCGCGCCGCTCATCGATCCACCAGTCGACACGCAGCCCGACCCCGCGCGCCGTCGTCGTCATGAACTGCCACATCCCCACGGCGGCCGCACGCGAATAGGCATGCACATCGTAGGCGCTCTCGATGAGCGCGAGATAGAGCATATCCTCTGGCAACCCCCCCGCGCGGAGCTTGGTGGTGATCAGCTCCGCATACCGCGTCTGCCGGGTGAGCGCGCGCTGGAAGGTGGCGCGCGAAGGGCCCGTGTAGCGACTGACGAAGTAAGCGACGCGATCCTGCCCCTCGTACGAGGCCACATCGATGTCCCAGACCGGCGTGGTCACGGGCGCGGGATTTGACGCAGCCTCGTCGATATCGACCGCGGAGCCCCCCACCTCACCTACCGACTCCGCACCGGTGACGACGACTGGCTCCGCCTCGACGAAGACCACCGGCGCCCCTTCGCCTGCGGGCACCGCAGCGACCGCCTGAGGCGAGAGCATCGGGACGGCGTCGGACGCGGTCGGTGCGGAGACCGCGGTGGGGGCGACAAGCGGACGGAGCCCCATCCGACCACAGCCAGAGAGGAGCACGAGTGCAAGGATGGTACCGAGACGGGTCACCGGCGTAAGTTCACCGGATGAGACAGCGCATGCTACCCCTGATCGCCCTCGTCGGCGCCGCATGCGTGACGACGGGCGGGACGCAGGCCTCACCGGCCGTCGCCCCTCCCGCGGCAGCCCCCGTACGCGCCCCCGTGAACGCCCCCGTGAACGCCCCCGTGAGCGCCGCCACGGGCAGCTCATCGCCCGTACCCTTGGCACTGCGCACGCGACTCCTCGCGCGCATCGCCGAGGTCCGGGGCGCACAGGTCGGTCTCTATTTGCATGACCTCGCCACCCACGAGACCCTCGGCATCGACGACACCGTCACCTTCCACGCCGCGAGCACGATGAAGGTGCCGGTGATGGTCGAGCTGATGCGTCAGGTCGACACCGCCGCGGTCACGCTCGACGATCGGATCCCGCTCGTGAACACCTTCGCTTCGATCATCGATGGGTC
>VHBP01000111.1 GCA_016871915.1 Gemmatimonadota bacterium
TCGGCGTCTCCGATGCCGACACGCTCATCTTCACCCGCGGATCGACGGAGTCGCTGAACCTCGTCGCGACCGCGTGGGGCCGCGCGAATGTGCAGGCCGGGGACAACCTCGTCGTCACCCGGATGGAGCACCACGCGAACTTCGTCCCCTGGCAGCAGCTTGCGCGCGCCGTGGGAGCGGAGTTCCGGATCGCCGAGCTGGGCCCTGATGGGACGCTCGACCTCGATCATCTCGCCTCGTTGCTCGATGCGCGGACCAAGGTCGTGGCCTTCGGGCATGTCTCGAACGCGCTCGGGACGATCCATCCGGTGAGCGAGATCGTGAAGCTGGTGCGGCAGTCGTGTGGCGCGCTGCTCGTCTGCGATGGGGCCCAGGCGGTGCCGCATCTCCAGAGCTGGGTCGACCGACTCGGCGTGGACGTCTACGCCTTCAGCGGACACAAGCTTGGTGGCCCGATGGGGATCGGTGGGGTGGTCATCCGTCGGCCAATCCTCGAGGCGATGCCGCCGTATCACTTCGGTGGGGACATGATCGAGTGGGTGAACGATCAGGACTCCACCTGGAATGTGCTCCCGCATCGATTCGAGGCGGGGACGCCGAATGTCGAGGGGGCGGTCGCGCTCGCAGCAGCCTGCACCTATGTGACGAATCTCGGGCTCGACGCGGTGCGGGCGCATGAGGTGGCGCTCACCACGCAGGCGATGGCCGAGCTCAGCGCGGTGCCCGGGGTGACGCTGTACGGGACCCGGCACGCTGAGGGGCGAAGCGGCGTGGTCAGCTTCACCGTCGAGGGGGTCCATCCGCACGACATGTCGACCGCGCTCGATGTGGCGGGGATCGCGGTGCGCGCGGGGCATCACTGTGCGCAGCCGTTGATCCGCGCGCTCGGGGTGCCGGCGACGGTGCGCGCGAGCTTCTGGGTCTACAACACGTCAGAGGACGTGTCGCGGTTGGTCAGCGCGGTGCAGCAGACACAGGAGCGGTTCGGGGCGGTGTGAGGTTGGGTCGGTCCCGGTAGCCAGGCGGGCGGGGGTCGCGCATCTTGAAGGGTCCCTCACACACCTGCCTTATGCGAACCCTCCGCGCCTGCTCGTTTCTCCTCTCCTGCAGCCTCTTCCTCGGTGCGGCTAGTGCGGCCGAGGCCCAGCGCACCGAGCGCCCTCCCCTCCACGGGAAGCACTGGGTCGCCGTCACCGGGAAGCCCCTCGCCGCCACTGCCGGTGCGATGATCTTCCAGCAGGGGGGGAACGCCGTCGACGCTTCGGTAGCGATGCTTGCCGCCGTCTGCACGATGTGGGACACCCTCGGGTGCGGCGGAGAGACCCAGGCGCTGATCTATCACCCGGGGCTCAAGAAGGTGATCGGGATCAATGCCCTCGGCGTCGCCCCGACCGGCGCGGCGGCGGCGTTCTATCTCGCCAAAGGCTTCCGTTTTCCGCCGGAGTTCGGACCGCTCGCAGCGGTGACGCCAGGCACACCGGGGGGGATGATGGTGATGCTCGCCGAATATGGGACGATGTCGTTGGCGCAGGTGCTCGCGCCGGCGATCCAGATGGCGGAGGAGGGCTATCCCATGGAGGCGCAGCTCGCTGGGAGCATCCAGAGCAACGCCAGGCGGATCAAGGAGTGGAAGTACTCGCCGGCAGTCTTTCTCCCGCATCTCGGCAAGACGCGTGAGGCGCCAGAAGCGGGAGAGATCTTCAAGCAGGCTGACCTTGCCGCGACCTTCAAGAAGCTCGTTGAGGCAGAGCAGCAGGCGCTGCGCCAGAAGAAGTCGCGCAAGGCGGCGATCATGGCCGCCTACGATCGCTTCTATAAGGGCGACATTGCGGACGAGCTCGTCCGCGCGGTGCAGGAGGAGGGCGGGCTCTTCACCAAGGCTGATCTCGCGAACTGGCAGGTGAAGATCGAGGAGCCGTATTCGACGAATTACCGCGGCTACGAGGTCTATAAGCTTCCGATCTGGCAGCAGGGGCCGGTGATGTTGCAGGCCCTCAACATGTTGGAGAACGTCGATCTCAAGGGACTGGGCTACAACAGCGCGCAGTACATGCACACGATCTATCAGGCGATGAACC
>VHBP01000112.1 GCA_016871915.1 Gemmatimonadota bacterium
TGTTCGTGCTGCGTGATGGGACGCTCTTGGTGAACGAGCTCGCCCCGCGGCCACACAACACGTATCACCATTCGGAGCGCGCGCACCCCACGAGCCAGTTCGAGCAGCTCGTGCGGGCGATCACCGGGCTCCCGCTGGGCGCGACAGTGGTGGTGCGCCCGGCCGCGATCCACAATCTCTTGGGCGATCTCTGGGCGCACGGGGCCCCGGATTTCACGAAGGCGCTGGCGATTCCCGGGGTCCGCGTGCATCTGTACGGGAAGCACGAGGCGCGCCCCGGTCGGAAGATGGGCCACCTCTCGGCGGATGGTGCGACGCCGGAGGAGGCGCTGGAGCGGGTCTGCGCGGCGTATCGCACCCTGACCGTCTGACGGGAGGCTCGTCCATGCCGACTCCGCGACCGCATCTTCGCGACCTCTCCAGTGAGGAGGCGCTCGCGATCCTTGCGCGCAATCAGGTGGGGCGCCTCGCCTTCGCGCACCAGGATCAGATCGACATCGAGCCGATCCACTATACCTATGCCGATGGCTGGCTCTACGGGCGTACCACGCCCGGCGCGAAGCTCGAGGCGGTCTCACACAATCGGTGGGTGGCGTTCGAGGTCGATGAGATCGAGGCTCGCTTCGATTGGCGCTCCGTCGTAGTAAAGGGGGCGGTCTATCTCTTGCGCGCGGATGGGAGCGAGATGGAGCGGGCGCAGTACGCCACCGGGATCGAGATGGTCCGGCAGGTCGTGCCGGAGGCCTTCACCCCTGATGATCCCATCCCCGAGCGGGCGATCCTCTTCCGCATCCACGTCGACGAGCTGACCGGTCGCGCCGCGACCACCCGCTAGTGCCCCTCGTCCCGCTCTATGGCCATGAGGCGGTGCAGGCACGCCTCGCCGCGCTCGCCGATCAGGAGACGCTCCCCGCGAGTCTCCTGTTGCAGGGCCCCCCAGGGATCGGTAAACAGCGTCTCGCGCTCTGGCTCGGGCAGCGCCTGCTCTGTGACGTGCCAAACGGTCCCTGCGGGACCTGCACGCAGTGCCGCCTCACGAGCGAACTCCAGCATCCCGATCTCCGCTGGTTCTTCCCGCGGGAGCGGATCACCGGGGATCCCGATGCGGACGAGGTCGACGAAGCGTATCGCAGTGAGATCCAGGAGCGAGTCGCGGCGCACGGACTGTACCCGCGTCCGGAAGGCTCGACGGGGATCTATCGCTACGTCGCCAGGCTGATCACGCGACTCGCCGCACTCTCCCCGTCGCTCGCGAGACGAAAGGTCTTCGTCTTCGGCGATGCGGAACGCATGGTGCCGCAGGAGGCGAACCCCGAGACGGCGAACGCGATCCTCAAGTTGCTCGAGGAACCACCTGCGGACACGACGTTCATCCTCACCTCGAGTGAACCGGGGACCTTGCTCCCGACGATCCGCTCCCGCGTCGTCGCCTTCCGCATCCCGACGCTCCCGGAGTCGATGGTCCGTCGATTCATCGACGATCCCCTGGTCAATCCCGCGCTCCCCTCGGGATCCGCCGCCGACCGTGTTCGGGTGGCAGGTGGCGCGCCCGGCGCATTGATCGGTGCATTGGACCGCTCGGTGGCAGTCGATCGGGCTCGGCAGCTACTCACCGCGGCTGAGATGGGTCGCGAGGCGATGCTCCGCGCGGCCCTCTCGAGTTCATCCTCCAAGGCACGCGGGAGCTTCAGCGATGTGCTCGATGCGCTGACCGTGCTGCTCCATGAGCGCGCGCGCGACGCCTCGCAGCGGGGTGATGAGCCCAGCGCGCGCCGCGCGGTCCGCGCGATCCCCGAGATAGAGGAGGCCAAGCGGCTCGTTGAGGGGAACGTGAACCCCCAGTTGATCACTACGCGTTTGGTCTTCGCGCTTGCCGGTCATCCCGTCTGATACGCTGACGGCCCCTCACCACGATCACATCACATCATATGCCCACCGATCCCAGCGCCTCGCTCTCGCATCTCGCCGCGGATGGTTCCGCCTCGATGGTCGATGTCAGCGACAAGACGGCGACCGCACGTCGGGCGCTCGCCGAGGGCCGCATCGTGATGCGCCCGG
>VHBP01000113.1 GCA_016871915.1 Gemmatimonadota bacterium
CATCTCGACCGGGCTCATGATGAGGAACATCACGGGCCGCATCGCCGCCGGCAGCTCGTTGTTCCAGTAGAAGATCGTGTTGAGATAGCCGAAGCCGTTCGCACGGATCCCCGCGACCTCGACCGTCAGGAAGGTCAGGATCGCGAGCGTCGCCGTGACAGAGATGTTCCCCGTCGCCGTCGCGCCGTACGGGACGAGCCCGAGCAGGTTGAGCGTGAGGATGAAGAAGAAGGCCGTGAGCAGATAGGGGACGAACCCCTCGCCGTGATGGCCGACGTTCGGCAGGATGACCTCGTTGCGGATGTAGAGGATCATCGCCTCGATCGCGTTCGCGCCGCCGGCCGGCACCCCGCCCTTCGCCATCGCGCGCCGATGCGACCGCGCGACCATCAGCATCATCAGGAAGAGGATCGCGCTCCCGAAGACGAGAAAGACCACATGCTTGCTCGGGGAGAGATCGATCTCCAACCCGCCGAGGTGCACCGGCTTCCACTTGGGAAGGGTGCACTCCATGAAGAACGGGAACTTGTAGTACGGGATCTCGAGATGATCCGAATTCGTGATGTGCGGCGTGATGATGTCGACCTTCTCGGCCGAGTGGCCCATCTCGGGGAGATGGCAACCGACACCGCTTCCCTCGGCGCGCACCGGCGCGGCAGCGAGGGTCAGGAGGGCGAACGAGGCGAGGAACGCACGCAGCAGCATCAGGATCTCAGGAAGAGAGGCTCGAACAGCATGGTCACGAAGAGGAATCCCACGAGGCTCACCAGCGCCGTCCCCGAGGGGACCCCCAGCGCGGGGACACCGAGCACCGCATGGATCACCACCGCCGCGAATCGCACGATCGAGCCGAGTCCCCATCCCGCGATCGGGTTCTCGCGCATCAGCGGCCGTGCGACCGCGAATCCCACCAACTGCACCACCGAGGCGATCACCGCGCTCGACCAGATCGCGCGCACCGTCATCGGGTCCGACCACCGCAGCGTCACCACCCAGGCGAGCCCGGTGATGACCGCCGTCGAGAGCACACCGAAGCGGACCCAGGCCCTCATGGTCCCTTGCGCTCCTTTTTCTCCGCTTCCTCTCGCCGCTGCTCCGCCATCAGACTCCGATACATCGAATAGATGGCGGCCGCCGCGCCCGTGAAGACGCCGACGTAGAGGAAGAGCGGGTCGGTCTCCAGCCGTCGGTCCACCCACTGCCCCAAATAGAGGAACAGCAGGATGGAAGCGAGCAGCTGGAACCCAAGGCCGGCGAACCGTCCGGCCGAGGCCAGCGCAGAGCGAGAGTCCTCGGGCATGACAACCTTGAATCCTAGGAGCTTGTGAAAAAAAGCGCAAGCAAAGCAGGGCCGTGACATAGGGCATTTCGGGTCGTCAAAATGTGGATAACACTGGCCTCGAAACACGACCGGACGGCAGGGGTCGGGTGGGAGGGGTCAGGGGACAGGCAACCGCACTCGCCAGGACGGTCCGCGTGATCTTCAGGGTTCCGGTGGGACTCCTCTGCGCCTCGGCTCTGAGCTTCACCGTCGGGGCGTGGAATGAGGGAGGGGTCGGGCGGTCGGCGGAGGCGACGGAGCGACCGGCCGAGGCGGGGGCGGAGACTGAGCCACTGGATGGGATCCTCGACGTCCGCGTCGGGGAGGCGGTCGACCTCGACTTCGTGGTCACCCAGCGGAGTGACCGGCGCCTCGAGCTCAGCTTCCAGGATGGTCGCACCCACGAGGTCGTGATCCTCGACGCCGCGGGGACCCCGGTCTGGCAGTGGAGCGAGGGGCGCCTCTTCACCCGTGCCATGCAGCAGCGCGTCCTCCGCCGCGGGGACCAGCTCGCCTTTCGGGAGCGCTGGGTCCCGACGAAGCCGGGGGCCTACACCGCCATCGCCACCCTCCGGAGCCGCGAGCATCCCATCACTGAGCGCGTGGCCTTCGTCGTCCCGGCGGGGTGAAGGGCGCCTGAGGGCACAGTAGATTGGGAATCGCGTCACGCGTCCTTCCCATCACCCTGCCCTC
>VHBP01000114.1 GCA_016871915.1 Gemmatimonadota bacterium
CCGGGTCGATGGCGTATTCGATGGCTCGGGAGAAGGCAGCCCCTGGGCGATCGAACCCGTTGTCGAACACGAGGACGCGCCCCGCCGTCGGCTCCGATACGTAGTGCTGGCCCCAGAAGCGATCCGCCTCCGGGAGGGTGAGGGTCCCGGTCGGCCCACCGAGCCGCCATTCGATCCGCGACCAATCCGGTGCGATCGAGATCACGTGGTCGGCATTACGGAGCGACATCACGACGTTCCCACGCGGCCCGATGTTGATCCCGTTGCCGTGAAGCCAATTCCCGACCGCCGACCGCGACCCCTTGAGCGTGGTCCATTCGAGCTCGGTGAAGCTGCTCCATCGCTTCACCACGAGGTTCGTTTCCGGCGTCCACTCCCAGAGCGCCTCCCCGACGATCGAATCGGTGCCGACGAGCTGGGTCTCGTTGGCGATGAAGAGGAGGGTATTCCGCGGGGTGGCGATCACATCGTGATGGATCCGTCCATACGGCGTGACGAGCGCAACACTCGGATGTGGGAGCCGCGTGACCTCCTCACCCCCCGCCGTCTGCACCACGAGCCCATGCAGCGGATCGAGCAGCACGAATTGCCCGTTCGCGCGCCGCGTCGCCCCGAAGAGCGAACCGGAGGAGATGGGGAGATGCCCGACGATCTGCCCGTCTTCCACCATCAGCAGCCCCACCAGCCCGGTCGCACTGACGATCTCGATCACCGAGACGGGGAGGGTCGGTGTCCCCGTCGTAGAGAAGGTGGCCGCGGCGAGATTCGGCGGGAGCGCCCCGACCTCAAGAGGGGTGCGCACCGGCGACGCGCTCGATCCCTCTACATGAGCTTCGAGGGTATAGCTCGTATTCGCCCGCAACCGCGTCATCAGGAAGCGGTGCTGCGCCGAGAGCGAGTCGCCCACGAGCGTGAGCACTGGGGTCCCGGTCGCCCCCCACGTCAGCCGAGCGCGCCCTGGCTCGGCCAACGTCACCGTCACCAGTCGTGCAAGTGGGTTGACCGTCGATGACACCGTGATCGAGAGGATCGCCGGATCCTCACTCTTCGTGGGACTGTCGCAGCCGATCAGGCCCGCCAGTAGTAGCACACCGATCGCCCGCCGAGCACGCCACCACGTCCCCATCGACCGCTTCTCCATCACAGGACCCCCGGTATGAGCCACCAGCTCCGCCCTCGATACGCCGCCCACTCGGGATACCGCGAGAGCGAGGCCTCCTTCATCACCATGTTCGGCACGAAGACACCGAGCCAGACCCAGGCGAGGATCGCGGCCGGGATCCAGTGCCAGACCACGAGGGCGAAGCTCCCGTAGATCATCATCTCGCCGAGGTAATTCGGATGCCGGATGTAGCGATGGACCCCGTCGGTGATCAGCTGCCGCCGTTCACGTAGTGTGAAGTACTTCTGCGCATCGGCGGCGATCATGAGCGCCACGCCGAGCACGCAGAGCGAGACACACCCCGCGAGCCAGATCGGCTCCGCCACCGGATAGGTCGGCACCACCCGCCCAGAGAGCAGGAGCCAGCCGATCACCCAGTACGGTCCGAGCACGAAGCAGAAGGCGGCGAGGCCGCCAGCGAGCGTCACACGCACCTGCCACTTGGGATCGGGGAAGGCGAGATCCTTGAGCAACCAGACCAAGCCGTAGCTCCCATGCAGTGCGAGATAGGTCCAGGCTGGTGCCCCAGTCGCCCCGTACCACCAAAGGCAGCACCCGAGGACCAAGAAGGTCGCGCCCTTCTGCAGATTGATGACGGTCGCGAAGCGCCAGGGCCGCGGCCCACCGAAGAGATCCTCCGAGGCAGCACGGGCGAGGCGCTGAAGCGCGGCCGCCAACCGCGGTGCGCTCATGGCCAGAGGCGATACACCCCGATCGTCGCGATGATCCCGCCGAGCATCGCGGTCATCACCGCGACCCCGGTGTAGAGTCGCGTCAGCGCCTCATACTTGCGCTGATTGATCGTGGAGAGGGTGTACACCTGATCGGCGAGCT
>VHBP01000115.1 GCA_016871915.1 Gemmatimonadota bacterium
CCTCCGCCTGGAGCACCGGGAGATGCAGGGCGTCGAGGTCGGCGACCGTGATCCCCGGGACCCCATGCAACGTCGGATCGATGTTGCGGGGGATCGAGAGGTCCATCAAGAGCAGCGGATAGGTGGACGTGCCACAGTTCTCCCGTGCTTGCCGCAGCGCGCTCGCGACCACGACGGGCTCCGTGGCCCCCGTCGCGGCGATCGCGACATCGGCCATCGCGACCTCCACGTGTAGTGCCTCCCACGGTGCGGCCCGCCCGCCGATCTCGGCGGCGAGTTGCTGCGCGCGCTTGGAGGAGCGGTTGATGCAGACCACATCGCGCGCGCCGAGCTTGTTGAGTTGGCGCGCGACCGACTGTCCGGTCTTCCCGCACCCGACGACGACGAGCCGCGCATGCGCGAGGTTCCCGAATCGGTCGCGAGCGGTCGTCGCCGCCTCCGCGCCGACGGAGCGACGCCCACCGGTGAGTGAGGTCTCGGTCTGCACGCGCTTCCCCGTGCGCAGGGCGGTGTCGAAGAGTCGGTGGAGCACGGAGCCAGCCGCCCCCGTCTGCGAGGCACGGCGATAGCAATCGCGGATCTGGCCGAGGATCTGGCCGTCGCCCATCACCTGCGAGTCGAGTCCAGTGGCGATGCGCAGCACGCGTCGCGCGACGTCGAGCCCGGCCTGACGCTGGGCGATCGCGAGGAGCGCCTTGGCGTCGGCCTTGTTCCCCATCCAGGCGCGCGCGATGGCGGTGATCGCGTGGTCGAAGGCGGCCGGTGTCGCGGGATCATGACTCGCCGTCCAGGCGTAGATCTCGCTTCGGTTGCAGGTGGCGAGACAGACAACCTCGCGGACATCGGCGTGGAGGTTCCCCGCCTCGAGGCGCGCGATGCGCGCGTCAGTGAGATGGAACCGTTCGCGGGTCGCGACGTTCGCGTGCCGGAAGTCGACCGCCATGGAGATCAGCATGACGTCACCGGCCTCGGAAGGGACCGTTCATCTGCGCGACGGTCCAGTTGAGGTAGATCGCGATGGTGACCCAGGTGAGGTACGGGGCGAACCAGATTCCGGCCTCGTAGGCCAGGGGCCGCGAGGTCCAATACATCCAGAAGATCGACAGCCAGAAGGGACCCACCTGCCAGAGGGCCCAGTCGGGTCGGCGGGCTCGGAAGAAGATCCAGCTCCACCAGACGTTGCCGACGCCATTCACGATGCAGGCCACCTGGAAGAGCAGGCGCTCCTCCGGCGTCCCGCCCGCGCCACGCCAGGCGACCACGCACCCGGTGCCGGCGGTCAGGAAGACCGTGGTCCAGATCGGACCGAAGAGGGCATCGCGCGGCTTCCACCACGGCTGCTTCAGCGACCGATACCAGGGACCGATATCGGTCACGAGCCCACCCAACGTGGCGACGCTCGCCCAGAAGGCGAACGCCGTCGCAATCGGGACCCAGAGCGGGGCGTCCATTAGGCGGACGCCATCCCGGTGAGATGGGCGAGGTTCTTGAAGAAGATGCGGACATGGCTCAGCGGCTTGGCGCGGACGAGTCGCTTCCGCATGTACGCATCGAAGGTGAGACGCTGTACATCCTCGTCGCGGCAGATCGCGACGAAGCGCTCGCGCCGATCATCGTCGGTATACCAGAAGCGCTGCATGATGTCGAGGACCCAGAAGACCTGCCCGTGGGCGCGCATGAAGCGCTTACGGGCGCCGGCGAGGGCACGCGCCGACCCGGTGGCGAGCGCCGCCTCGACCGCATCGGCGGCGAGTCGCCCACCGGTCATCGCATAGAAGATCCCCTCACCGCTCGCGGGGGCGACGACACCCGCGGCATCGCCGGCGAGCACCACCTCACGCCCATCGTCCCAGATCGGGAGGGGATGGAGCGGGATCGGGGCGCCCTCGGTGCGGATCGTCCGCGCCTGATCGAGTCCCGTCGCCTCCCGCAGCCGCGCGACCGAGCCCTTCAGACTGAACCCTT
>VHBP01000116.1 GCA_016871915.1 Gemmatimonadota bacterium
CCTGCAACCGAAGCGAGATCTACGCCTGGACGGCGAGTCATGATCCCGCGACACCGGCCGCCTTCGACCACGCGATCACCGCCATCGCGCGCGCCTGGATGGGGAACAAGGCCGACGCCAAGGCCCTCCTCGCGATCGCCCAGCGTCAGGCTGGCCTCGAAGTCGCGCGCCGCGTGCTGCGTATCGCCACCGGACTCGACTCGCAGGTGATGGGGGACGGCCAGATCCTCGGCCAGATCCGCGACTGCTATCGCCGCGCCTCGCAGACGGGTGCGGCCGGCTCCGTGTTGCACCGCCTCTTTGACACCGCCCTGCGCACCGGGAAGCGCGTGCAGACCGAGACCTCGCTCACCGGTGGGCGTCGCTCCGTCGGCGCCGAGGCGGCGGCGACCGCTCGCGACCGGTTCGGGAACCTCGCGCATGCGCGGCTCGTCGTCGTCGGGTGCGGGAAGACGGGACAATCGGTCGCGCGCCAACTCAACAAGCTCGGTGCACGCGATGTGGTCTGCATCAACCGCTCCACCAAGCGCGCGCAGCAACTCGCCGCCGAGGTCGGGGGGCGTGCCGCGCCGTGGGAGGCGCTGCATGTGGAGCTCGCGATGGCCGATGTCGCGATCGCCGCGACGGGGGCCACCGAGCCCGTCGTGGTCGCGAGTGCGTTGCGGCAGGCGCGAGAGAACTGTGGCACCTCCACCTATCCGCTCCTGCTGATGGATCTCTCGATTCCGCGCAACATCGATCCGACGTTGCATGGGGTCCCGGGGATCACCGTCGCCGACCTCGACGCCCTGCATCTCCCGGTGCTCCAGGCGGAGGCGACACGCAAGGCAGCGGCACCCGCAGCGGAATCGATCGTCGAGGCGGAGCTCGAGAGCTTCGTCGAGTGGGTCGCCGCGGCAGCCGCGCGCGAGGCGATCCGTCCCCTCGCACAGGCACTGACGGAGATCTGCCGTCGCGAACTCACCTTCGCCGCGGGTGATGCCGTCGCCGATCACGCGACCGATCGCATCGTCGCCAAGCTCCTCGCCCGTCCGATGACCAAGCTCCGCACCGCTATCGCGCATGGCGAGGCGCTACAGGCCTTCAGTGTCACCCTCGAATCGCTCTTCGCCGGTCCCCCCATCCCGCCGGAACCCCCGCGCGGGACCGCCGGCGCTCGTCGTCCCTCCCGCTCTTCTCGGAACCGCTGATGTCGACTCCCATGAACGATCTCTTCCTTCGTGCCTGCCGCCGCGAGCCGGTGGAGCGTCCTCCGGTCTGGATGATGCGCCAGGCGGGCCGCTATCTCCCCGAGTATCGGGCGGTGCGCGCCACCGCAGACTTTCTCACCATGTGTCACACCCCGGAGCTCGCGACCGGGGTGACGCTCCAGCCTGTCGACCTGATGGGAGTCGATGCGGCGATCATCTTCTCCGATATCCTGGTGATCCCCGCCGCGATGGGGATGTCGTTGACGGTCGATGAAGGGGTCGGACCGCAGTTCGCCGATCCCGTGCGCACGATGCACGACCTCAAGCGCTTGCACGACGTGGAACCTGAGGAGGGCCTCCGCTTCCATTGTGATGCGCTGCGCATGACACGCCGTGAACTCCATGGCCGCGTCCCCCTCATCGGATTCGCCGGGGCGCCCTGGACCCTCTTTGCCTACATGACCGAGGGCAAAGGGACCAAGTCGTTCAGCATCGCGAAGAAGCTCCTCTTCGCCGACCCCGTCTTCTCGCACACGCTGATGGAGCGCCTGGCCGACAACGTCGGGCGCTTCTTGGTCGCGCAGGCCGCGGCCGGCGCGCAGGCGCTCCAGATCTTCGATTCGTGGTCCGGTTCGCTCGGGCCGCGCGAATACCGGGAGTTCGCCCTCCCGTACATGGCACGCACCGCGGCG
>VHBP01000117.1 GCA_016871915.1 Gemmatimonadota bacterium
TCATCGCCGATCGGTTGGTGAACGCCGAGAAGTTGATGGCGGCGTTGCATCTCGCGGGCGCCGCGGTGATGTGGATCGCGTCGAGCCAGACGGAGTTCGTCCCCTTCGCCTCGACCTTCCTCCTCTACGCGCTCTGCTACACGCCGACGCTCGCCCTCGCGAATAACATCGCCTTCCAGCAGGTGACGAGCTCCGAGAAGGAGTTCCCCGCGATCCGCGTGATGGGGACCGTGGGATGGATCGCCGCCGGGATCCTGATCGGGAAGTTCCTCCAGGTGGAGGACTCCAATGTGCCGATGCGCATCGCCGCGATCGCGGGCGTGCTCACCGGAGTGTTGTCGCTGACCCTCCCCCCGACGCCCCCCAAGGGCGGGGATCGTCCCTTCCGCGTCTCGGACGCGCTCGGGCTCGATGCGCTCGGGATGCTCAAGCACCGCGACTTCGCGGTCTTCATGCTCGGGAGCTTCCTCGTCTCGATCCTCCTGCAGTGGTATCACGCCTCCACCAACGACTTCCTCAACGAGATCGGCGTCGCGCAGCCGGCGTTCGTGATGACCTTCGGGCAGATGATCGAGGTGGGGTTCATGCTCCTCCTCCCGGTGCTGCTCGTCCGCTTCGGGATCAAGGGGATCATGCTCGTCGGCGTGCTCGCCTGGGCGCTCCGCTACTACGCCTTCGGCGCGGGCGATGCCAGCACGGGGATGTGGTTGATCTACGCCGGGATCCTCCTCCACGGGATCTGCTTCGACTTCTTCTTCGTGAGCGGGCAGATCTACACCGATCAGCGCGCCGGTGTCGCCATGCGTGGCGCCGCGCAGGGGCTCCTCACCCTCGTCACCAACGGCCTCGGCTTCCTCGTCGCGACGATCGTCGCGGGGCAGGTGGTGGGGATGTACGCCACGCAGCATCCCGATTGCACCGATCCCCTACAAGCTGCGGGGAGTTGCCTCAAGGTGACGCATGATTGGTCGGCGATCTGGATGATCCCCGCCACCGGCGCCCTCGTCCTCTTCGTCGTGCTCGCGTTCCTGTTCCGTCCCGCCGCGCCCTCCACCGCCACTCGCTGAGGATCTCCCCATGGCCGGATCACCCCTCGATCGTCGCACCTTCGTCGGTGGCATGGCTGCCGCTGGCGCCGCCATCTCCATCCCGCGTCCCCTCTACGCCTGGGCCGGCGAGCAGCCGAGCCAGAAGCTCCGCATCGCCTGCATCGGCGTGGGGGGGATGGGGTTCAATGACGTGCGCGGCGTGGCCGGCGAGCAGCTCGTCGCCTTCGCCGACGTGGACGATCGCTCCGCCGAGCGCGCGTATCGGGCGTATCCGTCGGTGAAGCCCTATCGCGACTTCCGCGAGATGCTCGAGAAGGAGCGCAACAACATCGACGCGGTGACCGTCTCCACCCCGGATCACACGCATGCGGTGGCGGCGATGATGGCGCTCAAGATGGGGAAGCATGTCTACTGCCAGAAGCCGCTCGCCCGCACGATCGGTGAGGTCCGCGCGCTCAAGGCCGAAGCGGCGAAGCGGCCCAAGCAGGTGACGCAGATGGGGAACCAGGGCCATGCGCTCGAGGGGATCCGTCTGATCCGTGAGTGGGTCGAGGCGGGGTTGATCGGTTCGGTGCGGCGCGTGGAGTGCTGGACGAATCGTCCGATCTGGCCGCAGGCGGTGAATCGCCCGACCGATGCGCACAACGTCCCCGAGACGATGGATTGGAACCTCTGGCTCGGTCCCTCGGCCA
>VHBP01000118.1 GCA_016871915.1 Gemmatimonadota bacterium
ACCTTTATTCGACACTCTAGACAGCATTAGGAATTGACGAATCCGACTCGACCCGACTAGGATCCCCCCTCCATGAACCGCACCGCCCACCACCATGCGCACCATCACCACGGCCCGACGGGTCGGGGGTGCGCGGCGCGCGCGGAGTTCTGGGCCTAAGGCGCCCAGCCAGAGCGTCAGCGGTCTTCCCCGACCCGTCCGCCACCCGCGGTCGGGTTTCGTGTTTTCTGCCCCCTCCTTTTCTGCCTTCTCCTGTCTTTCCGATGCTTCGACTCGCCATCCCCAATAAGGGTCGTCTGAATGACGACACCCGGTCCCTCCTCGCCGACGCGGGGCTCGAGATCCGCGCGGCCTCGGACCGCGCGCTCGTCGCCTCCCTAGGTGGCGAGTTCGAGGCGATCTTCGTCCGCGCTCAGGACATCCCCGAACTCGTGGCCGATGGATCGGCCGATGCGGGGATCACCGGATGGGACCTCGTGCAGGAATCGGATCGCGGACTCGAGTCGATGCTCGACCTCGGCTTCGGACGGTGTCGCCTCGTGGTGGCGGCACGCGACGAGAGTGGGATCCGTTCGATTGACGACCTCGCTGACGGGACGCGGGTGGCGACGGTCTTCCCGCGGGTGACGGCGCGGTTCTTCGCCGAGCGTGGGAAGCGCGTGACGTTGGTGCCAGTGTCGGGGGCGGTGGAGGTGGCGCCTCACCTCGGGATCGCCGATGTGATCCTCGATCTCACGTCGAGCGGGTCGACGTTGCGGGTGAATGGACTGCGCGAGATCGCGACGGTGCTGGAGTCAACGGCGCAGCTGGTAGTGGCGCGCGATGCGAGGGCGGAGCGGCGTGCAGGGCTCGAGGAGTTGGTTGGCGCGTTGCGTTCGGTGCTCGCGGCGCGCGATCAGCGCTATGTGATGGCGAATGTGCCACGCGCCAAGCTTGATGAGGTGCGGAAGATCCTCCCGGGAATCTCGGGGCCGACGGTGATCGATGTGCTGAATGGCGGGGAGAAGGTCGCGGTGCACGCGGTCTGTCCGGCGCAGGGGATCTATCGGACGGTGAACGCGCTCAAGGGGATCGGTGGTGAGGGGATCCTGGTGACGCGCATCGAGCGGTTGCTGGCATGAGTGCGAATCCGAATTCCGGCGAGCATGTGCGCGTTGGTGCGGGAGCGAGCTCCTTCACGCTCGCCTATCGCGGACCGGCTGCGCCACTCACTGACACCGCGCGTGCGGTGCTCTTCGCGCGCGCGACGATGACCGATGCGACGGTGCGCTCGCGGGTCGCGGCGCAGCTGGCGGAAGTGCGTCGCGATGGCGATGCGGCGCTGCGGCGATTCGCGGCGGAGTTCGATGGAGTGGAAGCGCTGGAGATCGAGGTGCCGCGCGCTGTGTGGGCGGAGGCACTCGAGCGGATCGATCCTGTGCTTCGTGGCGTGCTCGATCGCGCGGTGCGGAACCTCGAGGAGGTCCATGCCGCCTTCCGCCCGACAGTGCGCGAGGTGACGACCGCTGACGGTGTGGTGATCGGTCGGCGTCCCGACCCACTCGTTCGGGTGGGGGTCTATGCGCCAGGTGGGCGTGCGGCATATCCGAGCTCAGTGCTGATGGGAGCGGTCCCGGCGCGTGTGGCCGGCGTGGGGGAGGTGATCCTTTGCACACCACCGATGCGCGATGGGCTCCCGCAGG
>VHBP01000119.1 GCA_016871915.1 Gemmatimonadota bacterium
GCGAGGCGATCCCGGTGCGCTCGCGCTCCGCCGCTTGTAGCGCGGCGATCGCGTCCTTGCCACCCGCGGCGATCGCGCGCAATTCGTCGAGCGTGGCATCGATGCCGATCGCCACCGTCTCCCCGTCCCCGAAGCTGAGCGGCGGCCGCTCGACGAGGGTACGCTGGATCTCCGCCGCGATCAAGGCCGCATCGTCCCACGACTCGGCGATCGCGGCCAGCGTCCCGCGCGCGGTGAGCCGCGAGAGCGCCTGATGCACCGCAGGGAGCCGCGCGAGCGAATCGCCGAGGGCGCGGAGGTCACGTGGGGTGGCGCGGAGCGCGGCGGTGCGACCCGCGAGTCGCTCGATGTCGCGCACGCCATCGAGGGCGGACCGCAGGGCCTCGCGCGCCAGCGCATCATCGACCAGCGACTGCACCGCATCGAGACGCGCGGTGATCGCTGCGACCTCGGTGAGCGGCGCCAAGATCCACTGCCGCAGCAGACGCGCGCCCATCGGGGTCTGCGTGCGATCGAGCACGCCCAAGAGGGTTCCGCTCGTGTCGTCGGTGGTGCGCAGCGAATCGACGAGCTCGAGATTCCGGCGCGTCATCTCGTCCAGCGGCATCACCCCACCGGGGCGTTCGATCGTCGGCCGCATGAGGTGCGGCACACCCCCCGGCTGCAACTCCTTCAGATAGCGGAGCAACGCCCCCGCCGCGCCGATCGCCGCCGCATCGCGCGTCGCATCGAGGCCGAACCCTTCGAGCGAGGCGACACCGAAGTGCTGCACCAGCGCATCGCTCGCGAGCGCGGGATCGAACTCCCATCCCTCGCGCGGCGTGGTCAGGAGATCGTCGGCGCGTGTCACCCCCTCGATCGAGGTTCCGGTCGCCACGAGGAGTTCGCGTGGGGCGAGTCGCGCAAGTACCGCGTCGAGATCCTCGCGCGTGCACCGCACGAGACGGAACTCGCCGGTGGAGAGATCGGCGGCGGCGAAGCCAACGCCATCACTCCCGAGCGCGATCGCCGCGAGGAAGGTGTTACGCGACGCATCGAGCAAGTCATCGCTGAAGGCGGCCCCAGGGGTGATCGTCTCCACCACCTCACGCTTCACGATCCCCTTCGCGACCTTGGGATCCTCGATCTGCTCGCAGATCGCCACACGGTATCCCTGCTGCACGAGGCGCCGGATATAGTCCGCCGCCGCCTTCACCGGAATCCCGGCGAGTGGCACCTCCGCCGCCGCCCCATTGTTCCGCGAGGTGAGTGTGAGATCGAGCGCGCGCGCCGCGACCTCCGCATCCTCGTAGAACATCTCGTAGAAGTCCCCCATTCGGAAGAAGAGGATCGCATTGGTATGTTGCGCCTTGATCTCCCGGTACTGCGCCATCAACGGGGTCCCACTGCCCCCACTCATCGCGCGGGGACCGGCGTCACGAATCCATCGCCCTTTTCCTTGGTGCGATACGCCGCGAGCGCGCGTTGCGCCTCCTCGCGCGTCGCATAACGGCCCATGCGTATACGGAATGGGGGGGTCTCGCCGTCGATGCGAAGCCCAACGTACCCACGCGCGGCGAGTCCTTTGACCACAGCCTCTGCTTCACGGCGCGTCGGGAGGGCCGCGATCTGCACCGAC
>VHBP01000120.1 GCA_016871915.1 Gemmatimonadota bacterium
CGAACTGCCAGGTGATCGGCACCGGGACCCCGGAGCGCACCGCGGTGGGCGGGGTGAAGAGCTGCGGCGCGCGCGCGACGATCGCCGCAGTGGCCTGACGCAGCGGCGCGATGTTGTCGAGCACCCAGAAGCCGCGGCCATGCGTGGCGATCACCAACTCATTCGCCTCGACGATCAGGTCGGCGACCGGGACATCGGGCATGTTGAGCCGGAGCGACTGCCACTGGGCGCCATCATCGTACGAGAGATAGACGCCGTGCTGCCCCGCCGCGTAGAGCAGACCGCGCCGCGTGGGATCCTCGCGCACCGCGTGGATGTAATCGTCGGCGCGGATCCCAGTGACGATCTTCGTCCAGGTCGCACCGTAATCGGTCGTCTTGAAGATGTACGGTGCGAAGTCGTTCAGCAGTGGTTTCCGCACCGAGAGATAGGCGACGCCGGAGTCGAACGCCGAGGCGTCGATCTGGCTCGCACGTCCGAAGTCGGGCATCTCGCGCGGGGTGACGTTCTTCCACGTCTTGCCACCATCGCGCGTGACGTGCACGAGGCCGTCGTCAGAGCCCGTCCAGATCACATTCACATCGCGCTTCCCCGGTGCGACGCTGAAGATCGTCGCGTAGACCTCGGGGCCGTTCATGTCGCCGGTGATCGGGCCCCCGGACTTCCCTAGCGTCGCGGGGTCGTGGCGCGTGAGGTCGGGGCTCAGCACCTGCCAGGTCGCGCCGCCGTCCTTCGTCATCCAGAGTCGCTGCGAGGAGACATAGAGACGCGAGGGATCGACCTTGGAGAAGATGATCGGAAAGGTCCACTGCCAGCGCTCGCGGATCGCCGAGCTGGGTTCGCCGGAGTAGAACCAGGGATAGGGATTCACCTCGCGGGAGAGCCCGGTGCGGCGATTGAACTTGTCGACGTAGCCGCCGTTGTTGGTTCCCGAGTAGAAGAGGTCGGGGTCGCGCGGGTCGGCGGCGATATAGCCAGGTTCGCCGCCGCCAGCGATGTAGCTCACCGCCATCCCGCCGGCGGTGCGCTCGGGGGAGCCGATGTTCCAGTTGTACGGGACGCAGAGGGTGCTGTTGTCCTGCTGCGAGCCGCACACGTGGAAGGGGATGTGCGCGGTGGTGATCGCGTGATAGAACTGTTCGGTGGGGTAGTCCTGCGCCGTGTAGTTCTTCCCGAGATCGGTCGTGACGGTCCCGCCGCCATCGTTCGCGACGACGAGATGATTGGAGTCATCAGGATCGATCCAGAGATCGTGGAAGTCGCCGTGCGTCCCGTTCCCAATGTTGGTGAGGGTCTTCCCGCGGTCGGCGGAGCGGAAGAACGAGGTGTTCTGCGCGTAGACCACGTCGGCGTTGCGCTGGTCGGCAAAGAGGTGGGTGTAATAGAAGGCGCGCTGGCGGATCGACCGATCGCTGTTCACGAGGGTCCAGGTCGCACCGCCGTCACCAGAGGTGAAGAGCCCGCCATTCTCGTTCTCCACGAGGGCGTAGACGCGACTCGGGTCGGCGGCGGTGAGCGCCACGCCGATCCGCCCGATGAGGCCGCCGGGCAGACCGGGGTTCCGCGTGATCTCC